>CAZYKR010000348.1:0-3635 GCA_964648005.1 uncultured Iamiaceae bacterium
GCCGATCGAGGCGCTCGAGCGGGCCCGCCAGGCGGCCGGAGGCAAGGACGTGCGCCTCGGCGGAGGCGTGGCGACGGTGCGCGCCTTCCTCGATGCCGACCTCGTCGACACCATGCACGTCGCCGTGGCGCCCGTCGAGCTCGGACGCGGCGAGCGTCTGTGGGACGGCCCGGACGACCTGACCGACCGCTTCCATCTCGAGATCGTGCCGAGCCCGTCGAGCGACGTCGTGCACCACATCTTCTGGCGACGCTGAACACCGCCGACGCGCAGGCGTCCGCAGCATGGTCGGCGTCCGCCACGAGGCTCCGCCAGCCTTCGCAAACGTCTAGCGAAGCATAGAATAAGTGCGCTGCGTGCCCGAATGGACCGAACGGGCGCCGAGGAGATCCACGATGACGACGTTGCAGGTGCAGGCCCGGGCGCTCGGCGATCCCACGCGCTACGGCGTGTTCCGCTACATCGTCGATGCCGATCGTCCGGTCGACGTCGCAGAGCTGACCGAGCACTTCGGACTGAACCACAACGCCATCCGCCAGCACCTTGCCAAGTTGGTGACGGCGGCGTTGGTGGTCGAGGAGAAGGCGCCCACCACCGGCCGGGGCCGACCGCGGTTGGTGTACCGGCTGGATCCCGGCGCCGAGAGCCGCTGGGGTGTGGCCGGTCCGTACGAGCGCCTGTCGCTCTGGCTCGCCGAGATCGTGCGCACCGGTGACGGCCCGGTCGAGGTCGGTCGGCGCGCCGGGCGCCGTCAGCGGCTCGGCGCGGCGGCGGCGGGCGATCCGGTCGGCACCCTGGTCGATCAGATGGCCCGCCACGGCTTCGAACCGACCGTGCGCCAGAAGGGGGCGCAGGTCGACATCACGCTGCGCGCCTGCCCCTTCGTGTCAACGGCACTCGCCGACCCCGACACGGTCTGTGCGTTGCACCTCGGCATCGCCTACGGGGTCACCGACGGCATCGAGGGCCTCGAGGTGGACGAGCTCGTGCCCAAGGATCCGCGCCGTGCGCATTGCCGGCTGCGGTGCCACCTGAGCGTCGTCTGAGGCGGGTCGCCCGGCCTCCTCTCGGACGGCGAGGACCCCGCAGGCATCGGGTCGGCGACGTCGCCGACCTACGTCAACGATGGATACGGGCCCGACGCCAGCGCTCGCGCCAAGTGCACCCCGTTGATCGCCATCGTCCTGGTGGTCTGGGCGGTCTTGTCCGGGAAGGCGTCGAGGTCCTTGAGGTCGGTGCCGTGCATCGCCTCGCCGACCCAGTACGTCATGCCGTTGGCGGGCACGGTGAAGCCCAGGTCGTTGAGGCCCTGGAACAGCTCGGCGCCGACGTGGTGGGCGCCGTCCTCGTTGCCGACGACCGCCACCATGGCCACCCGGTCCGCCGGTGGCATCTGGTCGCGCTCGTCGGTCTCGGTGAGCAGGGCGTCGAGGCGCTCGAGGACCCGTTGTGCCGTGCTCGCCGGATGACCCAGCCAGATCGGTGTCGCCAGCACGAAGATGGGCGCGTCGAGCACCCGGTCGAGCAGTCCCGGCCACTCGTCGCCGTCGCCCTCGTCCGAGCGCACGCCCGGACGGACGTCGTGGTCGACGACCCGGGCCCGGTCGAGGGTGACGTCGAGGTCGTCGAGGTCGGCGGCCAGGCGGTCGAGCAGGTGGTCCGTGCTCGACGCTTCCGGAGTCGGCTTGAGCGTGCGATTCAGCGCGAAGGCATGCATGGTGCGCTCCTACCCATGCGTCGGTGCGCCAGAAGCAACCGGCCGGTTGCGGGTGCTGGTGACCGGGGCGCGTAGTCTGCCGCGGTGCCGAAGACCTCTGCCGGCTCGCGCCGGGCGTTCGTCGGCTGGGCGGTGGGTGCCTACCTGGTGACGCTCGGTCTCATGCTGGTGCTGTCCCTGCGGCGCACATCGGGCGCGCTGGTGTACGCCATCGATGATCCGGCCATCCACCTGAGCATCGCCCAGAACCTCATCCACCATGGGACCTGGGGCGTGGTGCCCGGTGAGTTCCAGTCGGCGTCGTCGTCGCCGTTGTGGACGTTGGCGGTGGCCGCCACCTCCGTGGTGTTGCCGTTCGCGCCGGCGCTCGGCCCGCTGCTGTTGAACGTGGTGGCGTCGATCGCGCTGCTCGTCCTGTTGGCCTCGCACCAACGCGTGCTGCAGCCGTCCCGGCATCGGCCCGCGGACGCCGTCGCGGTCGTAGCCCTCGTCGTCGTGATCTTGTTCCTGCCGGCGCTGACCATGCTCGGCATGGAGCACATCGCCCACACGGTGCTGATCGTGTGGGCCGTCGTGTGCTTCGCCCGGCGCGCCGTTGGCGATACCGGTGGCCGGGCGTGGCTCCCGTACCTGCTCGTGGCCTTGGCGACGCTGACGCGCTTCGAGACGCTCTTCGTCGTCGCCGGCCTTGTGGCGGCGGAGCTGGCGATCGTGCTGCCGGGCTGGCGTCCCGCGGGGCGCGAGGACGTCACGCTCGGCAGTCAGGTGCGGCGCGCCGCCGGCATTGCGGTGGCGGCCGTCGCGCCATTCGTCGGGTTCGTGCTGGTGAACCTGGCGATGGGGCAGGGCGCGCTGCCGAACTCCGTGCTGGCCAAGGGTCAGGGCGTCAGCGGTCTGGGCGAGGCGTTCGCCCTCGACGAGCTGCACAAACGACTCACCGGCGACCCGTTGTTGGCGGCGTTGGCCGCGTTGACGCTGGCGCTGCTGCTGGTCGGCTGGCGGCAGGGCCGGCGATCGACGTACGGCCTGGTGGTGCTCCTCGTCGCGACAGTGGCGCACGTCGCACTGGCGCAGATCGGGTGGTACGAGCGCTACCAGGCGTATCTGATCACCCTGGCCGTGTTCGTCCTGCTGGACGTGGCGGCGGAGCTCGTCCCGGCCCAACGACGGGCGCCGACGCCGCACACGCCGCTCGTAGCCGGACTCTTGCTGAGCGCACTGCTGCTGAGCGGGACGAAGATCGACCTGGCCCGGCAGGTGCCGTTGGCCGTCGCCGACACCTATGGGCAGCGCTACCAGGCGGCGCGGTTCTTGGAGCGCTTCTACGAGGGCCGACCGATCGCCACCAGCGAGCTCGGCTATATCAGCCTCCTCCACGAGGGTCCGATCACCGACGTGCTCGGGCTCGGGGACTTCGAGGTGCTCGAGGAGCGTCGGCGCACGGGTCAGCGCCCGTCCGCGGCCTACTGGGAGCAGCTGGCGCGCGACCGAGGCTTCGAGGTCGCGGTCGTGTATCCGGCGACCATGCTCTACGACGTGCCGGAGTCGTGGATCCTGGCGGGCTCGTGGAAGTTGGACCGCGAGGTCGTCACGGCTTGGGACCCCGAGCTCGACTTCTACGCCACGAGTCCCGAGGCGTTGGCGCCGCTGCAGGCCCAGCTCGAGGCCTTCGCGTCCGAGCTGCCGCCCGGGGTCACGACAACGATCAACGAACTGGCGCCGTTGCGGGCAGAGGCGCTCGCGGCCGAGGAGTCACCGCCGGATTAGCGGTAGTAGCCCAAGACGTCGACGACGACGTTGGTCGTCTGGCTGGCGTAGAGGTTGCAGATGGCCGAGGCGTCGACGGCGGTGAGCGTCGTGACGGCGACGTTCTGATTGGGCCCCGACCAGTTGAGGTTGCTCGTGCCCGGCCACGCGA
>CAZYKR010000349.1:0-3620 GCA_964648005.1 uncultured Iamiaceae bacterium
GGTGGTCGGGGAGGTCGGGTGACGGTGCCGGGTCGCCGCTGATCTCGAGGGTGGCGATCTCGGTGGTCGCGCTCGATGGGCCGCGGCCGTTGCCCATCCCGCCTCCGCCGCCCATCATGCCCATGCCGCCACGGTCTACGGTCCGGGTGACGAGGCGGTGCGTGCCTGCGTCGTCGAGGGCGATGAGGACTTCGGCGCGTTCGCCGGGCACGAGGACCACCTCGTCGACGGGGCGTGGGCGGTCGAGGCGTCCGGCGTCGCTGGCGACGAGGTGCATCTGGAGGCCGTCGACGCTGAGCGCGTAGTAGCGCGACGGGCTGGCGTTGATCAGGCGCCAGTGCTCGCTCGTGCCTGTTCCCGCGCGCATGCGCGGGCGGTTCTGGCCGTTGATGACGATGGCGTTGCCTTCCCGGCCGAACATGGCGTCCATCATCGAGCCGCCGAGCACCGCGTCGGAGTCGCCGATGTTCGGATCGGCCAGCACGAGGACCCGGGAGGTCGCGGCCGCGAGGGCAGGGAGCTGGTCGATGGCGTCTTCGATGATGATGGCGCCGGCGAGACCGCCGAAGACCTGGGTGGCGACCTGGCCGTGGTGGTGGGGGTGGTACCAGAACGTGCCCGACGGGTGGTCGGCGGGGATCCGGTACCGGTAGGTGTGGGTCTCGCCGGGTTCGACCATCACGAAGACGTTGTCACTGTCGCCTTCGGGTGAGACGTGCAGCCCGTGGGTGTGCAGGTTGGTCGGCGCGTCCAGGCCATTCTCCAAGACAATGGTCAGATCGTCGCCGGGCCGGACCCGCAGGGTCGGCCCGGGAGTCGACCCGTTGTAGGTCAACGCCCAGCGGGTTACGCCGCCGTAGGCGACCGTGGCCGCCGCGGCACGCAGGTTGACCTCCAGCCGACCGTTCTCGCTGGCCAACACGTCGGGTTCGGCGAACTCGGGACTGGGCGTGGCGGATCCGGGTGCCGGTTGGCCACCAGGGGCCGAGGGGTTGCGGGTGCACGCCGCGAGGCCGCCCACGGTGACGAGCGCGCCGGTCGCGCCGATGCCGATGAGCACCTGGCGGCGGGTCAGGTGATCGGATGGTTCGGTCGCGCCGTTCGCGGGTAGGGGCCAGCGGCCGGCCGGGTCCTGGCGTGACGGCTGCTCGCCGGGGGGTGAACTCGTGGTCACGTGCTCAGGGGTTGCTCATCATGGGGCCGTTCATCATCCAGTTGTCCCAGCCGCCCATGTGCTGGTTCATCCAGTCGACCATCTGCCCGCACCACGCCGAGGTGTCGGCCCCTGCCGGCGCAGCGTTGGGCTTGTCGGCCATCCACTGCTCGCACGTGGTGGCCATGTTGGTGGGGTTCTGCCACATCATCGACCCCATCATCTGGCCTTGGCCCATCATCGTGTTGTCGCCCATTCGGCCGTTCATCCAGCCGGCCATTGAGGTGCACCACGCGTCGTTGGGGCCGTTGGCGCCCTGGTAGCTGTCGGCCCACTGCTGACATCCCTGGTGCATCCAACCGATCTGGTCTGCTGCGTAGTCGGGCGTGTCGTCGTCGTTGGCGATCACGACCGCTCCGGCGATCCCGGCGATGACGAGTACCCCGGCCACGATCGCGGCGATGACCAGCCACTTGCGGCGAGGCGGCGACGCCACCGTCTCGGTGGTGTCGGTGTCGGTCGCGGGCGTATCGCTCATGGTGCCCATCGTGCGCTCACGACGACCGCTGGCGGAAGGGACCTTCGGCCCGCTGCCCCACCCGAACGGCACCCTGCACAACGGGGGCGGGGTAACGCCGGGTGACGAAGATCACCTTGCCCGGACCCTCAATGATCCGATATCTGTACAGTCATGCAGATGTCAGGGATGGCCGCAGCGGTGGATGAGTGCGAGGTCAAACAGGTCGACGCCGGCAAGGTTGCCGCGGTGCGGGGCCTCGTCGATGCCGCCGACGCGGCCCGCTTGGCCGACCTGTTCAAGCTATTGGGGGACCCGACCCGGGCCCGGATCCTCTACGCGCTGTTGGAGGCCGGGGAGATGTGTGTCTGCGACATCAGCGAGACCGTCGAGATCCCCGAGTCCACCGCATCACACGCACTGCGCCTGTTGCGCACCGCGGGGATCGTGCGCAATCGCCGAGACGGCCGCATGGTGCACTACTCCCTCGACGACGCCCACGTCCGCATGCTGCTCGACCTGTCCCTCCAGCACCTGCGCCACGACCAAGGTGGCCGACGGTGAGCCGGGCAGTGGCCGCCCTCGTTCTGGAGGTGACGTTCTTCGCGCTCGCGTTCGGGTGGCGGTCCTTTGTCCAGTGGCGTCGCACCGGCTCGACCGGGTTCATCCGACCCCGCCGCGGTGCCGGCACGGCCGAGCTCGTCGGGTCCGGCGGGTTCGTGCTCGCCCTCGTCCTGCTCGCCGCCGCCCCCATCGCCGACCTCGCCGGGCTCCCCCGCATCGGACTCCTCGACGCACCGTGGGCGGCCGCCGCCGGAATCGCCGTCGGTGTCGCCGGTGTCGCGCTAACGCTGGTGGCCCAACTCGCCATGGGCGACTCGTGGCGCATCGGTGTCGACCCCGCCGCCCGCACTGATCTGGTCACCGGCGGCGTGTTCGGATCGGTCCGCAACCCGATCTTCACCGCCATGGTCATCGCCACCGTCGGGCTCGTGCTCCTCGTCCCGAACCCGGTCAGCGTCGTCGCGTTGGTCGTGCTCGTCGCCGCCCTCGAAGTCCAGGTTCGCCTGGTCGAAGAGCCCTACCTGCGCGCCACCCACGGCCCCGCCTACGACACCTACCTCGCGGACGTCGGCCGGTTCCTCCCCCGCGTCGGCCTCGAACCCGCCACGCGATGACCGCCACCGAACGAGACCGGCTCGTCAGACGGGGGCTGTGGCTCGCCGCGCTCACCATCGGCTGGAACGTCATCGAAGCCGTAGTCGCGATCAGCGCCGGCATCGCCGCGGGATCCCTCGCCCTCGTCGCGTTCGGGTTCGACTCGATCATCGAAGTGCTCTCCGCCTGGGTCGTCGTCTGGCAGTTCCGCGGCGAACTGCGCGGCGGCTACGACGAAGCACGCGAACGCAAAGCACTCAAGGCCATCGCCGTCACCTTCTTCGTTCTCGCCGCCTACGTCGCCTTCGAAGCCGGACGCGACCTCCTGTTCACCCACGGCGAAGCCGACGAGTCCACCGTCGGGATCATCCTCGCCGCCCTATCCCTCGCCGTGATGCCCACCCTCGCCATCGCGAAGCGCCGCACCGCCATCGACCTCGGCTCCCCCACTCTCCGAGCTGACGCCCAGGAGACGTTCCTGTGCGCGTGGCTGTCCGCCGCGCTCCTCGCCGGCCTCGCCCTCAACGCAGCCTTCGGCTGGTGGTGGGCTGACTCCCTCGCCGCGCTCGCCATCGCCGCCCTCGCCGTCAAAGAAGGCCGAGAAGCCTGGGAAGGCGACCACTGCGACGACGACTGATCACGCGGCCTACCCCGCCGTTGCCGGCTCGTCGGGTGCGATGGAGCGAAACTGCTCCATCGCCCGGGCCTGACACACGCCACCGAGTCAGCAAATACAGGGTGTCAAGGTCCGGTACACGTGCGACCTACCGGGTCCGGTAGATGTGCGACACC
>CAZYKR010000350.1:0-3594 GCA_964648005.1 uncultured Iamiaceae bacterium
CGGATGAGGTGGTGGTGCACGGCAGCCGTGATGAGCAGCGACGGGATCGGCGCCAGGTCCTTGGTGGAGAGCCGGTCCGACAAGATGATGATGTTCGTGCCCTGGGCGATGGCCTCCGAGCACTGCTGGCGCACGTCGTCGATGGCCCGACGCAGCCCTTCGCCGCCGGCGGCCACCGGGTACAGGCACCGCACGACGGTCGACCGGTAGCCCTCGAGGTCGGGGTGCCGGTCGATGTGGAGCAGCTTGACCAGCTCGTCGTTGTTGATGACCGGGTGCGGCACGAAGATCTGCTTGCACGACGCGGCGGTCGGTTCGAGCAGGTTGCCCTCCGGCCCGAGCGTGGCGCCCAACGCCGTGACGAGCTCCTCACGGATGGCATCCAGCGGCGGGTTCGTCACCTGGGCGAACAGCTGGTGGAAGTAGTCGAACAGCAGCCGGGGACGGTTGGACAGCACCGCCAGCGGCGTGTCGGTGCCCATCGAGCCGATCGGCTCCTTGCCGTCGCGCGCCATCGGTTCGATGAGGATCTTGAGCTCCTCGTCCGTGTAGCCGAAGATCTGCTGACGCTCCAGCACCTTCAGGTGCGAGGTGAACTCGTGCTCCTGGTGCGGCAGCTCCTCGAGCCCGACCAGGTTCTCCTCGAGCCAATCGGCGTACGGGTGCGCCGTCGCGAGGCGGTCCTTGATCTCGGCATCGTCGACGATGCGACCCTCGATCGTGTCGACGAGGAACATCTTGCCGGGCTGCAGGCGGCCCTTGCGCACGACCTTGTCCGCCGGCACGTCGACCACCCCGACCTCGGAGGCCATGATGACCAGGTCGTCGGCGGTGACCCAGTACCGCGATGGCCGCAGACCGTTGCGGTCGAGCACGGCGCCCATGACGGTGCCGTCGGTGAAGGCGATCGACGCCGGGCCGTCCCACGGCTCCATCAGCGAGGCGTGGAACCGGTAGAAGGCCTTGCGGGCCGGATCCATGTCGTCGTGGTGCTCCCACGCCTCCGGGATCATCATCAGCACGGCGTGCGGCAACTCGTACCCGCCGAGGTGCAACAGCTCGAGCACCTCGTCGAAGGTGGCCGAGTCGGATGCACCGGGTGTGCAGATCGGGAAGATGCGATCGAGGTCCTCGTCGAAGTGCTCGCTGGCCAGCAGCGCCTCACGCGCCCGCATCCAGTTGCGGTTCCCCTGGACGGTGTTGATCTCGCCGTTGTGGGCGATGAACCGGAACGGGTGCGCCAGCGGCCACGACGGGAAGGTGTTCGTCGAGAACCGGCTGTGCACCAGCGCCAGCGCCGACTCGACCCGATCGTCGTTGAGGTCGAGGTAGAACTCGGCGAGCTGGGGCGTCGTGAGCATGCCCTTGTAGACGATGGTGCGGCACGACAGGCTCGGGAAGTACACGGCACCCGTGCCGTCGTCGTCGCCGATCTCGTGCTCGATGCGCTTGCGCACGATGTACGCCTTGCGGTCGAGGTCGAGATCGGCCAGGCCGTCGCCGGCGAGGAACAGCTGCTGGAAGTCGGGCTCGGTCTCGCGTGCCATCGACCCGATCATCGAGTCGTCGATCGGCACCTCGCGCCAGCCGAGCACCCGCAAGCCCTCGGCGGCGACGATCTTCTCGATCGCCTCCACGGCGTGCGCGCCCTTGGCTGGATCGCGGGGCAGGAACCCGATGCCGGTGGCGTAGCGGCCCTCGCGCGGCAGGTCGAACGGGACGACCTCCTGGTAGAAGGCGTCGGGGATTTGGAGCAGGATGCCGGCACCGTCGCCGGTGTTGAGCTCGCTTCCCAGCGCGCCGCGGTGCTGGAGGTTGCACAGCGCACCGATGCCGTGCTGCACGATCTCGTGACTGCGCAGCCCCTTCATGTGGACGATGAAGTTGACGCCGCAGGCGTCGTGCTCGAACCGTGGGTCGTACAGGCCCTGGGCCGGCGCCAGATCCGGGTTCGCGCCCGCACCAGGGCGGTCGGGATCGTGTCGGTTGCCGGCGCTGCGCTCGTCAGCTCGCATTCGTTCTCCCCATCAGGCGTGGGTCGGCCCCGAGATCGGGGAACGTCTCCGTCGATGGCAGCAGCGTCGAACCCTCCGCAGCGCTCCCCCGGCCCGCGACACTGCGGTGACCACCGGAAGGCATCTGCGGCGACGTCGGTTCGACTGGCCCACGCTGGCCCTGCCGCAAGTCGCACAAATGTACTTGGTTGGTGCAAGGACCGCCCAATTCCCTCGACTTCCCTCGACGGTGGACCCCGACCCGTCGCCTCGCCGTCACGCCGAGGTCCAGTAGGCTCGCCCGCCGATGGGCGACCCGACGGCGACTCCCCCCGGACCGGACGGTCCTGCGGTGCCCGGCGCCGCGGGCGCGCCGGCCCTGGCGTCGTTCATCGACGCCTGCCCGACGCCGTACCACCTGGTCGACGAGGTCGGTCGCCGGCTCGACGCCGCCGGCTTCACGGCGCTCGACGAGGCCGCCCGCTGGGACGACGTGTCGGGAGACCGCTACCTCGTGCGCGGCGGCACGCTCGTCGCTTGGCGCGCCGCCGGCGCCGACGCCCTCGACGGCGGCATCCGCCTCGTCGGGGCGCACACCGACAGCCCGAACCTGCGCCTCAAGCCCCATCCCGACACCGGGCGGGCGGGCTATCGCCAGGTCGGCGTCGAGGTGTACGGCGGCGCCTTGTGGAACTCGTGGTTGGATCGCGACCTCGGCATCGCCGGGCGGCTCGTCGTCGATGACCCCGATGCCGGACCGGACGCGCAGCGAACGGTGCTCGTCCACCTCGACGAGCCGCTGCTGCGCATCCCGCAGCTGGCCATCCACCTCGACCGCGGGGTGAACGAGCACGGGCTCTCGCTCAACGCCCAACAGCACCTCCAGCCGGTGTGGGGCCTGGGTGCCGTCCGCCCCGGTGCGGTGCTCGATCGGGTCGCCGCCGCCGCCGGGGTGGCGCCGGCATCCGTCGCCGGGTTCGACCTGATGTGCCACGACACCGCGCCGTCGCAGCTCGTCGGCTTCGACCAGGCGTTCCTCAGCGCACCGCGCCTCGACAACCAGTTGTCGTGCTGGGCCGGGCTCGAGGCGCTGCTGGCCCGACCCGCCGGCGCCGACGGCGTGGCCATGCTGGCGCTCTTCGATCACGAGGAGGTCGGTTCGGCGTCGGCGTCGGGTGCCGCGGGCGCCGTGCTGGCATCGGTCGTCGAGCGCGTCGTGCACGGGCTCGGCGGCGACCGTGACGACCTGCGCGCCACGCTGGCGCGCTCCTGGTGCCTCTCGGCCGACGGCGCCCACGCCACCAACCCGAACTACGCCGACCGCCACGACCCGGCGCACGTCGTGGTGCCCAACGCCGGTCCGGTGCTCAAGCACAACGCCAACGAGCGTTACGCCACCGACGCCGCGTCGGCGGCGGTGTTCCGGCGCTGCTGCGCGCGCGCCGGCGTACCCGTGCAGGAATTCGTCATGCGCAGCGATCTGCCCTGCGGCTCGACGATCGGACCGCTCACCGCCTCGATGCTCGGCATCCGCACGGTCGACGTCGGCGCGCCGCAGCTGGCCGTGCACTCGGCGCGCGAGCTGTGCGGCGCCGACGAC
>CAZYKR010000351.1:0-3526 GCA_964648005.1 uncultured Iamiaceae bacterium
CCTTCGGCAGCACCGGCACCGACGAGCGTGTGGATCTCGTCGATGAACAAGATGATGTCGCCGCGGGTCTTGATCTCCTTGAGCACCTTCTTGAGGCGCTCCTCGAAGTCGCCGCGGTACCGGGAACCCGCCACCAGCGCGCCGAGGTCGAGCGTGTAGAGCTGCTTGCCCGAGAGCGTGTCCGGCACCTCGCCAGCGGCGATGGACTGGGCCAGCCCCTCGACGATGGCGGTCTTGCCGACGCCGGGCTCACCGACGAGCACCGGGTTGTTCTTCTGCCGGCGCGACAGGATCTGCATGACCCGCTCGGTCTCGCGCTCACGCCCGATGACCGGATCGAGCTTCTTGTCGCGGGCGAGCTGGGTGAGGTTCCGGCCGAACTGGTCGAGCACCAACGAGCCGGACTGCGACTGGTCGGACTGGCTGGAGCCGCCGGCCGTGGCGCCCGCCTTCTCGCCCTGCGCGCCGCCCCCGCTGTAACCGGACAGGAGCTGGATCACCTGCTGGCGGACGCGTGACAGATCGGCGCCGAGCTTGACCAGCACCTGCGCCGCCACGCCCTCGCCCTCACGGATCAGCCCGAGCAGGATGTGCTCGGTGCCGATGTAGTTGTGGCCGAGCTGGAGCGCCTCGCGCAGCGACAGCTCGAGGACCTTCTTGGCCCGGGGGGTGAAGGGGATGTGGCCGCTGGGCGACGAGCCGCCCTGGCCGATGATCTCCTCGACCTGGGACCGGACCGCCTCGAGCGAGATGCCCAGCGATTCGAGAGCTTTGGCGGCGACGCCCTCGCCCTCGTGGATGAGACCGAGCAGGATGTGCTCCGTGCCGATGTAGTTGTGGTTGAGCAGGCGCGCCTCTTCCTGCGCCAGCACGACGACACGACGGGCCCGGTCGGTGAAACGTTCGAACAAAGGACTGCCTCCCGCGGGTGGGGAACGTCCCCCGAGTGTACCCACGCCTGCGGGCAGTTCCTGCGCCGCCACCGGGCCGGCCCGCCGACCTGCGGCGCTGCAGCGCCAAGTGGGTCAACGCAGGGGGGCCGCCCTAGGGTGAGTCCGTGCCCGCCAGCCCCCTCCTCGTCCTGCCGACGGTCGCCGACGACCTCCAGCGCGTCGAAGACGCGCTCCGCCGCAGCGTGGTCGCCGACGACGCCTTCCTCACGCAGGTGGCCAGCCACCTCATCGAAGCCGGAGGCAAGCGCGGTCGCCCCGCCTTCGCCATCGGCGCCGCCGGGTCCGCGTCCGTCGAGCTCGCTCCGGTGCCCGACGACGTGATCATGGGCGCCGTCTCGGTCGAGCTCGTCCACCTGGGGTCGCTCTACCACGACGACGTCATGGACGAGGCCACCACCCGCCGCACCGTCGAGAGCGTCAACGCCAAGTGGGGCAACCTCCAAGCCATCCTCGCCGGCGACTACCTGCTGGCACGCGCCTCGGAGATCGCAGCGTCGCTGGGCACCGAGGTGGCCGGCCTGCTGGCCCGCACGATCGGGCGCCTCTGCGAGGGCCAGGTGCTCGAGTTGCAACACACCTATGACGTCACCCGCACCGAAGAGGCCTACCTCCGCTCGATCGACGGCAAGACGGCGTCGCTCTACAGCACGGCCAGCCGCATCGGTGCCATCACCGCCGGCCTCGACCGCACGTGGATCGATGCCTTCACGGAGTTCGGCCTGCGCTACGGCATGGCGTTCCAGATCGTCGACGACATCTTGGATCTCGCCGCCACGGACGAGCAGCTCGGCAAGCCCGCCGGCCATGACCTGATCGAGGGCGTCTACACACTGCCGGTCATCCGCACGCTCGCCGACGGCGGCGCCGAGGCCGACGAGCTGCGGTCCCTGCTCGGCCGGCCGCTGGCCGAGGACGAGATGCACCGCGCCCGTGCCATCGTGCGACGCTCCGGCCAGATCGAGTCGGCGCTGGAGACAGCGCGCCAGCACGTCGCCGCCGCCGGCGCCGTGCTCGATGCCTGCGACGGGCTGGCCGGCCGTGACGCCGTGGCAGCGCTGACCGGCGGCGCCGGTCACCTGCTCGACACCGCGAGTGCCATCGTGGTGGCGTGCGCTTCGAACTGACCTCGCAGCTGGCGCTCCCACCCGACGAGGTGGTCGCCTGCTACACCGACCCCGACTTCTACGCCCGCCTCGACGGGCTCCCCAACGTCGGCGAACCCCGGGTGCTGGACCGGACCGAGCGGGGCGACACGGTCACGATGCGGGTCCACTACCGGTTCACCCGCGTCCTGTCCGCCGGCGTCGCCAAGGTCGTCGACCCGGCGAAGATCTCCTGGGTGGAGGAGACCGAGTGGGACCGCACGACCTGCTCGGCGCGCTCGACCCTGCTCCCCGACAACTACGCCGATCGCTTCAGCGCCTCGGCGCAGCGCCTCCACACCGCCGCCGACGGCGGGACGCTGCGGCAGATCTCGGGCGAGGTGCGGGTGCGGTTCCCGGTGGTCGGCGGGAAGGTCGAACGAGCCATCGTCGACGGCCTCGAGGAGTACCTGCGCGCCGAAGCCGAGCGCGTCACCGCCTGACGCCGCTCCTGCGCCCGCGCCGCCTCCGCCCGTCCCGGCGAGCACCCGTCGGCCCGTTGTGCTTTCATCTTCGGTATCTGACGTGGTGTCAGATGACGGCGGCGTGGCGACGCCCCGGGATGTGAGGGGGACCAAGATGGGATCGGGACGCGCATCGCGACCATGGCTGGCGATCACCGCGGTCGCAGCCAGCGGCGGGCTGGTGCTCGCTGCCTGCAGCTCGAGCGAGACCGCCGGTGGCAACGACGGCGGCGGCGGTGACGGGGCCGGGCAGAGCCAGACCACGCAGGTCAACCAGCTGGAGCCCGACGCCACCCCCAAGGACGGCGGGAAGCTGACCGTCGCCCTCACCGCCGAGACCAACGGGTGGAATCCCGGCACGGCGCAGTGGGCCGACGCCGGCGAGATGGCCGGACCGACGATGCTCGAGCCCCTGCTGAACACGACGGTGGACGGCAGCTTCGAACCGGTGCTGGCGACGTCGGTCGAGCCGACCACCCCGGGCGACTTCACCTCGTGGACCATCGAGGTGCGTCCCGACGTGACCTTCCACAACGGCGAGCCGCTCGACGCCGAGGTCGTGGCGCGCAGCCTGAACTTCTACGCCAAGGAAGCGCCGTTGAGCTCGCTGGCGCTCTCCGACAAGGTCGACGAGGCCGTCGCCGTGGACGACATGACCGTCGAGGTCAAGCTGAACGTGCCGTGGGCCGCGTACCCGACCGTCCTGTCCGGGGCGTCGGGCTTCATCATGGCCAACGAGATGCTCGACAGCGAGGACAAGGGTGCGAGCAGCCCGATCGGCACCGGTCCGTTCGAGTTCAGCTCGTGGACGCAGGACAAATCGCTGCTCGTGTCCAAGTTCGACGACTACTGGCAGGAGGGCAAGCCCCACCTGGAGGAGATCGAGTTCCGCCCGATCGTCGACGCCAAGCAACGAGTGGAGGCGTTGCGCGCCGGCGACGTCGAGATGATCCTCACGACGCGCGCC
>CAZYKR010000352.1:0-3513 GCA_964648005.1 uncultured Iamiaceae bacterium
CGCCTCGGAACCGTGACGGGCGACGGCGGCGAGGTGGCGGGTCTCGGGTGTCTCGGGCACCTTGGCCAGCAGGTCGAGGGCCTCGTCGCCGCGTCCGTCGGCGGCGCAGATGGCCGCCAGGGCCACGATGAGCGCCTCGTTGGCCGACTCCTCGGCCAAGGCGGCGCGGATGGCGTCTTCGTCGCCGGAGGCGGCGATCGTCGCGATGCGGTCCTCGGCCTCGGACGGCACGAGCGCCTGCACGAACGCCCGCACCTCGTGCTCGGGCTGCGCGCCCATGAACGAGTTGACGACCTGGCGGTCCGACAGGGCCACCACGAGCGGGATCGACTGGACCCGGAACGCTTGGGCGACCGCCGGGTTCGCATCGATGTCGACCTTCACGCCGAGCACCTTGCCCTGCGTCTCGGCGATCACGGTCTCGAGAATCGGCCCGAGCGTGCGGCACGGTCCACACCATGACGCCCACAGGTCGACGACGACGGGGAGCTGCGTGCTGCGGTCCAGCACCTCGGCTTCGAACGTGGCATCGGTTACGTCGATCACGGCTCCCCACGTTAGAGCGACGGCACCCGCATGCGCGCGCCGCGGCCGGCAGGAGCGACGTGGCCCCGGCCTCGGGGGCGATTCGCCCGCTCCCCCGCCCTCGGCCAGACTGACCCGGCGAGCAGCTTGAGCAGGGGGATCGATGAGCGACCGCAGCGAGCCCGGCGCGCCGCCCGGCGTGGACGTCGGCAACGTCACCACGTGGTTGGCCGCGCACGTCGACACCCTGGCCCCGCCGCTCGAGGCCGAGTTGATCACCGGCGGCCACTCGAACCTCACGTTTCGCCTCGCCGACGCCGACGGCCGCCGCTGGGTGCTCCGGAGGCCGCCGCTCAAGCAGGTGCTGGCCACGGCGCACGACATGGGGC
Organism: uncultured Iamiaceae bacterium; assembly: GCA_964648005.1. Lineage (GTDB taxonomy): Bacteria > Actinomycetota > Acidimicrobiia > Acidimicrobiales > Acidimicrobilacustridaceae > JAGQTE01. The sequence continues at coordinate 915 of CAZYKR010000352.1, forward strand.
GCGAAGCGCTCATCCTCGAGGCGCTCGCACCGACCGAGGTGCCCGTGCCGCCCGTCGTCGGCCTCTGCCGAGACGACGCCGTCAACGGCGCACCGTTCTACGTCATGGACTTCGTCGACGGGACCGTGGTGCGCAACCAGGCCGACGCCGCCGCGATCGACGAGGCGGTGCGGCGTCGCGCCGGCGAGTCGCTCGTCGACGTCCTCGCCGCCATCCACGCCGTCGACATCGATGCCGTCGGTCTCGGTGACTTCGCCAAGCGTGAGGACTACATCGCCCGGCAGCTCAAGCGGTGGCAGGGGCAGTTCGAGAAGTCGACCACCCGCGACGTGCCGATCATGCGCCAAGTGTACGAACGGCTCATGGCGACGATCCCACCCCAGCACGAGGCCACGATCGTCCACGCCGACTACCGCCTCGACAACTGCATGATCGACGACGCCGGCGACGTGATCGCCGTCCTCGACTGGGAGATCTGCACCTTGGGCGACCCGCTCGCCGACGTCGGCACGTTGCTCGTCTACTGGGGCGACCCCGATGACCCGGCCATGTCGCTGCTGCCGGCGCCGACGCTGGCCCCCGGGTTCCCGACGCCCGCCGAGGTGCTCGAGCGCTACGCCTCGGCATCGGGTCGCGACGTGTCCGGCGTGGACTACTTCGTCGCCTTCGCCATGTGGCGCCTGGCGTGCATCATCGAGGGCGTGTACTCGCGCTACGTCGGCGGCGCCATGGGCGACCACGACCCGTCGTCGTTCGACTTCTTCGGCCAACAGGTGATCCTGCTCGCCGAATCGGCCGCGGCTCGCATCGACGGGCTCGGGTAGGTCGAGATCGTGTACTCCCTCTACGAACGCCCCGAGCTCGACGCTCCCGTGCTGCTGCTGTCCCTCGACGGCTGGATCGACGCCGGGCTGGCAGCCGCAACCGCCCGAGACACCATCCTCGACGGGCGCGAGACGCTGCTCGTCGCCACGTTCGACACCGACATCCTCCTCGACCACCGCGCCCGGCGACCGACCATGCACATCGACGACGGGGTCACCACCGGGCTCACCTGGCCGAGCATCGAGCTGCACGCCACGGTCGACGACGCCGGCAACGACGTGCTCGTGCTGATGGGCGCCGAGCCCGACCACCAGTGGCGCGGCTTCGCCTCCGCGGTGTGCGACCTGGCGCTGTCGATGGAGGTCCGTGGTGTCATCGGCCTCGGGGCCTACCCGGCGCCGGTCCCGCACACCCGCGCGGCTCGGGTGGTCACCACGGCCACCGAGCGCGGGGTGGCGCGGCTGATCGGCCACGTGCCCGGTCGCATCGATGTGCCCGCCGGCGTGCAGGCCGCCATCGAGCAGCACGCCACCAGCGTCGGCATGCCTGCCACCGGGCTGTGGGCCCAGGTCCCGCACTACGTCGCCGGCATGCCCTACCCGGGCGCGGCGGTGTCGCTGATCGAGGCACTCGTGCCCGCGACCGACCTCCACTTCGGCACCGGGGACCTCGCGTCCGACGCCACCGAGAACCGGGCCCGCATCGACGAGCTGGTCGCCGGCAACGTCGAGCACCAGACGATGGTCCGGCTGCTCGAAGAACAGGACGACGCCACGTTCGGCCCGACCCCGGGAGCCGAACGACTCGACGACGCACCGCTGCCGTCGGGCGACGAGCTCGCCGCCGAGCTCGAGCAGTTCCTGCGCGACCAGGACGACTGACCGCCCCTTCGCGGCGCGCCGTCGATCGCCAGAACCGGACGGCCGTCGACCCGCCGGACGAAGTGCCCGGTGCGGCACGGGCCGAAGGTCCCTGGTCTGGAGAAGACCTCGGAGTTCGTGGAAGATCCGCAGGGACTTCTTCACCCTTGTTGCACAAACAACCGAACATCACGGCATGTCCGACACCGTGCCGGTGGTGCTCTCGATCGAGTCGCTCGACGGCACCACGGCGCGCTCGGTCCAGGCCTTCGTCGAGACGAAGCTCCGCGACACGGCGACGATCGCGCCGCGCGCCGCCGCCACCGTCCTGCTCGTCGACCTCGACCGTCCAGGCGCCGCCGTCGAGTTGGCCGCCGCCCAACCCGGGCAACGCACGGTCGGCATCGGCTTCGGTCCCTCGGCCGGAGACACCGCCTGCGACATCTACGTCCAGAAGCCCTTGACCGGCGCCGCGCTCACCGACGTCGTTCGCGACACCACGCCCACCGCGCCGATGACGCCGACGCCGACGCGGCGGCCGAGTCGGTTCAGCCACGCCCGGGATGTCATCGTGACCGGCCGCCGCTACGACCGACCGGCGACGCGTCCCCGACCCGCGACCGACTGGAGCACGACGACGCACGCCCGGTTGGACCGATCCGTCCACACGCGCTCGGCGACACTCGCCGACACCGCGATCGGGGAGGGTTCGGCAGCCGCGGCCGCCGAAGCGCTCGGCCGAGCCGCAACCGTCGAGTCCATCCCCGCCCACGACGGCGGCGATCTGCACGACCCCGCGGTCGCCGCCTCGTGCACCTACGACCGCGCCCACCACCTCGACGGCACCCTGCTCGACGTGGCCCGAGCCCATCCGACGGCTCCGTGGCGGCTGCACAACGCCTTCGTGCCCTGCG
>CAZYKR010000353.1:0-3512 GCA_964648005.1 uncultured Iamiaceae bacterium
GGGCGACCGACGCGCCGGGCGACCCAGGCCGTGACGAGCTCGTCCGGGTACAGGTGCATCTTCCCGCCGAAGCCGCCGCCGACGTCGGGGGCGATCACCCGCACGGCGTCGTGCTCGAGCCCGAACCGGTCGGCCAGCGACGACCGGACCCCGTGCGCCGTCTGCGTCGAGGTCCAGAACGTGAGCTCGACACCGTCGTCGCCGCCCCACACCGCCACGCAGCCGCGCGGCTCGATCGGTGCCGGCGCCAGGCGCTGGTTCACGAGGCGGTGGCGCACGACCACGTCGCAGCCGTCGAACAGGTCGTCCGGCGCCTCGGCTCCGAACCCGGACGCGACGTTGGACCCGTGCGCCGGGAACAGCAGCGTGTCGGCGTCGACCGCAGACTCGACGCCGATCACGGGCTCGAGCGGCTCGTAGTCGACGAAGACCTGCTCGGCGGCGTCGACCGCCTCGGCCACCGACTCGGCGACCACCACGGCGACGGGCTCGCCGACGTAGCGCACCCGGCCATCGGCGAGAAACGGCCGCACGACGTCGGGGCCGAGCATGCCGCCCATCACCGGCGGCGCCTCGATGTCGAGATCGGCGTGGGTGAACACGCCGATGATGCCGGGCGCGTCGAGCGCCTCGGTGACGTCGAGCTCGGCGATCGTGGCGTGCGCCATGGTCGAGCGGACGAAGGCGAGGTGGGCCACGCCGACGAGGCGCGGATCGTCGGTCTCGTCGAGGTCGGCGACGTAGCGGGCCTCGCCACGCAGCAGTCGCGGGTCCTCCCTGCGCACGACGCGGGTTCCGAGCACGCTCATGGCGGCTCAGTCTCGCGCCGGCGGGAGTCCTGCGGTGGCGGCGATGGTCGACGAGGTCGTGGCGGTCGGGTCGTCGGGGATCGGCGGCGTGGCGCCGAGACGGCGGCGCAGCTGGTCGAAGGGCCAGGTGTCGGGCACGGCGATCGGGTCCTCGGGCGCAGGCATCACCCGGTAGACCTCCTCGCCGGGCTTCACCAGTCCGTACTCCTCACGGGCGAGGCGTTCGATCTCGGCGTCGTCGTCGAGTCGGTCGAGCTGGGCCTGCAGCTCGGCGTTGTCGGCTTCGAGCTGGGCCAGCTCGGCGGAGGCCGTATCGATCTGGTCGCGTTTGTCGAGGTAGGTGCGCGTCGGGATGATGCCGACGAACACCACCGCCGCAAAGGCGACGACGATCACCAGCGGCCAGGCCAGACGACGCCCGAGGCGGCGGAGCGGGCCCAGCTCGGCCATCAGGCCGTCACGCCTCCGGCGCCGCGGGCCAGGGCGCGGTGGCCCCAGTACGCGGCGGCCTCGCCGAGGTCCTCTTCGATCCGCAGCAGCTGGTTGTACTTGGCAACGCGGTCGCTGCGCGCCGGCGCACCGGTCTTGATCTGCCCGCAGTTGGTGGCGACGGCGAGGTCGGCGATCGTCGTGTCCTCGGTCTCGCCAGACCGGTGCGACATCACGCTCGTGTAGGCGTTGCGGGTGGCGAGCTCGACCGACTCGAGCGTCTCGGTGAGCGAGCCGATCTGGTTGACCTTGATGAGGATCGAGTTGGCGACCCCGGCGTCGATGCCGCGCGCCAGGCGCTCGGTGTTGGTCACGAACAGGTCGTCGCCGACGAGCTGCACCCGACTGCCGATGGCGTCGGTGAGCTGCTTCCAGCCGTCCCAGTCCTCCTCGGCCATGCCGTCCTCGATCGACACGATCGGGTAGCGGGCGGTGAGGTCGTCGAGGTAGCCGACCATCTCGGCGGCCGACAGCGTGCGCCCCTCGCCCTCGAGGACGTAGGCGCCGTCGCGGAAGTACTCCGACGAGGCGGCGTCGAGCGCCAGCGCGATGTCGGTGCCGGGCGTGTAGCCCGCCTGCTCGATGGCCTGGAGGAGCAGCTGGCACGCCTCCTCGTTGGAACCCAGGTTCGGAGCGAAGCCGCCCTCGTCGCCGATGGCGGTCGACAGGCCGCGGTCGTGCAGGACCTTCTTCAGGACGTGGTACGTCTCGACGCCCCAGCGCAGGGCTTCGGAGAACGACGCCGCACCGACCGGCATGATCATGAACTCCTGCAGATCCACGTTGTTGTCGGCGTGGGCGCCGCCGTTGAGGACGTTCATCATCGGCACGGGCAGCACGTGGGCGTTCGTGCCGCCGACGTAGCGGTACAGCGGCAGCTCGAGCTCGTCGGCCGCAGCCTTGGCGATGGCCAGCGAGACGCCGAGGATGGCGTTGGCGCCGAGGCGCCCCTTGTTGTCGGTGCCATCGAGGTCGATCAGCAGGGCGTCGAGATCGCGCTGGGCCAACGCGTCGAGCCCGACGAGGGCGTCGTAGATCTCGCCTTCGACGTGGTCGACGGCGGCGAGCACGCCCTTGCCGCCGAACGGTCCCTCGCCGTCACGGAGCTCGACCGCCTCGAACTGCCCGGTCGACGCACCCGACGGCACCATCGCCCGGCCCCGCGCGCCCGAGTCCAAGATGACCTCGACCTCGACGGTGGGGTTGCCGCGCGAGTCGATGACCTGGCGGCCGGCGATGTGCTCGATGGTGCTCACGACGAGGGCTCCTGTGGTTCGGGGAGACATGCTTCCACGACGCCGTCGAGACGTCGGGGATGCCGAGTCTCCCCGCAACCGGCCCCACCCCCGCAAGTCAGCCGGGTTCGGTGCCGAGGACGCTCATGAAGCAGACCATCTCGCCGGGGTAGCCGCCGAGGTTCTGCACCAGGCCGTAGGGCCGGGACGGGTCGAGGGCGATCTGGCGGTCCTCGGGTGCCTGGCCGCGCAGCTGGAGCCAGTTCTCGTAGTGCATGCGCAGGCCGCTGGCGCCGACGGGGTGCCCGAAGCTCTTCAAGCCTCCGTCGGGGTTGACGGGCAGCTCGCCGTCGAGGGCGAACACGCCGGCGTTGACGTCGTTCCAGGCGTGGCCCCGCTCGGAGAAGCCCAGGTCCTCCATCAGCACCAGCTCGGTCGGCGTGAAGCAGTCGTGCACCTCGGCCATGGCGATCTGATGCCGCGGGTCGGTCACCCCAGCCTGGGCGTAGGCGTCGGCGGCGCACTGCACGATCTCGGGGAAGGTCGTGTAGTCGTAGTCCGGGTCGATGAGCCCCGACCCGCTACCGGCCACGAACGACAGGGCCTTGATGTACAGCGGGCTGTCCGTGTAGCGGTGGGCGTCCTCGGCCCGCACGACGATCGCCGCGGCGGCACCGTCGGCGACGCCGGCGCAGTCGAACACGCCGAGGCGACCCGCCACCGGCATGGCCGAGCAGATCGTGTCGACATCGACCTCCTTGCGGAACTGCGCCAGGGGGTTGCGGGCGCCGTTGAAGTGGTTCTTCGAGGCGATGCGCGCCAGCACCAGCTTGAGCTCGTCCTCGTCGACGCCGTACTTGTTGGCGTACGCCGGCGCCACCAGCGAGAACATCGCCGCCGCCGTCAGCGTGCGGTTGGTGCCGTCGTTGGGGATCGGGAAGGCGTTGAGCCCCTGGTAGCCGGAGTCCTTCACCTTCTC
>CAZYKR010000354.1:0-2073 GCA_964648005.1 uncultured Iamiaceae bacterium
CGGTCAGGTGGAAGTCGGACTCCATGCTTCGCACGACCGCGCCCAGGTTGATCTTGTCGGGTGGATGCGCGAGCCGCATGCCCCCGCCCTTGCCGCGGACCGTCTCGATCCAGCCGTTCAGCCCGAGCTGGTGCGTGACCTTCATCAGGTGTGCCTCCGAGATGCCGTACGCGCGCGCGACCTCGGCGATGGTGCACAGCCGGTCGGGGTGCTGCGCCTCCGGCGCTGCCTGGGTCTGGCCAGGATCGAAGCCGGCACCGACGTCTTGGACCTCGACCTCGATGCGGTCGTCGGCGAGGTTGCAGCGGATGACGATGCGCTCGTCCGAGGCAGCATCGGTGTGGGCTTCGATGGCGTTGGTCGCTGCCTCCGACACGGCGATGCGCAGATCGTCGATGCGCTCGTCGGCGAAGGTCGGCTCAAGCGCTGCAGCAGCGGCGACGACCTGGCGCGCCAGGGTCAGGTATTCGGGTCGGGCAGGGATCTCGAGCTGGACCTCACCCACCTTCGCCCGCCACCCCCTCGGGCGGGGCGTCGACGACGTCCATCACCAGGTCGAGCCCGGTCAGCGCCAGCAGGTCACGCAACCGTCCTTCGCCGCACACGGCGACGCACGGGAGTCCGACGTTGCGCGCCCGCCGCACGCCGCCGAGCAGCACGCCCAGCCCGGCGGAGTCGCAGAAGTCCACCTGGCGCAGGTCGAGGACCAGCCCGTCGGTCCCCGGCAACGAGGACGCCGCGCCCTGCAACACCGAGCGGGTCGACGGGACCGCCGCCAGGTCGAGCTCACCGATGATCCGCACCACGACCCACGGGTCGGTCTGGGTGATGCGGGCGTCGAACAGCATGGTCGCTCCGGTCGCGCGGACGAGCTGGAGGTGGTCGGGGCCAACCTACACCGGCCCGTCGGCCCCATCGCGGGTCCCGGACACGTGACACCCCCGTAACTACGTCAGTGCAACCCCGTACACTGGCCGGGCCATGGGCACGGCGCCCGACCCCTTCCATCCAGGAGGTGGCGCCGCGTCCGCCACTGTCGCCGAGCGCACCGAGAGGGGTCGATCGTGGCCCTGGCCGTCGCCAACGACATCGACACGCTGGTTCGCTCCCTGCTCGGCGACCCGCGCCTCGCCCACGTCGAGCGCCTGGCCGCCCGGCCGGCGCGCTTCGCCGAGCTGACCGTCCCGCTGCCCGACGTGGTCCAGGCCCGCCTGGGCGTCGACCACCTCTACACCCATCAGGCCGAGGCGATCGATCTCGTCCGGGCCGGCACCTCCGTGGTGGTCGCCACCGGCACCGCCTCGGGCAAGTCGCTGTGCTATCAGGCGCCCATCGCCGAGGCCGCCGTGGCAGGACTGCGACCGGCCACGGCGCTGGCCGTGTTCCCGACCAAGGCGCTCGCCCAGGACCAGCTCCGGTCGTTGAGCGCCATGGCCGTCCCCGGGCTGGTCGCCGCCACCTACGACGGGGACACCGGCCCTGAAGAACGCACCTGGGTGCGGGCCAACGCCAACGTGCTGCTGACGAACCCCGAGATGCTCCATCACGGCATCCTCCCGCACCACGAGCGCTGGGCGACCTTCCTCAAACGACTGCGCTACGTCGTCGTCGACGAGCTGCACCTGCTGCGTGGCATCTTCGGCTCGCACGTCGCCCACCTGCTGCGACGACTCCGCCGCCTGTGCGCGCGCTACGGCGCCGACCCCACCTTCGTCTTCGCTTCCGCAACCATCGGTGCGCCGGCACAGCTCGCCACCGAGCTCTGCGGCAAGCCGGTCACCGCCGTGACCGACGACGGCTCGCCGTGCGCGCCCCGCACGTTCGTGCTGTGGAACCCCCAGGCCGAGGCCGACGAGCTGCGCGCCTCGACGAACCAGGCGACGGCGCACCTCGCCGCCGAGCTCATCCGCGACGGGCATCGCACCATCGTGTTCTGTCGGAGCCGCAAGGGCACCGAACTCGTCGCCGCCGACGTGAAGCGACGCCTGCCCAGCCGGCTGGCCCGCACCGTACGCCCCTACCGGGCCGGCTACCTGGCTACCGAGCGGCGCGAGATCGAGCACGAGCTGTTCT
>CAZYKR010000354.1:2083-3504 GCA_964648005.1 uncultured Iamiaceae bacterium
CGACGTCGGCGGACTCGACGCCTGCGTGCTCAACGGCTTCCCCGGCACCATCGCGTCGATGTGGCAGCAGGCCGGGCGCGCCGGTCGTGACGGCCGCGAGGCGATGTGCGTCCTCGTCGCCGGCGACGATCAGCTCGACCAGTGGCTGATGGCCCACCCGGCCGAGGCGTTCAGCCGTCCGCCCGAACCCGCCGTCATCAACGTCGCCAACCCGTTCGTGCTCGACCCGCACCTGGCCTGCGCGGCCTACGAGTCGCCACTCACGCCGGCGGACGAGCGGTGGTGGCCCGGGCTCCTCGATGACGGCGTGCTCCGGGGTGCGCTCGACGATGACCTGCGCGTCCGCCGCCCGTCGAGGCGCACACCCGAGCCGGCGGCGTTCTGGTCCGGGTCCGGCTGGCCGGCACACCGCATCGGCCTGCGCAACGCCACGGCCAGCGAGTTCCGCATCGTCGACGGCGACGAGCAGCTCATCGGCACCGTCGACGCCGGACGGGCGCTGCGGCTCGTGCATCCGGGTGCCATCTATCTGCACCAGGGCGTGAGCTGGCGCATCGCCGCCCTCGACCTCGAGGCCCACGTCGCCATCGCCGAGCCGCACGACGGCGGCGAGTACACGCAGACCCTTGCCGACACCGCCATCGCCCTGCTCGCCGCCGAGCGACGCCGCACGGTCGGCCGCGCCCACCTCACCCTCGGGGCGGTCGAGGTGACCTCCCAGGTCACCGGTTACAAGCGCTTCGACAGCTCGACCGGCGAGCTGCTCGGCATCGGTGAGCTCGACCTGCCCCCATCCCAGCTGCGCACGCGGGCCTTCTGGTACACGGTCGACGAGGTCGTGCTCCACGAGGCGGCCATCTCCGGCGCCGCCCTGGGCGGCACCCTGCACGCCGTCGAGCACGCCGCCATCGGCATCCTGCCGCTGTTCGCCATCTGCGACCGGTGGGACGTCGGCGGTGTCTCGACACCGCTGCAAGCGGACACGGGTCTGCCGACGATCGCCATCTACGACGGCTACCCGGGAGGTGCCGGCGTCGCCGAGCTCGGGTTCGACGCCGCTGACGCGCACCTCGGCGCCACCCTCGAGGTCATCGAGCAGTGCCCGTGCACCGACGGGTGCCCGTCGTGCATCCAGTCCCCCAAGTGCGGCAACGGCAACGAGCCGCTGGACAAGGCTGGCGCCGTCGCCCTGTTGCACACGGTGCTGGGCGACGACGTCGGTCAGTAGCAGTCCAGCTCCACCTGGACGTCGGCCGGCACGCCGATGACGGTGCAGTCGCCGTCGCCGATGTGCCACGCCTTCCAGCCGCCGTCGAGCACGAACGCACGGTCGAAGCCGAACGACCGCAGCAACCACCACACCCGCGTGGCCCACATGGAGTCGCGCGAGTCGTACACCACCACGGTCGAGGCGTCGCCCC
>CAZYKR010000355.1:0-3496 GCA_964648005.1 uncultured Iamiaceae bacterium
GCATCGACGGCCCGAAGATCATGAGCTGCATGTACTCCGGCGTGGCGGTGCCCCAGCCCTGAGCGCGCGTCGCCGTCAGCAGGGCCTCGCGGGACGCGCCAAGATGCAGGGGTCGGCGCAGGCGGCGTCGACCGGACCCGGAAGGGGAGCGCGATGCAGCTCGGCATGGTTGGACTCGGACGGATGGGGGCGAACCTCGTCCGACGGCTCGTGCGGGCAGGCCACACCTGTGTGGTCTACGACGTCAGCGCCGACGCCGTCACGTCCCTGGCCGCTGAGAGCGACGCCATCACCGGCGCCACGACGCTCACCGACTTCGTTGCCGCGCTCGACGTGCCGCGCGCTGCCTGGGTGATGGTGCCGGCCGCCTTCGCCGGCGAGACGGTCACCCAGCTCGCCGACCTGATGGATGCCGGCGACATCGTCATCGACGGCGGCAACACCTACTACCGCGACGACGTCGACCGCGCCGAGGCGCTGGCACCCAAGGGCATCCACTACCTCGACGTCGGCACCTCCGGCGGCGTGTGGGGCCTCGAGCGTGGCTTCTGCCTGATGATCGGCGGCGAGGACGACATCGTCGCCCACCTCGAGCCCATCTTCGCCACCATCGCCCCCGGGCCCGGCGACGTCGACCGCACCCCCGGCCGCAGCGGCGACCCCGCCCCCGAGGAGCAGGGCTGGCTGCACTGCGGCCCTGCCGGCGCCGGGCACTTCGTGAAGATGGTGCACAACGGCGTCGAGTACGGGTTGATGGCCGCCTACGCCGAGGGCCTCAACGTCCTGGCCCACGCCGACGCCGGCGACCACCAGCGAGACGCCGACGCCGAGACCACCCCGCTGCGCGAGCCGAAGTACTACCGCTATGACCTCGACATCGCCAAGGTCGCCGAGGTCTGGCGCCGTGGCAGCGTCGTGGCGAGCTGGCTGCTCGACCTGACGGCGTCGGCGCTGCACGCCGACCCGAACCTCGACGCGTTCGGTGGTCGGGTCTCGGACTCGGGCGAGGGCCGCTGGACCTCGATCGCCGCCATCGACGTCGGCGCCCCGGCCCCGATCCTCACCACGGCGCTGTACGAGCGCTTCACCAGCCGCGGCGAGGCCGACTACGCCGACAAGCTGCTCTCCGCCATGCGCAAGGAGTTCGGCGGGCACGACGAGAAGTCGTCCTGAGATGGCGCCAAGCGTCCGCCTGACCACCGTCGACGGCGCCCCGGGGGTGCTCCTCGACGCCGGCCGGCTGGCGTTGACCGTGCTGCCGCAGCTCGGCTTGTTGGGCGCGTCCTTGCGCTACGAGGGGGAGGAGCACCTCAGCCTGCACGGTGGCCTCGACGCCTACCGCGCCGGGCACACGACCGGCCTGCCGTTGCTGCACCCGTGGGCCAACCGCCTCGACGGCTTCACCTACCGCGCCGCCGGCACCGGGGTGTCGCTCGAGGGCGCGCCACACGTGCATCTCGACGCCAACGGCCTGCCGATCCACGGCACGATGGCCGCCCAACCCGGTTGGGAGCTGACCGGCGTGCGGGCCGGGAAGCGGGCGGCGCGCCTGTGGGCAGCGTTCGCCTTCGACGAGCACCCGGAGCTGCTCGAGTCGTTCCCGTACCCGCACCGCATCGAGGTGGCGTACACGGTGCGCGACGACGGTCTCGTGGTCGACACGACGATCGTGCCGACGTCGCAGCGTCCCGTCCCGGTGTCGTTCGGCTGGCACCCGTACTTCGAGCTGCCGGGCGTGGCGCACGACGATCTGGTCGTGCTGCTGCCCAAGCGCCGCCGCCTCGAGCTCGACGGCCAGCAGCTGCCGACGGGCGCCGAAACCAAGGAAGCCGCCGCCACGGTGGCGCTCGCCGACACCTCCCTCGACGACTGCTACCGGTTGGGCAAGGACCGCGTGCTCGGCTTCGGCGGCGGCGGCAAGGGTCTCACGATCGAGCTCGGCGCCGGGTACGACCACGCCCAGGTGTACGCGCCGGCCGGCGCCGGCTTCGTGGCGCTGGAGCCGATGACGGCGCCGGTCAACGCCCTCGTCGACGGCGTGGCGCCGATCGTGCAGCCGGGCGACCGCTTCACGGCTACCTTCACCATCCGCGTCGGGCACAGCTGACCCGCCGCGCTCGTCCAGGGGAGGATCAGATGCGCATCGACGAGACGCCCGAGTGGGAGGCCGTCGCCAGCCACTTCGCTGAGGTCCGCGACCTGCACCTGCGTCAGCTCTTCGCCGACGAGCCCGACCGGGGCGAGCGGATGACGCTCGAGGTCGGCGACATCTACCTCGACTACTCCAAGAACCGCATCACCGCCGCCACGATGCCGCTGCTCGAAGCGGTGGCGCGCCGCGCCGGGGTGACCGAGCTGCGCGACGCCATGTTCGCCGGCGAGAAGATCAACATCACCGAGGACCGCGCCGTGTTGCACGTGGCGTTGCGGTCGCCGCGCGGCTCGGTGATCGAGGTCGACGGGACCAACGTCGTCCCCGAGGTGCACCGTGTGCTCGATCGCATGGCGGACCTGGCGCGCCGCGTCCGATCCGGCGAGTGGATCGGCCACACCGGCGACCGCATCCGCAACGTGATCAACATCGGCATCGGCGGCTCGGACCTCGGGCCGCGCATGGCGTGCGAGGCGCTGCGCGACGTCACCGACCGCTACATCAAGTTCCGCTTCGTCTCGAACATCGACGGCACCGACTTCTGGGAGGCCACCCGCGGCCTCGATCCCGCCGAGACGTTGTTCATCATCTCGTCGAAGACGTTCACGACGCTCGAGACGATGACCAACGCCTACACAGCGCGCGAGTGGGCGCTGGCCGGCCTGCGCGACGACTCGGCGATCGCCCAGCACTTCGTGGCCGTGTCGACCAACGCCGCCGAGGTGGCGAAGTTCGGCATCGACCCGCAGAACATGTTCGAGTTCTGGGACTGGGTCGGCGGTCGCTACTCCTATGACTCGGCCATCGGCCTGTCGCTGATGCTCGCCGTCGGACCCGAGGGGTTCGAGGAGATGCTCGAGGGCTTCCGGCTGATGGACGAGCACTTCCGCACGGCACCCATCGGCGAGAACATGCCGATCCTGTTGGGGCTCCTGGGCGTCTGGTACAACAACTTCTTCGGCGCCGAGACCAAGGCGATCCTGCCCTACAGCCAGTACCTGGCCCACCTCACGGCCTACCTCCAGCAGCTCGACATGGAGTCCAACGGCAAGTCGGTCGACCGCCAGGGCAACCCGGTGCACTGGCAGACGGGGCCCATCGTGTGGGGGCAGCCCGGCACCAACGGCCAGCACGCCTACTACCAGCTGATCCACCAGGGGACGAAGCTGATCCCGGCGGACTTCATCGGGTTCTGCCAGCCCAACCACGACATCGGCGACCACCACGACCTGCTGATGGCGAACCTGTTCGCCCAGCCCGAGGCGTTGGCGTTCGGCAAGACCGCCGACGAGGTCGCCGCCGAGGGCGTCCCTGCGGCTCAGGTCCCGCACCGCACCTTCGCCG
>CAZYKR010000356.1:0-3489 GCA_964648005.1 uncultured Iamiaceae bacterium
ACGAGGCGTCGTGGCGGTCGATGAGCCAGCGGCTCCACACGGCCCGCCGGCCGGCGACGAGAGCGCCGGCGACGACCATGGCGTGCAGGTCGAGCTCGTCGGTGCCCCAGTCGCGCACGAACGCCGCCGCCAGCAGGTCGCGCAGCTGGCGCTCGATGTCGCTGGCGAGAGCGACGAGCGTGGGGTCGCGATCGGTCCAGTCGAAGAACGCCCGCAGGTTGGCGATGTGGCTGGCCGTCGTCGGCATCGACAGCTCGACGACCTCGGTCGACTCCAGCGTGACGAACTCGCGCCAGATCAGCAGCGCCGGCAGGTGCCGGTCGGGGTGCTCGAGGAAGGCGCGCAGCTCCTCGACCGGGTCGGCCATGGGTGCCAGGGCGAGGTGCGCCTTCGACGGGAAGTAGCGCAGCAGGGTCTGCGGCGTGACCTCGACCTCGCGACAGATGTCGTCGAGGGTGGTCTCGGTGTAGCCCCGCTCGACGAAGAGGCGCTGTGACACCTCGATGAGCGCGGCACGGGTCCTGGCCTTCTTGCGCTCGCGCAGCGATGGCTGCGTGTCGGTCGGTGGCACCGGCGTTCCCCCTTCGCCGGCACCACCTTCCGTCACCTGTTGGAAAATGTCAACGATTCACATTTGTGGCGGCGGTCACGCCGTCTCGACGCCCTCGGCCTCGGTCTCGCCCGTCTGCAGCTCGTCGCCGCCGGTGGCGAGCTTCCACACGATCGCCCCGATCGCCCCGCCGACGATCGGCGCCACGATGAACAGCCACAACTGGCTCAACGCCGTGCCGCCCTCGAACAGCGCCGGCCCGAGCGAGCGCGCCGGGTTGACGCTGGTGTTGGTGATCGGGATGGAGATGAGGTGGATGAGCGTCAGCATCAGACCGATGGCCAGCGCCGCCTGGCCCTTCGAGGCGGCCTTGGTGGTGACCCCGAGGATGACGAGGACGAACAGCGCCGTCAGCAGCACCTCGGCGATCGCCGCCGCCGGCAGGTCGTAGAAGATGCGACCGTTCTCCTGGCCGTAGGCGTTCGAAGCGAAGGCGCCTTGGGTCACGGTGAAGCCGCCGGGGCGACCGGCCTGGATCGCCCACAGGGCACCGACGGCGGCGATGGCGCCGACGCACTGGACGGCGATGTAGAGCGGGACATCGCGCCACTCGAAGCGCTTGGCCGTGGCCAGGCCGACGGTCACCGCCGGGTTGAAGTGCCCACCCGAGACGTGACCGAGCGCGTAGGCGCCGCAGAGCACGGTCAGGCCGAAGGCCAGGCTGACGCCGAGGTAGCCGATGCCGCTGTTGACGACGCCCGCGGCATCGAGCGTGACGCCGCCGACGCCGACCTCGTTGCGGGCGGTGCCGAGGGCCTTGGCGGCGAAGATCGCCGAGCCGCAGCCACCGAGCACCAGGAGAAACGTGCCGATGAGCTCGGCACCGAGCCGTTGTGGTCTGTGCATGAGACGCTCCGTTCGTACTGGTGAGTCCCCCCATCGTGGCGGCTGCAGCTCCGAGAGCACGGGACCCTGTGCGACAGCGCGACACTGAGGTGCCGTGAGCACGCCGCGGGATCAGCTCGACAGCCACCGGGCCGTGTGGGCGGAGGTCAATGCCCAGTTCACCGACGCCGCCGCCGAGGGCATGTGGCGGCGTCCCACCTTCACGTGGGGGCTCTTCGCACACCCGGAGTCGACCCTGGACGCGCTGGGCGACGTCGCCGGCCGCGACGTGCTCGAGCTGGGCTGTGGCACCGCGTACGTGTCGGCGTGGTTGGCGCGCGCCGGGGCACGGGTCGTGGCGCTGGACCTCAGCCCCGCGCAGCTCGCCACCGCTCGACGCTGCCAGCGCACGATCGGTCCGGCGTTCGGGCTCGTCGAGGCGGATGGCGCGGTGCTGCCCGTGCGCGACGCCGCCGTCGATGTCGTCGTCAGCGAGTACGGGGTGGCGCCGTGGTGCGACCCGGACCGGTGGGTGGCGGAGGCGGCCCGGGTGCTGCGCCCAGGTGGCCGGTTGGTGTTCCTGACCAGCTCGGTGCTCGCTGCAATGTGCGTGCCGGCCGAACGCGGCGTGGCGGGTGACCGGCTGCTGCGCGGCCCGGCCGACCTGCGCCCGGTGGCCTGGCCAGGTGGCGGGGTCGAGCACCACCCGTCGCACGGCGAGTGGATCGCCCTACTGCACGCCCACGGGTTCGCCGTCGAGGCACTCCTCGAGCTGACCCCGCCGCCCGGCGAGGACGACCACGCCTACTACGAGATCGTCTCGGCGGACTGGGCGGCGCGCTGGCCGGCCGAAGACCTCTGGGTGGCGCGCCGCTCGCACTAGCTTCTGGCGCCATGCACCCCGCTACACGCATCCTCGCAACTGGCGTGCTGGCATTGCCGCTCGCCGTCCTCGCTCCGTCCGTCACCGCGGCCCAGACCGAGGTCGTCGACGAGCTCACCTGTACTGGCGCGCCCCAGGACTGGGTCGTACCCGACGGCGTGACGTCGGTGCTCATCCGCGTGCAGGGTGCCACCGGCGGCGACACCC
Organism: uncultured Iamiaceae bacterium; assembly: GCA_964648005.1. Lineage (GTDB taxonomy): Bacteria > Actinomycetota > Acidimicrobiia > Acidimicrobiales > Acidimicrobilacustridaceae > JAGQTE01. The sequence continues at coordinate 2,526 of CAZYKR010000356.1, forward strand.
CGCTCGGCCAGGGCGGCATCGGCGGATCGATCGCTGGCCCGGTGGCCGTGACCCCAGGCGAGACGCTCCAGGTCAACGTCGGCTGTGCCGGCGGGCCCGGAGGCCCTGGCGGCGGCGGCGCCGGGGGCTTCAACGGCGGTGGCGGCGGGGGCGACCCGTTCGCACAGGGTGGCAGCGGCGGCGCGGGCGGGGGTGGCGCCTCCGACGTACGCCAGGGCGGCACCGGCCTCGATGCTCGCATCCTCGTCGCCGGTGGCGGCGGTGGCGGCTCCTACGCCGCTGATCCCGGCGGTGACGGTGGCGTCGGTGGGGTGCCGAACGGCACCGACGGCGGCAACGACGGTGCGAACCAGTCCAAGGGTGGTACCGGCGCCATCGGCACCACCTCCGGGACCGGCGGCACGCCCGGCGGCAGCGACGGGGCACTCGGCCAGGGCGGCGCCGGCGGGACCAACCCCGGCACGGCTGGCGGCTTCGGTGGCGGCGGTGGCGGCGGCGGTCTCGCCGGTGGTGGCGGCGGCGGCTACGACTGCTGCGGCTGGGGTGGCGCCGCGGGCGGCGGCGGGTCGACCGGCGGTTCCGCGGGCGTCCTCGTCGAAGCGGCAGATGCCCGTGGCGACGGCCTGGTGACCATCACCTACACCCCGGGCCAGGTCACTACGACGACCTCGTCGGTCCCGGGATCTTCGAGCACGTCGACGACCGCAGCGGCCGCCGCGGTCGTGACGCCGGCCTTCACCGGTTGAGCGACCTGCCCGGGGCGTCGGTGACCGCCGCCCTCAGGCGAAGTAGCCGCTGACGTCGATGATCACATAGACATTGCCGGAGTTGTTGAACACGCGCGTCCGCCCGATCGTGCCCGTCGTGGCGGTGGTCCCGTTGGCGATCGTTCGCCCCGCCGGCCAGTTCAACGTGGACACGGGCGGATCCGGCTGTGCCTGGCCGGTCGGCCACAACGACAGAT
>CAZYKR010000357.1:0-3485 GCA_964648005.1 uncultured Iamiaceae bacterium
GTCAGATGTATACAAAACGCTCCCTGGAGCGAGCGGCCGGGAGGCCCCATGCGCGAGCTACCCAAGTTCATCAGCGTCGACGACCACGTGATCGAGCCCCCCACGGTCTGGCTGGATCGCCTCCCGGCCAAGTACCACGACGTGGCACCGCGGGTGGAGCGTCATGGCATGGGCGACCTGGCGTTCAATGGCACGAAGTACACCTACACCATCGACGAGGACGGCGAGCCGTGCGACTGGTGGGTCTACGAGGACCTGATGGTGCCGCTACGGCGCATCATCGCCGCCGTCGGGTTCCCACCCGAGGAGAAGACGCTGTCGCCCATCACCTATGAGGGCATGCGCAAGGGCTGCTGGGATCAGCAGGCCCGCCTCGCCGATATGGACGTCAACTGGGTCGAGGCGTCGCTCACCTTCCCGACCTTCCCGCGCTTTTGCGGACAGACCTTCCTCGAGGCGTCCGACCGCGAGCTGGCCATGCTCTGCGTGCGGGCCTACAACGACTGGATGGTCGACGAGTGGTGCGCCGGCACGGACGGCCGGCTGATCCCGCTGTGCATCGTGCCGCTGTGGGACCCCGAGGCGGCGGCCGCCGAGGTGCGCCGCAACGCGGCGCGCGGCGTGCGCGCCGTGTGCTTCAGCGAGATCCCCCATCATCTCGGGCTCCCGTCGATCCACACCGGCCACTGGGATCCGTTCTTCGCCGCCTGTGACGAGACGTCCACCGTCGTGTGCATGCACATCGGCTCGTCGTCGCAGATGCCCGCCACGTCACCCGACGCGCCGGCCGCGGTCCAGGCGACGCTCAGCTTCAACAACTCGATGGCGTCGCTGTCGGACTTCTTGTTCTCGGGCATCCTGCCGAAGTACCCGAACCTGAAGCTCGCCTACAGCGAGGGGCAGATCGGCTGGATCCCGTACGCCCTCGAGCGCGCCGACGACGTGTGGCGCCAACACGGCGCCTGGGCGCAAGGCCCGAAGCTGCCCGAGGCGCCGAGCACCTACTACCGCCAGCACGTCATCGGCTGCTTCTTCCGCGACGACCACGGCCTGCACTCGCTCGAGGAGATCGGCGTCGACAACGTCACCTTCGAGACCGACTACCCGCACTCGGATTCGACGTGGCCCGACACCAAGGCCATCGCCACCGAGATGTTCGCCCACCTCGACGACGAGGCCGTCTACAAGATCTGCCGCGGCAACGCCATCGCTGCCTTCGGCCTCGACTTCGACTGAACGCCCGTCGAGGGAGCTCAGACGCCGAACAGCCGTACGCGCGGCCGAAGGACGTCGGCGATCGGCTGCAGGTCGCCGACGTCGGAGGTGACGACGCCGAACGAGCGTCGATGGGCGGTAACCACGACATGGACGTCGACGACATCGGCCACCTCGGTGCGGCCGGCCAGCGCACCGACATCGTGCGCCTCGTCGCTGCCGAAGGACGCAACCTCGCAGCCACGCAGGAAGCGACGGAGCTGCGCTTGTCGTCCGGACCGGCTGACCTGGGCGACGACTGGAGCGGTCGTGACTGGCACAAGGCCCATCTCGAGCCGCACGCGGTGGTCCGCCCACATCTCCCGGTCCGACCGCTCAGCGGCGATCAACGCTCCCGCGTCGTAGACGACGCTCACGCGGAGCGCTTCTTGGGCCGGGCCGTGGTCGCTCCGACCTGAGCCGCCACTCGGCGGTGCGCTGCACGCAACTCGTCTTCGGTGAGCGCCCCGTGCTCGGCCTCCCACTCCGCCACGGCCGCGAGCCCGTCGCGGACGAGCAGTGCACGCCGCGCAGCGCTGGTCATCCACGCCGACACGCTGAGACCCTCGGCCGCGGCCGCTTCGAGCACCTGGCCGTGGACATCAGCATCCACGGTGATCGTCAGCTTCGGTGACGGGCTCCCTCTCGGCATGATCGAAACACTACTCCTGCAGTAAGAGCGTTCAACCGGCGAAGGTCGGCGTGACCGCCGCTGCCTGTGGCGCCACCGTGTCGCTCGACATCCCGGTCGTCGTCGGCGTGGCGGCGGTGGTCGTCGTGGTCACCTGCGTCGGGAACGGCACCGTGTCGTCGGGACCGAGCCCGCCTGAGCGCACCTGCAGCCCCCACGGCGGCGAGGCGTTGGTGAGCACGCCCGCCCGGCAGCCGACGACCACCTCGTCGATGACGGCACCGGCCTTGTGGGCGCGCAGCGTGTAGGTCCCCGGCGTCACGTTGGCGAACAGCACCCCGCCGTCGGCTGTGGTCTCGGCGAGCGACCGGTCGGGCCAGATCAGGTCGAAGCGGTACCCGTTGAAGTAGATCGGCCCGTCCGCAGCCGCCGGCTGCGGATCGATGGTGACCGTGGCGCCCGGCTCGCCGTGCGTGCCGTCGGGCGCGCCGCCGTAGAGCGAGTAGCCCTGGCGCGTGACGGTGGAGGCGATGTGGCAACGCCCCGGGATCGAGTCGACGCCGATCACCTCCTCGAGCACGGCGACCACACCGTCGCTGGGCGACTGGAAGGTCACCCGGTCGAGACCGTCGGCGGGCATCGTGAACGTCGCCGTCTGGATCGGGTACCGGTCACCGTCGTCGATGGCGAAGGTCGCCGCCGTGCCGACGGGGATCCCGTCGATGCGCCAATGGCCGTTGCCGTCGGTCGTCGCGCTCAGGGATGGCTGCTCGAGCACGCGCACCGTCTGGCCGGCGACCGGCTCCGCCGACGCGCCGAACGGCATGAGGTCGCCCTCGGCCGAAGCCGTGGTGGCCGCAGCGGCGGGTGCAGCCGCGGCGAGCACGAGCGCGGCGCAGCACGCCAGGAGGATCCGTCGCATCGAGCGAGTCTGCCTCAGGCCGACGGTGCACCCGCGCCGACCGCCGCACCGGCACGCAGCCCGGCGACGGCCCAGTCCACGAGTCGGACGAGTTGCGCGTCGGTCAGCTCGACGTCGCGCACCAGCACGTGGCGGAACACCGGGCCTTCGACGAAGTCGCCGGCGAGCTCGATGTCGGTGTCGGGCGGCAGCTCGCCGCGGGCGACCGCCAGCTCGATGAGGATCAGGATCGGATCCTCGCGATGCTCGATCAGCTGCTCGTGGATGGCACGGAGGTCGGCGTCGCCCTCGGCGGCCCGCATCAGGCCCAGCACCACCGATCGCATGCCGGGTGCCGTGAACAGCGGCAAGCCGTGGCGGAAGTACGCCAACAGGTCGTCGCGCAGGCTGCCGGTGTTGGGCGTCGGGAACGTATCGATCAGTCCCCGAAGCGCTGCGGTCAACAGCTCGTGGGCACTCGACCAATGGCGGTAGATCGTGGTCTTGGCCACGCCGGATCGCCGCGCCACCGCCTCGACCGTGAATCCGTCGAGGCCCCGCTCGAGCAGCAACTCGTGTGCCGCGTCGAGCGCCTTGGTGCGTGCCTCAGCAGAAAGGGGTCGGGCCATATCGCTACGCGATGGTAGCGAAACGTAGCGAATTGGCTACGTGACATCTGTCATGCCCTTTGGAATGTCG
>CAZYKR010000358.1:0-3479 GCA_964648005.1 uncultured Iamiaceae bacterium
GGTGGCTTCGCCTACCGGTTGCACTACCAGAACGAGTGGGTCAGGCGGTGGGAGCGGGGTCGGGGACGAGCCGCCGGGGCAGCCGGCGGGCCAGGACGCCCGACCGGCTGGCGAGGATGGGGCTGGCGACGGCGAGGACCAGCACGTACAGCGCCACGAACGGCGCCAGGCGCTCGTCGAGGCCGGCGGCGGCGGCCAGCGACACGAGGATCAGGGCGAACTCGCCGCGTGCGAGCACCGAGAAGGCGATGTTGGCGGCGCCTTGACGATCGAGACCGTTGATGCGTGCCGCCACGACGCCGGCGACGACGGCGAGGACGCTCGACACGACGATGGCGACGGCGGCCGGGACCAGCACGCCCCCGATGTCGCTGGGGTCGATGGCCAGGCCGAAGGCGAAGAAGAAGATGGCGGCGAAGGCGTCGCGCAACGGCAGCACGAGCCGTTCGACCCGTCGGGCGACGGTGGTGCCGGCGAGCACGAGTCCGGCCATGAAGGCGCCGATGGCGTCGGACACGCCGAGTTGGTACGCGATGCCGGCCACGAGCAGGGCGAAGCCGACGAACAGCACGACCAGCAGCTCGTCGTCGCGGGCGGCGACCAGCCGTCCGATCCAGGCGCCGCCGTAGCGGGCGAGCAGGCCGAGGACGAGCAGGAAGGCGAGCGCCCGTAGGAAGAGCAGCGCGCCCTCGCCGGCCGAGTCCGCCTCGCCGAGCACCGGGGCCAGCGCCGCCAGGTAGAGCGCCAGGAACAGGTCCTCGATGACGATGATGCCCAGGATCAGCGGCGTCTCGGGGTTGGCGAGCCGCCGCAGTTCCACGAGCAGCTTGGTCACGATCGCCGACGACGAGATGCCCGTGGCGCCGGCGATGACGAATGCCTCCTTGGTGCCCCACCCGAAGGCGAAGCCCATGGCGAGGCCGGCGCTGATGTTGAGGGCCAGGTAGGTGCCCGCCGTCGCCAGGAGCTTGCGCCCGCCGCCGGTGAGGTCCTCCACCGAGAACTCCACACCGAGGTAGAAGAGCAAGAAGATCAGGCCGAACGCCGCCAACAGCTCGAGGTCCTCGGGGTGTTCGAACAGCACGGGACCGGGGGTGTTCGGCCCCACGATGATGCCCGCCAGCATGAACAGCGGGATCGTCGGCAGCCCGACGCGGCGGCCGACGCGTGCCAGCAGACCGGCCAGCAGGAACGCCAGTCCAAGGACGATGAGCTCGTGCCCCATCAGCCGTCCCCGGTCAGGAAGCGCACGAAGTCGTCGAGGTCGACGTCACGGCAGGCGACGACCAGCTCGTCGCCGGCGCGCAGCGGGAGGTCGGGGTCGGGGGTGACGATGGCCTGCGAGCCGCGCAGGATGGCGACGATCGTGACACCGGTTCGCCGGCGGATCTGCAACGCCTCGATGGTGCGATCGACGACGGCGTCGTCGGGCTCGAGCCGGATCCACTCGAAGGTCAGCCCGCCGACCACGTCGTCGAGGCGCTCGACGAGGCGCGGGTCGATGGCGAAGCGTCCGGCCATGAACGCCCCGACGGCTCGCGCCGTCGACGGGTCGAGCTCGACCGGCAAAGCGCCGGGGAGGTGCAGCACGACGTGCTCGTCGCGGCGGCGGACGACCTGCACCTCGCGGTCGTCCACGTCGGCGCAGGCGAAGCGCTCGCCTACGCCGGGCAGGCGGATGATGCTGGCGCTCTCACGCAGACGCGCCATGGCTCGTCCTCCTTCGCCTTCCTCGGCGGGTCCGGTCCCGCCCCGACGAAGCCGCCGGGACCTGCTTGTCCCTGGAGGGTAGCGAATGGCCGGGCGTATCCCAACCCGCGGCGCCTACTTGGCGGCGATCTGCTCGAGGAGCTCGATGATGCGCTCCTCGTTGGACTGCTCTTCTTCGGGCTTGTCCTTGCGCTCGCGCAGTTTGTTGATCGGCATGACGACGAGGAAGTAGATCGCGGCGGCGACGAGCAGGAAGTTGACCAGGGCGGTGAGGAACTTGCCGATCTCGATGTTCCCCTTGCCGATCTCGAACCCGATGGTGTCGAAGTTGGGTTGACCGAAGACGGCGCCGATGGCCGCCATCAGCACGTTGTTCGTGAAGGTGGTCACGACGAGGGTGAACGCCCCACCGATGACGACGCCGACGGCGAGGTCGACGACGTTGCCCTTGCTGATGAATTCGCGAAAGCCCTTGAGCATGAGAGGTCCTTTGTCGAGGTCGGGGCGGGGGTGGCCTGGATGCCGGCGCACACGGTACCGGTGGTGTCGCCGCACCGTCTCGACTGCGGCGCTGCACGGATCGAGGCGCCGCTCGACCGAATCCTTGGCTCGCCCTTGGCCGAGCACCGGGGTCGCCGCGCTCGCCCGCAAGCCGCTGCCCGGCGTGAGATCACGGCGGTCTACTCGGGCTCGCCCGGCTACGGCAGTGCCGCCGCCGCTCCGCTGGTGCAGACCGTCACCTGATCGGCCGGCGATCGTCCAGCTCCCGCCGACGTTCCGCCACCGTCGGCGGGACTGGCGCGTCCCGATGAGACACGCCGACGGCGCTCAGGCAGGGTCGGTCGGCTTGCGGGCCACGACGGCGAACATCGTCAGCGACAGGTGGAGCCTCCCGGCCCGTGCGGCGCCCCGCAGCTGCTCGAGGAACATCGATGCGGCCTGGGCCTCGAGCCCGGCGCGTCCCACGAGCTCGGGCACGACGGCGTCGAGGTGCAGGCACCCGTCGGGCATCGGCTCGGTGTCGGGGTCCCACGCCGTCCACACGTGGGTGACGGCGTGCTCGGCGAGGTCGAGGAGCCCGGCGTCGCGGCACCAACCGCGGAGCAGGCCACCGGCGGCGCCGCCCGGTCCGCGGTCGCGCACCAGCGCGGCGGGGGCGGCGGCGGCGGCGGCGAGGTGGGGCAGGGCGAACGCCCGCGTGCGCCAGTCGGTGTCGATGAGCCCCAGGCGGCCGCCTGGCCGCAGCACGCGCACCAACTCGGCCACGACCGCCGAGGGGTCGGCCGTCCACTGCAACAGGCGCTCCGCGCGCACGACGTCGAACGACTCGTCCTCGTCGGGCAACGCCTGCACGTCGCCGAGTCGCCACGTGATCGAGGGCGGTGTCGCCCCGGCGCCCGCATCGACGTCGCCGAGCCGGCGTGCCGTGGTGAGCATCGTGTCGCTGGCGTCGAGCCCCACGACCCGACCGTTCGGCGTCACCTGCGCCGCCAACGCCCGGGTCACCTCGCCGCGCCCGCAGCCGGCGTCGAGCACGAGGTCGCCGTCGCCGAGCGCCAGGTGTCGGGCCTCGAAGGCGCGCAGCTCGGCGATCTCGGGCCACGCCGTCGTCCGGCGCATGGTGTCGACGAGCAGGTCCTGGTCGACCTGGTCATCGATGCGGGCGAAGGCGTCGGCGGGTGACGCCGCGCCCGGGGTGGTCGACACGGACGATGACGCTAGCCATCATGGGACGGACGCCGTGCCGGCCGGGGCACGGCAGGTGGACG
>CAZYKR010000359.1:0-3466 GCA_964648005.1 uncultured Iamiaceae bacterium
ATGGGGGCGTCGACGACGGCGCGTGCACCTGTGGGTGCCGCGCCGGCGGACGACACCGAGCGCAGCCGAGAGCCGAGTCGGGAACGGATCCTCGCCGTCGCCCTCGAGGAGTTCGCCGACAAGGGGTTCGACGGGGCGACGACGGCAGAGATCGCTCGCCGCGCCGAGGTGACCCAGCCCCTGGTGCACTACCACTTCGCCTCGAAGGACGAGCTGTGGCGAGCGGCGCTGCGCCCGATGCTCGAGCAGCTCACGGCCACCTTCGCCGGCCAGATCGGCGAGCTCCGTGATCTCGATCCGGTGTCACGGCTGAAGGTGCTGGTGCGGCGGTTCGTGGCGTTCTCGGCGGCGAACCCCGAGCTGGGGCGGATCATGGCCTACGAGGGCGCCAAGGGCGGCCCTCGGCTCGAGTGGCTCCTCGAGCAGGATGCCATCGCCCAGCTGTCGGTCTTCGGCCAGTTGCTCGGCGACGCGTCGCGTGACGGGCTGGTCAAGCCGCTGCCGCCGCAGCACGTCGGCGTCGCGCTCGGGGCGGCAGCCGCCTACATCTTCGTGATCCGCCAGACGATGGCGCGCGGCTACGACATCGACGTCACCGACCCCGACGTCGTGGCCCGCCACGCCGACACGGTGGTCGAGGTCTTCTTCCACGGACTCGTGGCACCGCAGGGGGAGCAGCGATGATCGTCGCCGACCTCGCCTCGAGCCTGTCCGATGCCGCCTCGACCATCGTCGACCCGCTCCTGACGCCGACAGGCCTGATCGCCACGGCCGTCGTCGCCGTGCTCGCCGGCGGATGGTTCGCGGCACGCCGCAGCGACAACACCCGCGTCGCCGGTCCGCTCGCCACCATCGGGCCGGCCGTCGGCGTGCTGTGGCTGCAGATCGTGTACTTCCCGATCCAGGGCGGCATGTACCTGTTCGGCCTCGAGATGGGCGTGCTGATCGCGCTCGTCGCCGTCGGCATGGCGCTGATCTATCGGGCCAACCGGATCCTGAACTTCGCCCAGACGGACCTGGGCCTCGTGCCGACGGTGCTGGCTGTCGACCTGATCGTGTACTCGGGCCTGAACTACTTCGTGAGCTTCAGCATCGGTCTCGTGGCGGCGATCGTGCTGGGCGCCGTCGTGGAGCTCGCCATCATCCGCCGCTTCTTCCGCTCGCCGCGGCTGATCCTGACCGTCGCCACCATCGGCCTGTCGCAGCTCCTGCTCGTCGGCTCGCTCATGGTGCCGACGCTGATCTTCGGCAAGCAGCCGGCGAGCGAGAAGATCACCACCGGGCTGACGTGGAGCTTCGAGCTGTTCCCGCGCATCTACAGCGCCGAGGACATCGTGGCGTTGATCCTGGCGCCGGTCGTGCTGATCGGCGTGGCGTTGTTCCTGCGCTACACGAACATCGGCATCGGCATCCGCGCCAGCGCCGAGCGGGCCGACCGCGCCGCCCTGTTGGGTGTGCCGGTCAAGCGCCTCCAGACGATCGTGTGGGTGATCGCCACGGTCATGTCGTTCCTGGGCGTGTTCCTGCGGGCCAGCACGCTGGGCCTGCCGCTGGTGTCGACGCCCAGCTACACGGCGCTGCTGGTGGCGCTGGCGGCACTGATGTTGGGCCGGCTGACCAACCTGGCCTCGGTGGCGCTGGCGGCGGTGGCGCTCGGCCTGCTCGAGCAGGCCGTGGTGCTCAACAGCTCGAACAGCCCGGAGCTGTTCCTGCCGATCGTGGCGCTGATTATCCTGGGGACGCTGCTGCTGCGCAAGACCGGCCAGTCCCGCACCGAGCAGGACACGGCGTCGTCGTGGCAGGCGGCCGACGAGGTGCGACCCGTGCCACGGGAGCTGCGCCGGGTCCCCGAGGTGGTGGCCGTGCGGTGGGGCCTGCCCGTCCTCGGCGCCGCCGTGCTGCTGGCGCTGCCGATCTGGCTCGGGCCGAGCGACGTGTTCAAGGCGGCCGCGGTCGTCGTGTTCGGCATCATCGGCATGTCGATCGTCGTGCTCACCGGTTGGGCCGGGCAGGTGTCGCTGGGCCAGATGTCCTTCGTCGCCGTCGGCGCCACGATGGGGGCGCTCGCCACCAAAGAGTGGGGGCTGGACCTGTTCCTCGCCCTGCTGATCGCCGGCGTCGCCGGTGCGGTCGCCGCCATCGTGGTCGGGCTGCCGGCGTTGCGCGTGCGCGGCCTGTTCCTCGCCGTGACGACCCTGGCGTTCGCCGTCGCGACGTCGTCGTACCTGCTCAACCGCAAGCACTTCTCGTGGATCCCCGACGGTCAGGTGCCGCGCCGGCCGCTGTTCGGCGCCATCGACCTCACCGAGCAGCGGTCGATGTACTACCTGGTGCTCGCCGTCGGGCTGGCGTGCTACCTGGCGCTGCGGGGCGTGCGGCGCAGCCGCACCGGGCGGGTGCTACTGGCCCAGCGCGAGAACGAGCGCGGCGTGCAGTCCTACGGCGTCAACCTGACCCGCGCCAAGCTCTCGGCGTTCGCGCTGTCGGGGTTCATGGCGGCCGTCGCCGGCTGCCTGTACGTCCACCTGTCGGAGCGCTTCGTCGAGGCCCCGTTCACCGCCGACCAGTCGTTCGCCGTGTTCACCTCGACGGTCGTCGGCGGCCTCGGTGCGCTCAGCGGCGGCTTCCTCGGGTCGCTCTACTTCAACGGCGGCACCTGGTACCTCAAGGGGCTGTGGCAGCTGCTGCCGTCGGCGCTCGGCGTGCTCATCGTGCTGATGGTGCTGCGCGGCGGCCTCGGCGGTCTGGTGTTCCAGGTGCGCGACGTGTGGCTGCGATCGGTGGCACGGCGCAACGGCATCGTGGTGCCGAGCCTGCTGGCCGACGTGCGCACCGAGGATCAAGAGCAGGTGCTCACCCACGCCGAGGAGGCGGTCGAGGAGCACGACGGGCACGCGACCGAGGCCGTGGTTGCCGCCGCGGTCGACGAACGTGATGGTGTCGGCGCCCCGGATGCGCCGGTGTCGACCGGGGGAGGTGCGTCGTGATCGCCATGCCCGTCCCCGAGGAGAAGGGGCCCTGGTGGCCGCGGTTCACCAACGCGGCCCTGCATCCCGTGCAATGGCTGCGCACCACCACCGGCAACGGCCCGCTCTACGCGCTGCTGGTGCTGTTCGGCCTGAACATGGTCGACGAGTTCGACCGCACGGGCTTCGCCGTGCTGCTGCCGAACATCCGCACCGACTTCGGGCTGTCGAACAGCCAGCTGCTCACGATCATCGCCGTCGTCGGGTTCTTCGCCCTCGGCCTGTCGGTCCCGCTGGCGATGCTCGCCGACCGGTCGAACCGCGTCCGGCTGATGACCGTGGGCTTCGCCATCTTCACCATCTTCTCGGCGTTCACCGGGCTGATCCCGACGGTGTGGTGGGCGCTGCTGCTCGTGCGCCTGGGTACGGGACTCGGCCAGGCGACGTCGCTGCCGACGCACAACTCGCTGCTCGCCGACTACTTCGACATCCCGTACCGG
>CAZYKR010000360.1:0-3465 GCA_964648005.1 uncultured Iamiaceae bacterium
ACTTCCACCACCGCTTGATCGCTTTCCACATGGCGGTCAGCCTATGGCATCACCCTCGCGATCGCCGCCGCGCCGACGGCGCAGGTCAAGATCGCCGAAAGGCGCCGACCAGTGCCCGGAGGTCGTCGACGCGCAGCGCCCAGCAGCTGCCGAGGTAGACGAGCGCTCCCACGGGCAGCACCACGGCGAGGCGCACGACGGCCTCGCTCCCGGCGTCGCCGCCGACGCCGGCGGACACCGCGAGCATGACCGCCGCCATCAACGCGCCGGCCGCCGCCATCTTGAGCACCGGCCGGACGGTGTCGAGCCAGGGGAGCCCGCCGGTCTGGCGGTCGAGGACCCAGAACACCAGCGCCGAGCCGAGCACGTAGGCGAGCGAGAAGCCGAGCGCCAGGCCGGGCACGCCGAGCACGGGGAGCAGCGCCAGGCCGAACGTCACCTGGAGCACCGACTCGACCAGGTTGATCCAGAACGGCCGCCGGGTGTCGCGGGCGGCGTAGAAGGTGCGGATGCCGATGAGGTACACGCTGAAGAACACGATGCCCACGCTGAAGGCGCCGAGCATCTGCGCCGTCAGGTTGGTGGCGTCCGGGCCGAAGTTGCCGTGCTCGAAGAAGGCGCTGACGAGCGGTCGTCCTAGCACGCCGAAGGCCACGGCCGCCGGCACGGTGACCAGCACGGTCAGGCGCAGCGCGCCCAGCACCCGGTTGCGGAAGGCGGCGTGCTCGTCGCTCTGGGCCAGGCGGGCGAGCTCGGGGACCGCGGCGGTGATGATCGACGCCGCCAGCAGGCCGTACGGCAGCTGGAAGAACTGCCACGACCGTGTGTACGCGGGTGCGCCGATCTCGTCCTCCACGGCGGTGGCCAGACCGAGGAAGATCATGATCGCCACCTGATTGGTGACGACGTAGGCGAAGACCCAGCCCGACAGGCGCAGCACCTGGCGCACGGCCGGGTTGCCCGGATCGAAGCGCACCCGCACCGCGATCCCGACGCGTCGCATGGCGGGCCACAGCACGGCGGCCTGCAGAGCGATCCCGGCGGTCGTGCCCAGCCCGAGGAACCACAGCAGCGCCGGGTCGTCGAGCAACTGGTCGGTCAGGGCGTCGCTGGAGGTGTCGGGGGCGATGGCGCGCCCGACGATGACCAGGACGGCGATGGCGACGACGTTGTTGACGACCGGAGCGAAGGCGGCGGCGGCGAACCGGCGCCGGGCGTTGAGCGCGCTGCTCGCCAACGTCGTGAGCCCGTAGAAGAACACCTGCGGGATGAACAGGATCAGGAACGTCCGGTAGAGCGCCTCGGCATCGCTGGTCGGGCCGATCAGGGCGATGACCGGCGCCAAGGCCACGCCGAGCACGGTCACCCCCAGCAGCAGCGCCGAGGTGATGGTCCACACGGCGTTCGAGGCGTCGGTGTCGCCGCGCCGGTCGTTCTCGACGAACACCGGCACGAGGGTGGCGGTGAGCACCCCGCCGGCGAGCAGGTCGAACAACAGGTTGGGGACGGTGTTGGCGAAGTCGAAGGCCGCCAGCTCGCCCAGGATCCAACCCTGGATGACCAGGCGGACGAGTCCGGTGATGCGGCTGGCGGCGGTGCCGGCCGCGACGACGGCGCCCGATCGGGCCAGTCCGGCTTCGCCTGCGGTCGACTCCTCGGGAGCGTCGCTCACGTGCTGCCCGGCTGCGGGGGGTCGCCCGTCGCGGGCCACGGCTGGTTGGGCAGCGGATCGCTGCGTCCGGGCGGCGGTGGGTAGCTCATCGAGCGCTCCGCCGGCGCCTGCTCGGGCGGCGGTGCCGAGGTGGCGTCGAGCAGCGGGTCCGTGGTGGTGGGGCCGAGGGCGACAGGCGGCGGCGGTTGGGCCGCCCGCGCGGCGGCGTCGAAGGCGGCCGTCTCTGAGCCCGACTCGGTGAGCGTCTGGCGCAGCGACTCCATCTCGGTGACCAGGTCGTCGATGTCGGTGGTGAGGTCGCTCAGGTCCTCGACCGAGCGCGCCCGCACCGACAGCTCGACGGCGCGCGTCACAGCCTCGTCGAGGCGGGCGTTGAGCAGTTGGAGCCGCCCGACCGTGTCGGCGATGACCTCGTCCATGCGCTTGGCGGCTGCCAGCTGCGACTCCAGCGACTGGATGGTCTGGGCGATGGTGGTGTCGAGGGCCGATGCGCCTCCGCGCTGTGCCTGGACGGCGGCGAGGCGGTTGGTGATGTCGGCGACGTCGATGCGGGCCCGGGCCTTCGTGAGGGCGTCGCCGCCCTGGGCCGCCTCCCAGCACTCCTCGATCATGGTGGTGATGCGCCGGCCGAGCTCGCTGAGGCGGTCCTGCAGCGGCCCGTCCTTGGCGCCGCGCACGGCCTCCTCGTAGTTCCGGCGGGAGCGCTTGGCCTGCCACACCGAGGTGCGCCAGGGGTCGTCGAGGTCGAACGGGTCGATGCCGTCGGCGTCGAAGCCCCGCGGCATGGCCGCCGCCACCCGCGCCGCCCAGGCGCCGAGCCCGACCAGCGGGGCGACGACCAGGGGCAGGCCCACGAGCACCGCTGCCGCCGTGCCGGCGCCGAAGAGCACGATGCCGAGCGGCGAGGTCATGGCGTTGCCCACCCGGCGGGTGTACAGGCGGTCGCGCAGCGTCAGCTCAGGCACGGGTCAAGTCTGCCGCATGGCACGAACCCGCCAGCGGCTCCCGAGCGGCCCGGCGATGCCGCCGACGGTGCGTGCCACGATCAGAAGTTGGAGATCACGGCCGTGAAGACCTTGGCGATGCTCTTGGGGTCGCTGGCGTTGTAGGCGGCACCGTTGGTGGCGTCGGCGAGCTGCTTGAGGACGGTCAGGTCGGCGTCCTCACCGTAGGCGATGGTGAACAGGCGCACCGGAGTGGTGCTCTCGCCCTGGCTCTGCGTCTCGAGTTGGGTGAGCAGCGCGTTGAGCTGCGCCCGGTCGTCGGACTTGTCGCCATCTTCGTTGCGACCGTCGGTGAGCAGCACGACGGCGTTGATGCGGGTCGGGTCGTAGGTGTCGACCAGCTCTTGGAAGGACGCCGAGATCGTGTCGTACAGCGGCGTGCCGTTGGTGGGGAACAGCCCGCGGATGGCGTTGCGCATCTCCTCGCGGTTCGTGCCGATCGGTTCGATCGGCACCTCGTCGAGCCAGTTGCGGGTCTTGTCCGGCCCGAGGCCGTTGGAGAAGACTCGCAGCCCGACGTCGTCGGCGTCGGCGAACTGGTCGAGCGAATCGATGGCCGCCTGCTGGGCCAGGTCGAGCTTGGTCTCGGGAGCGTTCGCCGTCGCCGGCTCGCCCATCGACCCCGAGATGTCGAGGACCAGCAAGACCCGAGCGCTCTTGCGCTGCACGTTCCATTTGTCGAGCAGGCCGAGCATGACCTCGGGCGCCGGGACGTCGAGCAGCGTCTGCGGCTGGTCGGGATCGACGTAGTTGGCGGTCGAGATGGGGTCCGAGATGGCCACCTCCGGG
>CAZYKR010000361.1:0-3464 GCA_964648005.1 uncultured Iamiaceae bacterium
ACCGGCATGACCGTCATCACGGCGTCGAAGCCGTTCGCCGATCCCGAGCAGGCCGCCGTCGTGCTCGGCGAGGTGACGGGGGCCGATGGTCCGCTGCGCGAGGTGCGGGTGACCCGCGAAGCCTCGGTGGCGCGCAACGCCTGGACCTTTGCCGGCACCGTCGACCTCTCCGAGGGCTTCGCCGCCTTCTCCGACCCGGACGTGGCGGCCGCCCTCGGCGGCGACCCCCTCGGCGGCAACCTCGCCGCTATCGAGGCGGAGGAGGGCGCACCGGCGGCCGACATGGTCGACGTCACCTTCACCGTCGACCTGCCCCACGCCGAACCGCAGTCGTGGACACCGGGCTTCGCCGACGCCGCACCGACGGTCATGACCGCCGAGAGCTCCCAGCTGCTGCCGGTGCCGTTCTTCGGGGGCGAGGGTGGCCCCAGCGTGATGGGGCTGGCCGCCCTCGGTGGTGTGGCGGCGCTCGGGGTGCTCGGGCTCGTGTCGCTCCGGCGACGGTTCGCGGCCCGGCGCTGACCGGCGTCCTGCCCCTCGGTCAGCGCGGCGAGGTCACCAGCCCCGTCGCCGGCCCCGTCACAGGCCCATCAGGGTGGTGGTGCCGTGATCGCGTCCCGCCGTGTACCCGCCGTCCACGACCATGGTGTGGCCGGTGATGAACGACGCGTCGCTCGAGAGGAGGAACACGATGGCCGCTGCCACCTCCTCGGGCCGACCCAGTCGGCGCAGCTTGTGCTCCTCGCGGATGTCGGCGACGAGCTCCTCGACCCCGTCGAGGTCGAAGACGCCCGACAGCAGCGGCGTGTCGATGAAACCGGGACACACGACGTTGGCCCGGATGCCCCGGCGCCCGTAGTCGATGGCGAGGTTCTTGGTGAGCAGCACGACGCCCCCCTTGGAGGCGTTGTAGGCGCTGCCGCCGGCGGTGCCCTCGATCCCCTCCACGCTGGCGATGGTGACGATGCTGCCGCGCTCGTCGTCGATCGGATCCTGGCCGAGCATGGCGGCGGCCGCGGCGCGGCACACGGCGAACGTGCCGGTGAGGTTCACGGCGATGGTGCGATCCCACGAGGCGTCGTCGACGAGGTGGACGGCGCCACCCGAGGCTATGCCGGCCGCCGTGACGACGCCGTCGAGGCGGCCGCCGGCGGCCACCGCTCCGGCGATCCAGGCGTCGACCGCTGCCGTGTCGGTGACATCGAGCTGCGTGTGGCGGTACCGCTTGTGGTCGGCGAGCGACGGGGGTGCCGGGGCGAGGTCGGCGCCGTGCACCACGGCACCGTCGTCGAGCAGACGCTCGCAGGTGGCCAAGCCGATGCCCGAGCCCGACCCGGTGACGGCGACGACGGCACCCGGTCGGATGGTCATGACGCGGCGCCGGCTTGATGCGGGCGACCGGTGCCGGTCTGGAGGTACGCGCGCAGGCTGTCGAGGTACATCGCCCACTCGAACGAGCAGCGGGGGAGGGCGCCGTCGGCGTACTCCCAGCCGCCGTGCCAGAAGCGCACCACCGTTCCGCCGTCGGGTGCGGGCTCGATGCGGAAGGCGACCGACGTGCCGACCCACTCCTCGGGGCCGCCGGTGCAGTTCCAGTGGACGAGCTCCGGCGCGTCGATGGCGTCGATGCGCATCGTCATGCGCGTGGATCCGCCGTCGAAGCCGAACGTCGCCGTGCCACCGAGCTCGGGATCGGCGGTGGCATCGGTGGTCCACCACGAGGCCAGGCCGCCGGCGGTGGTGATGGCGGCGAAGACGGCCTCCGGCGGCGCCTCGATCGTGAGCTCGTGGACGATGTCGTGCATGGCGCCGATGCTAGGACGTACGTCGCGCGGGTGTGTCGGTGTGACGCTCGCCATATCCGACCGTCGGTAGCGTGCAACGGTCGGCCTCGCCGGACGGCCGACACGAGGGGGACCCGTGCCACGATCCTGGACACCACGGCGCGCTGCGGTCGGCGCCGGCGCGGCGGCGACGCTCGTGCTCGTCGCCGCCTGCAGCAGCACCTCGGACCCCGCCGCGTCGGGTGCGCCGTCGACGACGCAGCTCGCCCCGAGCGGGTCGACGGGGACGACGGCCGGTGGCGTCCCGGCCGACACGACGGGCATCTCGTTTCCGGGCGAGGACTGGTCGGAGATCGACGCCGCGGCCGCCGGTATGGATCCGGCCGTGCTCGAGGCGGTCGCGGCCGAGGCCGAGGCCGGTGGCAGCAGTTGCTTCGTCGTGACGCGCAACGGCGAGCTGGTGGACGAGTGGTACTGGAACGGCGCCGATCCCAGCTCCACACAGGAGATCTTCTCGGCCACGAAGTCGTTCACCTCGATCCTCACCGGGATCGCTCAGGACGAGGGCAAGCTCTCGATCGACGACCCGGCGGCGGACTACATCTCGGCGTGGCAGGGCACGCCCGCCGAGGC
The DNA here is from genome assembly GCA_964648005.1 of uncultured Iamiaceae bacterium. Lineage (GTDB taxonomy): Bacteria > Actinomycetota > Acidimicrobiia > Acidimicrobiales > Acidimicrobilacustridaceae > JAGQTE01. Next base: position 2,418 of record CAZYKR010000361.1, read on the forward strand.
CATCACCGTCAAGAACCTGCTGTCCAACAACTCGGGACGGCATTGGGACTTCCAGACCGACTACCTCGACATGGCGACCAAGGCGCCGGACAAGACGGCGTTCGCCATCGACCTCGAGATGGACGCGGCGCCGGGCGAGGTGTGGGCCTACAACAACGCCGCCATCCAGACGCTCGACGAGGTGCTCCAGGTGGCCACGGGCGAGTCGCCCGCCACGTACGGCACGGAGAAGCTGCTCGAGCCCATCGGCATGGCCGACTCGACGTGGAAGACGGATGCGTCGGGCAACACCCTCACCTTCATGGGCCTCGACTCGACGTGCCGGGACATGGCGCGCTTCGGCACGCTGCTTCTCGCCGACGGCAACTGGGACGGGACGCAGGTGGTGTCGGCCGACTACGTCGACGAGGCGACCAGCTCGTCGCAGGAGCTCAACGAGGCCTACGGCTACCTGATCTGGCTCAACCACCTCGGCACGGTGGCCAACCCGGTCCAGCCGACGACGGGCGCCGAGGGTGGCTCGACGGTCGGGCAGATGGTGCCCGGTGCGCCCGAGGACATGTTCTTTGCCCTCGGGTTGGGGAACCAGGTGATCCTGGTCGACCCCGAATCGGGCGTCGTCGCCACCCGCATCGGCCCGGTGAACCGGCCCGCCGGGTCGACGCAGTTCGGCCAGGGCAACATGGCACGGCTCGTCACCGAGGGGCTGACGGACTGACGCGCTGACCGACGGACGAGCTGCGGACCGCTCGCTCAGGCGGTCGCCGGGCTCGGCTGGCGATCACCGGCGGTGGCGTCGGCGGCCTGCCCCGAGCGCACGTGTCCGAGCACGGCGTCGACGACGGTGTCGGGCGCCTCGTACGGGAGCATGTGGCCGTAGCCGGGGAGGATCTCCAGCTCCGCACCAGGGATCGTGGCGGCCAGCAGCCGGCTGGCGGGGAGCGGCGTCAAGGTGTCGCGGGTGCCGACGAGGATCGTGGTCGGCACGTCGATCCCGGCGATGCCGGCGCGCAGGTCCATCTCCGCCATCGACCGGGCGAACTCGGC
>CAZYKR010000362.1:0-3460 GCA_964648005.1 uncultured Iamiaceae bacterium
GCCAAGGGGCAGGTGCGCGAGGGGCTGCGCTACGCCCGTCGCACCCCCGACGTGTGGGCGCCGCTGGTGATGATGGCGGTCGTCGGCACGCTGGCGTTCAACTTCCAGACCGTGTTGCCGTTGTTCGTCACCCGGGACCTCGGTGGTGACGAGACCGTGTTCACCATCTTGTTCTCGGTGGTCAGCGTCGGCTCGCTCGTGGGTGCGCTGGCGGTGGCGCGCCGTACGACGATGGACGTGCGCGGCGTCGGCGTGTCGGCGGTGGTGTTCGGTGTGTCGATGGGCCTGCTGGCGCTGGCGCCGAACCTGGCTGTGGCCATGCCGATCGGCGTGCTGGTCGGCTTCGGCAGCATCGGCTTCCTGACGGCGTCGACGGCGATCGTCCAGCTCCGCGCCGACGCCGCCATGCGCGGCCGGGTGCTGGCGTTGCAGGCGATGGTGTTCCTGGGATCGACGCCGATCGGCGGCCCGATCCTTGGCTGGATCACCCAGCAGCTGGGCGCCCGCTGGGGCATCGTCGTCGGCGCGGTCGCCGCGGTCGGGGCCGGCCTGTGGGGCATGGCCCCGGCGCGGGGTGGCACGCCGCGCGACGTCGGGCTCACGGCCCCCGACACGGCGGAGCCGGCCCCGGCGTGAGGTGACGCCGCCGGCTGCGCCCGGGCGGGCTCCGGCGACCGGCGCGAGGTTCAGCCCTGCTGGACCCGGCCGCGGTCGAGCACCGCCTGGCGACGGGCCTCGACGGCCCCGGGGGTGAGCCGCTCACGCGCCCATGCCCGGCTGCGCTCCGCCTCGAGCTCCCAGCCGTCGCCGAGGCTGACGGCGGCGGCGTCGGCGTAGGTGGCGAGCAGCTGCCGGACGGCGTCGGGGTCGTTGGAGGCGATGTCCGCGGCCAGCAGCAGGCACGTCGGCAGCAGCTCGTCGTGGGCCACGACGTGGTTCACCAGGCCCCAGGCCAGGGCGGTGGCGGCGTCGATGTAGTTGCCGGTGGCGCTCATCTCGCGGGCGCGGCGCAGGCCGATGGCCTGGGGGAGCAGCACCGTCATCCCCCAGCCCGGCATGACGCCGACTCGGGCGTGGGTGTCGGCGAAGCGGGCGTGTTCGGAGGCGACCAGGAAGTCGCACGCCAGCGCGAGCTCCAGGCCGCCGGTGACGGCGACGCCGTTGATGGCGCCGATGATGGGCGTCCGGTGCGGAGGGAACGGGCCACGCTGCTCCTTGGGCAGGACGAGACCCTTGTCGCCGGCCGCCAACTCCTTGAGGTCGACGCCGGCGCAGAAGGCGGGATCGGCGCCGGTGACGATGATGGCGTCGATGTCCTCGTCGGCGTCGAGCGCGGCGATGGCCGCGGGCAGCGCCGCCTGGACGGCGCTGTTGAGCGCGTTGCGTGCCGCCGGGCGGTTGAGGGTGACGATGCCGGCGCGGGCGTCGGCATGGCGCTCGACGCGGACGACGTCGGACGGGACAGGATCGCCGGAGGCGGCGTCGGTCGAGGACATGGGAGGGCTCCTTGCGAGATCAGCCGGCGAAGGCCGGCGTGGCGACGACGGCGACGGCGCCGGTGGTCGTCGAGGGCGCCGTCGGCGGCGATGTCGTCGACGTGGTCGACGGCGGATCGGGCGCGTCGGGCAGGCAGGCGAAGGCCTCCGACGGGGTGAGGAACCGCACGCCCTGGTCGGCGAGCGGCGCCATGGCGGCGGCGAGCTCGTCGAGCGTGGCGTTCCACGCCGTCACCGAGAAGAAGGCCACGAGCGGCCGCTCGCTCGGTGCCGCCGCGACCATCGTCTCGATGGCATCGCTGAGCGCGGGTACGCCCGATTCGTAGAGGGTGGTCTGGCTGTTGAGCACCTTGGTGCCGTCGGGTGCCCAGAACCACGGTGGTCCGCCGAAGTTGGTGTAGTTGACCAGCACGCCGTCGGGCGGCGCCCCGGCGCTGTCGGCCGCGTCGAGCAGTGGGGCCCACCCGGGCGCCGCCGGCTGGTTCAGCAGCACGTCGAGGCTCCAGTACGTCGCCAGCCCCAGCGCCCCCGACAGGACGAAGCCGTCGTGCAGGTACGAGGACGGGTCCGGCAGCAGCGCCGAGTACGTGTAGCCGAGCCCCATGATGCCGACCAACTGGTCGGCGTCGGTGCGGGTCTCGGCGTAGGAGTCCCAGATGGCGGGCAGCAGCACCGCCGTGCTCGGCCCCATGCTCCAACCCACCGGCAGGGTGCCGCGCGCCGGGCTGCCCCAGCGGGTGGCGGTGCGGTACTGCGACTGCGCGATGCGGATGTTGTCGCCGTCGCTGAACGCCAACACGACGTTGACGTCGTCGGCCGAGCACGGGGCAACGTCGCCGGCGGGACTGGGTGCGGTCGCTCGAGCTGCCTGCGCTCCGACGGCGACGTGGAACGAGATGTTGTCGGTGGTGTCGGTCGGGACCAGGAAGCGACCCATCTGTGCCAGCCGGCCGACGGCGACGACCTCCTGGGCGCCGTCGTCGGCGACGTAGCCGTACACCGGGTGGGTGGTCGGATAGCCGTCGACGAGGTCGTACACCGCGTCGAAGTCGCTCTGGCCCGGTCGGGTGAACACCACCGGGCCCCCTTGCTGGACGGCGAAGTCGCGGCTGTTGTGCTGATCGGGTCGCAGGATCGTCGTGCCCTGGTAGGCGAACTGGTCGTGGTAGGTGGCGTCGACGGCGGCGTAGGCCGTGGCGGCGTCGGACCAGCGGCCGCGGGTGTCGTCGAGCTGCACCAGCCCGCGACCGGTGAGGCCGGCGATCTGGTCGGGCATGGCGACCACGGCGCCGTGCACGCCGGCGATCGACGTGGCGGCGTTGATGGTCCAGGGCTCGGCGGCATCGGCGACGACGAACCCCGCCACCTCTCCGGCGAAGGCGTCGAGCGCACCGCCGAGGTCGGTGGTGGCGCCGACGGAGACGAGCCCCTCGTCGAGGTAGCGGTCGAGCCAGTACTGGTCCACCGTTCCGCCCTGGCCGTCGGCGCCGCGCAGGTAGATGCGGGCGGTGGTGCGGTTGACCACGCCTTGCAGGGTGGCGGCGAGGATGCGATCGCCTGCGGATGCGCCGCCGACATCGACCACAGTCACCGACCCGACGACGGGCCGTCGCGCCAGGTAGCGGTCGACGATGGCGGCGGGGATGACGCCGTCCGCCATGGCCGCAGGCGGCGTCGCCGCACCGCTCGACGCGGCGGTGGTCACCGGGCCGGCCGGTGTGGCGCTGGCGACGACGACCGAAGCCGCCAGCAGCCCCGCCGTCGCCACGGCCGCCCCGAGCACGGCCCGGGTGCGCCGGGTGGCGCGCCCGTCGCGCCGCCGTGATGGTCGTGTCGTCGCTGGCACGTCGTCCCTCCCGCTGGGGCACCCCCGCGCGCCCGGCTCGGCCATGTTGGCAGACCGCGCGCCGGTCGAGTGCGTGAAGCACCCCCAGCTCTGGCACACTGGTACGTCCCCTTGTTCC
>CAZYKR010000363.1:0-3451 GCA_964648005.1 uncultured Iamiaceae bacterium
TGTCGATGCCGATGCGGGGATCGTCCAGGATCGGGGCGACCTCGGGATGGCGGCTCACGAAACGGGCCTGGCGCGCCAGCGTGGCGGCCTCGGCGGAGCTGAGGGACATGGTGCGGCGCAGCCATCCCTTGAGCCCGGCGCGGCCATCGAGACCCGGCAGGCCACGCCGGTGCGCCTCGGCTGCGACGAGCACGCGTGCGGCGGCAGCACGCTCGACCCCGCTGCCCAGGGCGACCGCCAACCCGTCGACGTCGTCGACGGTCATGGCCTCCGGCCCGATGGCGCCTTCGATCGGACCGCACCCGGCGGCCAACCCGGCGGCAACGCCCGCGACGGCGACGGCAGCGTCGTCGATGGCGCTGGCGGTGGGGATGGCGTCGGCGGTGCCAGGGTCGCCATGCGCCTCCGGCCCGGCGTCCATGGCTGCGGCGAGTCGAGCCCGGGCGTGCTCGAGGTAGGCAATGCCGGTGCGTCGTTGCTGACTCCAGCCGGAGCCGCTGTCGAGAGCGCCGAACAACCGCATGCCTCCATCATGCCGAGGGGGTGTGACACATCTGGCCGATCGGACAGCGGCACACCCGATGTGGCGTGGTGACTGCTGCTCGTCGGCCGTTCCCCCGTGCGGCGGCCGCGTTGCCTACGCTCGCCCAGCGTGGAGGCGCCCGACGACGAGCAAAAGCCCGACGACGAGCAACAGCCCGACGACGACCGACGGACCCACCGACGCAACGGCGACGCGGGCGACCGCCCGTGGACGCGCAGCCCCTGGGTGTGGACGGCAGCGGTGGTGGCGCTGGTGGCGGGCGCCTGGGGCGTGTCCGTGCTCGTGGGCACCGACTACCGCGATCCCGACCCGTCCGGCGAGGACACGACGGCCTTCTGTGCGGCGATCGCCGAACTGAGCGCCACCGAGTCCCTCGACGCCTCGGGCACCAACGAGACGGAGGTGGCGGCGCGCTTCGCCCGGTTGGCCGAGGTGGCGCCACCGTCGATGCAGGCGACGATCGATGAGTTGGCCGTTGCCGCCGACGGGCTGGCCGTCGAGCTCGACGCCATCACCGCCGCGACACCCGACCCGGCAACCGCCGCCGAGCAGCGGGCACAGGCGCAGCGCCGGTTCGCCCAGGCCAACGCGGCGGAGCTGGATCGGTACGAGACCTACATCACCAAGGCCTGCGGACCGGTCGGGTCGCCGGGTCCCGACGGCACCGTGGCGGGCGGCATCAGCGGACCGACCGTGCCCGGGGCGACGACGACCTCCGCCGGGTAAGGTCACCAAAAACGAGAACGCGTTCTCGCGGCGTCAAGTCCGGCGGCCGCGACCACGCGAGCTCTGTCCCCGGGGGAGAACCGTTGCGATGCACATCGGCTACACGGAGGCGCACGAACAGCTCCGGCGCGAGCTGCGCGCCTACTACGACGCCCTGCTGACACCCGAGCTGCTGCGCGACATCGCCGAGAGCGAAGGCGTCGGTCCGTCGGTGCGCGAGGTCGTGCGCCAGATGGGCGCCGACGGCTGGCTCGGCATCGGCTGGCCGACCGAGTACGGCGGCCAGGGGCGGGGGTTCATCGAGCAGTTCATCTTCTTCGACGAGTCGATGCGGGCCGGCGCCCCGGTGCCCATGCTGACGATCAACTCGGTGGCACCGACGTTGATGCGCTACGGCAGCGATGAGCAGAAGGCGTTCTACCTCCCGAAGATCCTCGCCGGTGAGATCCACTTCTCGATCGGGTACACCGAGCCCGATGCCGGGACGGACCTGGCGTCGCTGACGACACGCGCCGTGCGCGACGGCGACGAGTGGGTCATCAACGGGCAGAAGATCTTCACCAGCCTGGCGACCGGCACCGACTACGTGTGGCTGGCCGTGCGCACGGACCCCGAGGCGTCGAAGCACCGAGGCATCTCGATGATCATCGTCCCGACCGACGCCCCGGGCTTCAAGGTCGTGCCGATCAAGAACTTCGGCAACTTCAACACCAACGTCACGTTCTACGAGGACGTGCGGGTGCCGGTCGGGAACCTGGTGGGCGAGGAGAACCGGGGCTGGGGGCTGATCACCGAGCAGCTCAACCACGAACGGGTCACGATCTGCAGCTCGGGCATCTTGGCCCGAGCCTTCGACGACGTGCGGGCCTGGGCCATCGATCACCGGCTCGCCGACGGCACCCGAGTGGTCGACCAGCCCTGGGTGCGGCACAACCTGGCCTGGGTGCACGCCCGGCTCGACGTGCTGCGCCTGCTGAACTGGCAGGTGGCGTGGCACGCCGAGCGCGGCGACTCGCTCGACCCGGCGGCGGCGTCGGCGGTGAAGGTGTTCGGCACGGAGCTGTACATGGAAGGGCTCCGACGGCTACTCGAGATCATCGGACCGGCCGCGACCGTGCGGGGCGGCTCGCCCGACGCCGTCGCCGACGGACGTACCGCCACGTTGCTGCGCGGCCTGCACGTGCTGACGTTCGGTGGAGGCACGAACGAGCTGCAACGGGACCTGATCGCCATCTTCGGACTCGGCATGCCGGGATCGCCGCGCTGAGCGGACGGGAGGACACGCCATGGATTTCGGACTCGACGACACCCAGCTCGCCGCCATCGAGGTGGCCGACCAGATCCTCGCCGGCACGTGCGCGCCCGAGCGCCTGCGTCAGATCGAGGACGAGGACTGGTTCCACGCCACGCTCTGGGCCGAGCTCGCCAAGGCCGACCTGCTCGGGCTCTGCCTGCCCGAGGCCGACGGCGGGGGTGGGTTCGGCTTCCTGGAGGCGTGCCTGCTGCTCGAGCGCGTCGGCCGGCACGTGCCCCCGGTGCCGATGCTCGACGGGGTGGTGGCGGCGATGGCCATCGGGCGTTGGGGGACAGCTGACCTGCGCGCCCGCTGGCTCGGCGCCTTCGCTGCCGGCGACGCGGTGCTGACGCTGGCGCTGTCGGAGGCGACGGGCGACGAGCGCCACCCGGCGGTGCGCGCCGAACGCAGCGCCGACGGGTGGGTGCTGACCGGCGACAAGATCTGCGTCCCGTTCGCCGAGCGCGCCGCGGCGCTGGTGGTCTCGGCGCGCGACACCGCCGGCGACCCCATCGTGGTCGTCGTCCCGGCCGGGGCTACGGGCGTGACCATGACGGCCCAGGACACCTTCAACCACGAGCCGCAGGCGCACGTGACGTTCGAGGACGTGCACGTCGAGGATGCGGCCCTGCTCGGGGGCGACGACGCCCCGCTGGTCCTCGACTGGCTGGTCGATCGCGCCACCGTGGCGTTGGCTGCGTTGGCCGCAGGCATCGCCGAAGGCGGGATGCGGCGCACCGCGACCTACACGACCGAGCGTCACCAGTTCGATCGCGCCATCGGGACGTTCCAGGCGGTCGGGCACCGCATGGCCGACTGCTTCATCGATGTCGAGGCCATGCGGCTCACCATGCTGCAGGCGGCCACGCTGCTCGACGCCGAGTCGC
>CAZYKR010000364.1:0-3407 GCA_964648005.1 uncultured Iamiaceae bacterium
TCTTCGCCACGCCGGCGAGCGTACTGGCCGGCGCGAAGCGAGAAACACAACCGTTCACACTGACCGGGCACCCACGGCGTCCCGTGCGACACAATGGCGCCCACACCACGGCCTGCGCATCCCGCGAGGCAGCACGCGTGCAGGGGGAACCACCGTGCCCGATCCACGGATCACGCTCGAGGTCGACGGCGCCGTCGCCACGATCACGAACAACAACCCGGACAAGCACAACGCCTTCGACGACGCCATGGACCTGGCGCTGTTCGAGATCCTCGGCGAGCTGGGCCAGCGCCGCGACATCCGCGCCGTCATCTGGCGGGCGGAAGGCAAGTCCTTCTCGTCCGGGCGCGACGTCGCCGCCATCGGCGGCGGCCAGGTCGAGCTCACCCACCACGAGCTGATGCGGCGCGGCCATCGCGGCATCCAGCAGATCCTCGACCTCGACCCGCCGATCATCGTGGCCATGCAGGGCTGGTCGATCGGCGCCTCGTTCCAGCGGGCGCTCATCTGCGACATCCGCATCGCCGCCGAGGGCGCCCGATTCATGCTCCCCGAGGTCACCCACGGCGTCATCCCGGACACCGGCGGCATGGCCCGGCTGTACCAGATGTGCGGCCACGGCGTCGTGAGCGACATGGTGCTCACCGGTCGCCCGATGCAGGCGGACGAGGCGCTCCAGCACGGCGTCGTGTCCCGGGTCGTGCCCGCCGACGAGCTCGACAGCACCGCCCGCGAGATGGCGGAGAAGGTCGCCGGCGCCCCGGCGGTCACGGTGAAGATGGCCCGGCGCGTGATCAAGCACCTCGCCGACCCGTCGCTGCGCTCCTCGATGGAGGACGAGCTCATCTACCAGACCTTCATCAGCCGCTCCGACGACATGGCCGAGTTGCGCGCCGCCCGTGCCGAGGACCGCCCGCCCACCTACACCGGGAGCTGACCATGGCCACCGACGCACCCATCGGCCTGCCCGAACCGCCCGAGGCCGGGGCCAGCGCCCTCCCGCCCGGGACCTACGACGGCGTCACCGTCTTCGTCACCGGCGGCGGCACCGGCCTCGGTCGCGCCGTCGCTACCGAGTTCGCCCGCCTCGGCGCCGCGATCGTCATCGCCAGCCGCAAGCCCGAACACCTCGCTCAGGGTGAGGACACGATGGCCGAGCTCGGCGCCGACGTGTGCACGGTGACGTGCGACATCCGCGAGCCCGACCAGATCGCCGCCGCATTCGACGCCGCCGAGGAACGGTTCGGGCTGCCCGGCGTGCTGATCAACAACGCTGCCGCCAACTTCCCCGTCCCGGCCGAGGACATGTCGCCCAACGCCTGGCGCACCGTCGTCGACATCACCCTCAACGGCACGTTCTTCTGCGCCCGGGAGTTCGCCCGGCGCCACATCGCCGCCGACACCCCCGGCTCGATCGTCAACATCGGCGCCTCCTACGCCTGGACCGGCGGCCCGGGCTTCGCCCACTCCGCCGCCGCCAAGGCCGGGGTCAAGAACATGGTCGAGACGCTCGCTGTCGAGTGGGGCCCGTACGGCATCCAGGTGAACGGCTTGGTGCCCGGCCTGTTTCCCCACGTCGACATGACCGCCGACATCAAGGGCAACCTCGATCGCACCAACGAGAAGGACGCCTGCCAGCCAGCGCTGCGGGTCGGACGCGTGCGCGAGCTGGGCTGGGCGGCGACGTTCCTCGCCTCGCCGTACGCCCGGTTCATCTCCGGCCACACGCTGGTGGTCGACGGCGCCAACTGGCAGCGGCGGAGCCTCACCAACCCGCCCGTCGTCACCGTGCGCGACCAGATGGGCAAAGGACCGTTCGAGCCAGGAGACCGACCATGACCGACGCCGACCAGCCCGCCGAGCGCATCGAGATCGCCCGGCCCATCCCGGCGCCGCCTGCCGAGGTGTTCGCCGTGCTGCGCGACCCGCAGGGCCACGTCGCCATCGACGCTTCCGGGATGCTGATGGACGCAACCGGCGAGCCCGTGGAGGCGGTCGGCGACACCTTCGTCGTGCACATGGACCGCGAGGCCCTCAACGACTTCCCCCTCGGCGTCTACGACGTGACGATCCGCATCGTCGCCTACGAGCCCGACGTCGAGATCGCCTGGAAGGTCGGCGGCGGGAGCTTCGGCGAGATCGGCCACGTCTACGGCTACCGGCTCGAGGCGACCGACGACGGCACGTTGGCGACCTCGTACTACGACTGGTCCGAGATCAACGACGACTGGCGGGCGTCGGGCATCTTCCCCGTCATCTCCGAGGGCGCACTGCGCGCCACCCTCGGCATCCTCGACCGCACCGTCAGGCGCGGCGGGGTGCCTCAGCGCTGAGCGCGCTGCAGCGCCTCGCCCACGCACTCCCCCTGGGCGACGGCCAGCGGATAGGTCGCCCGGGCGTTGGCGAGGTCGAACAGGTCCTTCGCCGACCGGCCCGCCAGTCGCGCCGCGTGCGCCGACGGTGTGATGATCGTCAACGTGCCGTTCGGGTTGGCCCGACGCCACGCCCGCGCCTCGCGATCGAGTTGGCGCTGCACGAGCGCACCGCCCGTCCCGCCGACGCCGCGTGCCAGCGGCGCCACGACGACGACGTGCTCGGCCGGCGGTGCCAGGCCGATCGATGTCACCGAGCGCACGCCGCCGTCCACGTAGGTAGCGCCCGCCACCTCGTGTCGGGGCAGCAAGCGGGGCGCCGCCGAGGACGCGGCGCACAGGTCGGCGAGGTCGTGCTCGGCGCCCGAGAGCACGACCCGCCCCTTGCCCGATCCGGTGATGCGGAACGCGCACGCGGTGACCAGCTCGTGGCGGGCGTCGCCGAACACCGTCCGAGCCACGTCGGCGATGGCGCCGCGTCGGCGCACGGGGATCGGCGGCATCTCGACGTCGGCGATGTCGTCGTAGCCCAGCCCCAGCGCCATCAACGACGCCACCCACGACCCAGCGGAGGTTCCCAGGGCGGGCGCCGACCGGACGTCGATCCCCGCCCGCTCCAGACCGACGGCCACGCCGCCGCCGTAGGCGATGCCGAAGGGCCCGCCACCCCCGTAGACCATCGCCAACGACGCCATCGCACCAGTGTCGCTTACGCGGCGGAACCGAGCCGCTCAGCTACCTGCGAGCAGCGGCATCGTCGCCAGGTAGGCCGCCAACAGCCCGGCGCCCTCCCAGCGGGTCAGCCGGGAGCGGAAGCGCAGCTGGGCACCGACGGCCACGGCGACCGCCACCATCAACACGACGCTCCACACCAGTCGCCCCTCGACGGTGACGCCGCCGGCACCGAAGGCGATGATGGCGCCCGCCGCCAGGCTGTTGAACACGTTGCTCCCGAGCACGTTGCCAACGATCAACTCGTCCTCGCCACGGCGCAGCGCCTGGATCGACGTGACCAGCTCCGGAAGCGACGTGCCG
>CAZYKR010000365.1:0-3357 GCA_964648005.1 uncultured Iamiaceae bacterium
CACCCCGTCGGGATGCTCGATGCCGCCCCCCGCCACCACCACGCCCCGGCGGCGCGCCACGGCGTCGGCCAGCGCCGCCACCGTGTCGGGATCGGCGTCCGCCGGCGCACCGTGCCCGATCCACGGCGCGCCCAGGTCGCGCCCCGCCGGCAGCGGTGCGGCGACGCCGAGGAGCGGCTCGCGAAAGGCCAGGTTGCACTGGACGGGGCCCGCCGGCGGACCGATCGTGTCGGCCACGACGCGCGCCGCCGTGCGACGCCATGTCTCGCGGCCGGCCTCGTCGGGTACACCCGGGTCGTGGAACGCCCGCACCGACGCGCCGAACAGGTGCGACTGGTCGATCGTCTGGGGTGCGCCCACGCCGTGGAGCTCGGCGGGACGGTCGGCGGTGAGCGCCAGCATCGGCACCTTGGCGTGGTGCGCCTCGACCATCGCCGGATGCAGCTCGACCGCCGCAGTACCACTCGTGGTCAGCACGGGCGCCGGCACGCCGCGCTCCATGGCGATGCCCAGCGCCAGGAACGCCGCCGAGCGCTCGTCGGTGTGCACGTGCACGCGCACCCGGCCGTCGGCGACGAGCGCCAGCGCCATCGGCGTCGACCGCGAGCCGGGGCAGACCACGGCGTCGCGCACTCCGGCCCGGACCAGCTCGTCGACGAAGGTGGCGCAGAAGGTGGCGGTGACGTCGGCGGGGCTGGGCACCGGGTCAGCCTACGCGGCCGTGCCGGCGGCACCGGTGGGCCGCCACCGGTGTGGCGGCGAGCGCGGCGGCCCGGCGCACCGGAGCGCAACCCGTGCGCTCCCCGTCGGCGACGTCGCCCGTCGGTAGGGTGAGCGCGCGTGTCCATCGACGACCTGGTCGACCGCGTCGACCGCATCCAGCAGGGCGTCCGCCCGATCGCGTTCACCGTGGCGGTGCTCAAGCGCTTCGGGGAGGACCGCGGCAGCCAGTACGCCGCGCTGATGTCGTACTACGGCTTCTTGTCGCTGTTGCCGCTCCTGCTCGTCCTCACAACGATCGCCGGTCTGCTGCTCGCCGACAACGCCGAGCTCCAGGAGCAGGTGCTGGACTCGGTCGCCGACCGGATCCCGGTCGTCGGCACGCAGATCGAGCAGAACGTCCAGGGACTGCGGGCGAGCGGTGTCGTCCTCGTCATCGGCTTGCTGTTCGCCGTCTTCTCCGGGCTCGGCGTCGTGCAGGTGACCCAGGACGCCCTCAACGTGGTGTGGGACGTACCGCGCCGGCACTGGCCGGACCTGTGGCACCGCTACGGACGCAACCTGATGGTCCTCGGCGTCCTCGGCGGCGCCGTGGTCGCCGCCACGGTCGTGGCGACGCTGTCGTCCGCCATCGAGCTGCCCGCCGGCGCCGACGTGGCGCTCGCCGTCGGCAACGTCGCGGTGAACACCGTCGTGATCCTGCTGGCGTTCAAGGTCCTGACCAAGGCCGACCTGGCTTGGGCGGACCTCGCCATCGGCGCCGTGGTCGGCGGGATCGCCCTGTACGTGTTGCAGGTCGTCGGCGCCTTCTACATCTCGCGCGTGGTCTCCCGGGCCAGCGACCTCTACGGCACCTTCGCCATCGTCCTCGGCCTCGTCGTGTGGCTCAACCTGAACGCCCGCGTGCTGCTGCTCGCCGCCGAGATCGACGTCGTGCGCCACCGCAAGTTGTGGCCGCGCAGCATCAGCCCCCGCCAGCTCACCGAGGCCGACCACCGTGCCGTCGAGGCGGTCGTGGCCCGCGAGGCACTTCTCGACGGCCAACGCATCCGGGTCGACTTCGGTGACGCGTCCGCAGAGGACTTCGCAGCCCTCGTGGCCTCCAGCGCCGGCACGACGTCGACGCCGGCGCCGCCGGCCGACGAGCCGGACGGTGCACCCGAGCCGAGCGGTGCCACGCCATCCGACGGTCGCGATGGGTGAGGCGACAGGGCCCACGCCACCCCTCAGGCACCGCGTCGCCGGACCGACCGAGGGCACACCGCTGGTGCTCGTGCACGGCTTCACGCAGAACGCCGGCTGCTGGGGCCCGGTCGAGCATGACCTGGCGGTCGATCACCGGCTCGTACTGGTCGACGCGCCCGGTCACGGCGCCAGTGGTACGGCACGCCTGGCGTGGCCCGATGCCGTCGATGCCCTCGCCGCCACCGGCGGACGCGGCACCTGGATCGGCTACTCGATGGGCGGCCGCCTGGCGCTGGGCGTGGCGCTGGCGCACCCGCAGCTCGTCGAACGTCTGGTGCTCGTCGGTGCCAGCCCAGGCATCGCCGACCCGGGCGAGCGCGCTGCCCGCCGCGCCGGCGACGAGGCGCTGGCGCGCCACCTGCTCGCCGTCGGGCTCGACGCCTTCTTGGACGAGTGGCTGGCCCAGCCGTTGTTCGCCGGCCTGACGGCCGACGAGGCGCAGCGGTCGGCCCGTCGGACCAACACCGCTGACGGGTTGGCAGCGGCGCTGCGGGACCTGGGCACCGGGACGCAGCCCGATCTGTGGCCGGCCCTGGACGACCTGCGCCGCCGCCGCCTCCCCGTCCTGGTCGTGGTCGGCGCCGACGACGCCAAGTTCACGGCGATCGGACACGAACTGGTACCGGCCATCGGACCCACGGCATCGCTGTGCAGCATCGACGGCGCCGGACACACCGCACACCTCGAACAGCCCGAGCCGTTCCTCGCAGCGTTGCGCCGCTGGCTCGGATCGACTGCCACCCGAGACCCGGTCGACCCGACGACGCACCGCCCGCCGGCTCAGAGATAGAGGCCGGGATCGCCACCGGACCAGCCGCCGGCGCGCGCCCGCGCCAGCAACGACGCCGTGGTGATCGGACCGTCGGCGCCCACGAGCGCCAGCCGCACGATGTGGTGCAGGTCGGCACCGGTGGCACCGTCGGTGGCACGCGCCAGCGCCGCCACGTCGACGTCGTCGATGGCGTCGGGGCCCAACGCCGTGGTGGCCGCGTCGAGTAGCGCGTCGAGGATCGCGCGCCGGGCGCGCAGGTCGGGCAGTGGGAGCTCGACCAGCGAGTGCAGCCGCCCGCCGGCGCGCACCGAGGCGTCGACCGCCGCCACCTCCCCCGTCGTGAAGACGGTGACCACCGGTCCCAGCGCGTCGTCGGCCAGGTCCAGGGCCGTGAGGAACTGCGCCAGCGCAAGCGGGGCGTCGGTGCCGCGCGTCGGTCCGGCGCCCTCGACGTGCTCGATCACGACGAGCGTCGGCGCCAGCAGCGACGCCAGCGCATAGAGCTCGGCCAGCGAGTCGCGCGCCGTCACCGGGTCGACGAGCAACGTGGTCGCCTCGTCGCGCAGCTCCTCGGCCAGGACGCGACACAGCGCCGTCTTGCCGGTGCCGGCGGCCCCGAC
>CAZYKR010000366.1:0-3348 GCA_964648005.1 uncultured Iamiaceae bacterium
GGGCCTGCTCGGTGGCGTGGCTGCCCGACGCCTCAGGTTTCGCCTACACCCGCTATCCCGACCCGGCGACGGTCGGCGAAGAGGACCGTGGCTACTGGCGGACGGTGTACTGGCACACCGTCGGCCGCTCCCCCGCCGCTGACCGCCAGATCTGGGCGGAGCTCCCCGACAAGGCGGCCTGGCCCAACGTGTCGCTGTCGCGCGACGGCCGTTGGCTGCTCGTGCACATCGCCATCGGGTGGTCACGCGTCGACGTGCACCTGATCGATCGCACGACGGGCGCACGCACCGTGCTGATCGAAGGGCACGAGGCCGTATCGCAGTTCACGGTGGACGGGGATCGCCTCGTCGGCTGGACGACGCTCGACGCCGGGCGCGGACGGGTCGTCGAGGCGCCGCTGACCACGCCGTGGACGGATCACTGGCGCACGATCGTGCCCGAGTCCGAGCGCGTGATCGAGGCCGTCGCCGTCACCTGTCGCTCGTTGCTCGTCCTCACCGGCCACCACGCCGTCGCCCACCTCGATCGCCACGAGCTCGACGGCTCGGATCCGACGCCGATCCCGTTGCCGGAGTACGGATCGGTCGCCGGGTTCAGCGCCAGCCGCGACCGCGACGAGGCGTTCTTCTGCTTCACCTCGTTCACGCGCCCGCCCACGATGTACCGCGTCACGCGCGAGCGGGTGACCGACTGGAGCCGCCTCGATGAGCTCGACCTGGAGGGCGAGGGCCCGCAAGGCTGGTACCACGTCGAACAGGTCTGGTACCCGTCGGGCGACGGCACGAAGGTGTCGATGTTCCTGATCCGCGCCCAGGACACGGTGCCCGGACCAGATACGCCGTGCCTGCTCACGGGCTACGGCGGGTTCGCCATCTCGATGAGCCCGTCCTACAGCGCGGCGATCGTGGCCCACTGCGACGCCGGCGGCCTCTACGCCGTGGCCAACATCCGCGGTGGATCCGAGCAGGGCGAGGCGTGGCATCGCGCCGGCATGCGCGAGCACAAGCAGCGCAGCATCGACGACTTCATCGCCGCCGCCGACTGGCTGGTCGAGCAGGGCATCACGTCGCGGGACCGCCTGGCGCTGCGCGGCGGGTCCAACGGCGGCCTGCTCGTGGGTGCCGCCATCACGCAACGCCCCGACCTGTGCCGCGCCGCGCAGCTCGCCGTCCCGCTGCTCGACATGGTGCGGTACCACCGCTTCCTCGTGGCCCGGCTGTGGATCCCCGAGTACGGCGACCCCGACGTCGCCGAGGAGTTCGCCTGGCTGGCGGCCTACTCGCCGTATCACCACGTGGAGCCCGACACCTGCTATCCCGCCGTGCTGATCACCTCGGGCGAGGGCGACAGCCGCGTCGACCCCATGCACGCTCGCAAGATGGCCGCCGCGCTGCAGTGGTCCTCGAGCTGCCAGGACGATCGGCCGGTCCTGCTGCGGGTGGAGGCCCGCGCCGGGCACGGGCAGGGCAAGCCGGTGTCCAAGCAGGTCGCCGAGCTCGCCGACGTGCTGGCCTTCTGCCGCTGGCAACTCGACCCGGCTTCGCCTTGAGCGCACGGCGTCTGGCACCATCACGGCCATGCCGTCGTCTCCGTCCAAGCAGCTCGTCGCCGTCGACAACCCGCACCCCGGCCGCGACTACGAGGTGCGCTGCGAGACGCCGGAGCTGACCTGCCTGTGCCCGATGACCGGGCAGCCGGACTTCGCCACGGTGGTGGTCACGTACGTGCCCGACGCCTCGCTGGTCGAGCTCAAGTCGCTCAAGCTGTACCTGTGGAGCTACCGCGACGAGGGCGCCTTCCACGAGGACATCACCAACCGCATCCTCGACGACCTCGTCGCCGCCATCGCACCGCGAAGCATGACCGTCACCACGCTGTGGAACGTCCGGGGCGGCATCACCACGACGGTGACGGCCTCGCACCCCAGCTGAGTCCCGGCGTCAGGCGCCGTCGGGGAAGCCCTCGGGCTTGGGGACCTCGGCGCGCTCGGCGATCTCGCTCGGCGCCCGCTGCGCCGGCGTCGCCTCCAGCTCGGGCTCGAGTACCGGCACGATCGTTGCCAGCTTGGCGAGCACGGCCGACGCCAAGCGATCGCCGCCGGCGGCGGTGAGGTGGATGTTGTCGCGCTCGCGCAACAGCTGCTGCTCGCCGGCGGCGTCGGGCAGCTCCGCCTGGTAGGCGCCGGAGCCGTCGACGAAGAACGGCCACGAGTCCACGTAGGTGACCCATGGGTACTTGGCTGCCTCCGTGGCGTAGATGTAATCGACCTCAGGGATGGACTCCACGCCCGAGGTCGGCCCCATCGGCAGCGCCCCGACCCACAGCACCATGCGGTCGTTGTCGGGGTCGCGCATCGATTCCATCAGGCCGCCCACCCGCTTGCGGTACTCGGCGTACCACTCGGCGGTGCCAGGCTGCACGGCGCCCTCGCCGACGGTCATGCCCTGGATGTCGTTCGCCCCGAACATCAGCACCAACACCTCGGGATCGTCGGAGGCGTTGACCTCGTTGAGATGCTTGGGCCAGTTGAAGAAGTCGGGTCGTGACAGACCGGTCGACGGGCGGTAGTCCAGCTCGGCGCTGATCAGCCCCGTGTCCGTCGCCTGCTTCTTGAGCTGGTTGCCGAAGATGCCGACGATCGAGTCGCCGCTGATGTGCATGCGCAACGGCGAGGCCGGCGTCGGCTCCCGCAACACCGGCGTCATCGACGCCACGTCGGTGCCCGTCGGACCCTCGGGGGCTTCGGCGTAGATGATCTCGCCGGTGTCGACGTCGTCGAGGTCGCTCTGCGTCTCGCGTCCCAGCGCGGTGTCGATGGCCGAGCGGGGACTGGTCAGCTGCAGCGTCGACGCGAAGGTCTCGACGACGTTGGCCACGTTGTAGCGCCAGGTGCCGGCGTTCTTCGACTGGCTGCGGTGCTTGATCGCCGTGGCGTTGACGAGCATGGCGATCAACATCGCCGTGGCCATCACGACGAGCACCATGCCGGCTGACATCGTCCCGGGCCGCTTGGTGTCGTTCGGCTCGACCAACACTCGCCAGCTGAGCTCGGTGAAGAACTCGTCGTCGGGCGCAGGTGCTGCCGGACGCCCGCCAGGTGCTGCCGGACGCCCGCCCGGTGCTGCCGCGGCGGCGCGGCGCGGCCCGTCGGGGCGAGGCGGTCGTGAGCGCGGCGTGGTCTCGGTCATGGGTTCAGGCGTGGGGGGACGATGCCGTTCGACAGTAGCGGGGCTCACCTGCTGGTTCGCGGCGTCCGCTCAGAGCGAGAGCCCGAAGCGGGTGCCGGAGCGCGTCACCCACCCCAGTCGAACGCTCGGAGCGCTCGGTCCAGATCCGCTGCGCTCCCG
>CAZYKR010000367.1:0-3348 GCA_964648005.1 uncultured Iamiaceae bacterium
CGAGGTCCTCGAGTCCGGCCTGCAACGCCTCGCCGCAGCTGCGGTGGCGCGCCCAGGACTCCTCGAGGCCTTCGTCGAGCACGGCGCCGAGCCCGGCGTGCAGCCCGTAGATGGCCGAGATCGGGGCCGTGTGGTGATAGGCGCGGGCACCGTCGCCGCCGACGTAGCGGGCGATCATGTTCAGATCGAGGTACCACGAGGACGGGCGCTCCACGATGCGGCCGCGGGCGCGCTCGGAGACGGTGAGCGGCGCCAGTCCCGGTGGCACGCCGAGGCACTTCTGCGTGCCGCTGTAGGCCAGGTCGACCTGCCAGCCGTCGATCTCGACCGGGATGCCGCCGAGCGAGGTCACGCAGTCGACGAGCACCAGGGCGTCCTCGTGGCCGGTGTGCAGGCAGGCGACGTCGTTGCGCACACCGGTCGATGTCTCGGCGTGCACGACGGCGATGACGGCGGGCGACGGGTGAGCGTCGATCAACGCCTGCGGGTCGAGCGCGCGACCCCACTCGGCCTCGACGCGCACGACCTCGGCCCCGCAGCGCTGGGCCACGTCGCACATCCGCTCGCCGAACACGCCGTTGACCCCGACCACGACGGGGTCGCCGGGGCGGACCACGTTGACGAAGGCCGCCTCCATGCCGGCGGACCCCGTGCCACTGACCGGGAAGGTCAGCGGGTTGGCGGTGCGGAACACGGTGCGCAGCCGCTCGTTGGTCTCGTCGAGCAAGGCGAGGAACTCGGGATCGAGGTGCCCGAGCAACGGGCGGCCCATCGCCTCGATCACCTCCGGGTACGGGTTGCACGGGCCGGGGCCCATCAGCACTCGATCCGTCAGCGTCACGTCCGGCACTCTAACGAGGCGTCAGGGGGTCGTGCCCACGCTCAGTCGGTGATGCTCGCCGCCAGGCCGTCGAGGATGTCGGCCTCGCTGACCAGGCACTCGTCGAAGCCGAAGTACCGCATCACCCCGACGAGAACGCACATGCCGCCGACGATCACATCGGCGCGCTCGCGCTCGAGGCCCGGGTTGTGGATGCGGTCGGCCAGCGCTTCGGTGGCCAGCGTGCGGAACACGTCCTCGGCGGCGGCGCGGGTGAGGCGGAAGTGGTGGACGCGGTCGCGGTCGTAGGTGGCGAGGCCGATCTCGACGGCGGCCGCCGCGCTCACCGTCCCTGCCAGACCGACGAAGGTGGCGGCATCGCCGGCGTGGGGCACCTCGCGCGCCACGTCGAGCAGGTGCAGCTCGACGATCGACAGGGCTTGGCTCAGCTCGTCCGGTCGCGGCGGGTCGTGGTGCAGGTAGGCCTCGGTGAGGCGCACACAGCCCATGTCACAGCTGAGCGAGCCGAGCACCTCGGTGGTGCCGAAGGCGAACTCGGTCGACCCGCCGCCGATGTCGACGACGAGGAACGGACCGAGGTCGGGGTCGAGGTCGGCGGTGGCGCCGCGGAACGACAGCTCCGCCTCCTGCGCCCCCGACAACAGCTCGGGTCGCACGCCGAGGACGTCCTCGGCGGCGTCGAAGAACAGGTCGCGGTTGGCGGCGTCGCGCGCCGCCGACGTGGCGGTGGCTCGCACCCGTTCGACGCCGAAGCGGTCCATGATCGAGCGGTACTCCCGCAGCACCTCGACCGTGCGGTCGACGGCATCGGGCCGCAGGGCGCCGGTGGCGTCGGTGTCGCGCCCCAGACGGGTGATGCGCATCTGGCGGTCGAGCGTGGCGCCACGGTCGGCGACGAGCAGCCGGGTCGAGTTGGTGCCGCAGTCGATGGCGGCGACGGGTCCGGTCACCGGGGAGAAGCTATCGGGCCGGCTCGCCGGCACCCTCGTCGAGGCGGGCCTGCACCCACCGCCCGACGGGGTCGTCGCCACCGGCCAGGTGCCAGGCGTAGTGGGCGTGGAGGCACTTGACGCCCCGGCGGGTGCCGCCGACGCCCCCGAACGGCCGCGGACCGCCGTGATCGTCGGGCAGTGCGGCGTCGCGCTCGGCGGCGTAGCGGGCATGGGCGTCGGCGATCGCCGCGGCCGACACCTCGGCCTCGGCCGCACGCACCCCTCCCGAGGATTCGAGCCGGGCGACGGCCAACAGCTCGGCGGGACCGACCAGCCAGAAGCGGGTCGGCATGGGCGTGCCGTCGTCGAGCAGCGGCGCGTTGCGGATCACCACGGGCATCCCCGCCGCGTCGCGCACGACCACGTCGAAGTCGCCCTGGGGCACCCGACCGAGCAGCGTCTCGACGGCGGCGCGGTCGGCGGCGTCGGCCAACGTCAGCCCTTGGCGCGTCGGCGGCGACGGACGAAACGCACGACGATGAACGCCAGCACGGACACGCCCACCAGCGGCAGCGCCCGCTTGAGCAGCGGCGACCCGGCGGTGGCCATCAGGTCGATGGGCTCGACCTCGACCGACGGCGGCGCCACGGCCTCGGTCGCCTCGGTCGCCTCGGTCTCGGTCGGCTCCCGCTCGGCCTCGAGCTCGGCGGGCGGCGCGGCATCGCCGGCGCCGAGGACGGTGGCCTCGAGGTTCTCGACGAACTGGCCGAGCAGCTTGGCGCTGACATCGCCCATGGCGCCGCGCCCGAACTGCGCCACCTTGCCGGTGACAGCGAGGTCGGTGACCAGGCTCACGTGGGTGACGGTGTCGCTCGTGGCGCTGAGCTCGGCCCGGATGGTGGCGGTGGCGTTGCCCTGGCCGCGGGTGTCACGGCCGGTCGCCTCCACGAGCGCCCTGTGCGCGGCGTCGTCGCGCTCGACGATGCGCGCCGTGCCTTTGTACTGCGCCGTGATCGGGCCGACCTTCACCTTGACCCGGCCCCGGTACTCCTCGCCCTCGACCTCGTCGAGCTGGGCGCCGGGGAGGCACGGGGCGATCCGCTCGAGGTCGGTGAGGATCGTCCATGCCTCGTCGATGCCGACGCTCACCTCGAACTCGTTGCTCAGCTCCATCGGCCCAGGTCCTCCCCCGTGTCCACGTCGTGCGGGTCGCCCTCGCAAGCTACCGGGGTCACGAGGTCGGGGCGCGCCCGCATCAGGCTGCGAGCTCCCTGGTCGCCGGTGCGCGGCAGGTCGGGCCACACCTCGGCGGCCAGCCGGACCGGGTTGCGGCGACGGCCGTCGTAGGCGGCGACGGCCACCGGCGTGGCGGTCGCATCGGCGACCGCCCGCCAGGCGCTCGACGGGATGCCGGGCTGATCACCGAGGCCGACGACGACGGCGTCATGGCCGCAGCTGCGGGCGTGGTCGACGCCGACGGCGAGGCTCGAGGCGATGCCCTCGGGCCAGGCGGCGTTCTCGACGACGGTGACGTCGGGCGGCAGCACCGCCCGCACCGCGTCGGCGTGCGCACCA
>CAZYKR010000368.1:0-3342 GCA_964648005.1 uncultured Iamiaceae bacterium
CGACGTCCTCGACGACGACATCGACGACGACGACGAACCGCTCGTGCTCAGCCCGGAGCTCGCCGCCCAGCTTGCCGAGGTCGACGCCATGGAGGACCGGCACCTCCTCACCGCCGACGAGGCGGACCTGCTGCGCCTCCGGCTCTTCGAGTCCGCCGACTTCTGACCGGCGCGATGCCGCGTGCCGGCCGAAGGTCAGCCGGCCGGCCGGCGCTTCAGTCGGCGAGCCCGAGCGAGTAGGCCAGCTCGTAGACCGAGCGGTAGCGCAAGAAGAACTCGGCCTGGGGCAGCTCGGGGACGAGCGTGTCGCGGATCTCTTCCGCTGCCAGCAAGGCCAGCGAGGCCGTGCGCTGCGCCTGCTCGGCTCGCCCGGCGTCCTGCTCGACCAGGGCCAGCTCGGTCGCCGTGATCGCCAGACGCGGCCGCGCCTCGAGCCCGCTCATGGCCGCGACGGCGACGCGCAGCCAGCCCAGCGCCTCCTCGTCGCGGCCAGCGGCGAGCGCCACCATGGCGCTGCGGCGCTGCGCGTCGGCCAGGCCGACGACGTCGCCGTGCTCCTCGAAGCCGGCGCGCGCCGCCTCGACGAGTCGGCCGGCCTCGGCGATGCGGCCGTCCGACAGGGCGCACTCCGCCAGCGCCGACGACGCCTCCAGCGCGCCGCCGACGTCGGCCACGGCCTCGGCGATGGTGCGCGCCTGCTCCAGGGCGAGCCGGGCCCGCACCACGTCGCCGCGCGCCAGCGCCGCCAGCCCGGTCAGACGCAGCGACGAGCCGACCGCCAACCGGTAGCCGACGGACTCGGCCACCTCGCGAGCGCGGTCGGCCTCCTCCATCGCCCGCTCGGTGGCGCCGGCGACCAGCGCCGTCGCCGCCCAGCCCGCGTGGGCGTGGACGATGCCGTGCCGCTCCCCCAGCTCGGTGGCGAAGCGCCGGCACCGCTCGAACTCGTCGCGGGCGACGGCCACGTTCCCCTCGAGCACCGCCAGCTGTCCCAGGCCGTGCGACGCGTTGACGACGCCGAGGTGGTAGTCGGCCTTGGTCGACAGCTTGCGTGCCCGGGTGAACAGCTCGCGCGCCTCGGCCACCCGACCCTGCACCGCCCGCACACCCCCGAGGGCGTTCGAACCGTTGGCCAGGGCGTACCGGTCGTTGAGCTCGTCGGCGATCGCCAGGACCTGTTCGAGGCGTTCGGCTGCGTCGGGCAGGCGGCGCGCCACGCGATCGACCGACGCCAGGCCCGTCAGCACCTTGGCCTGGAGGCGCTGATCGCCGAGCGCCACCGCCGTGTCGAGCGCCCGGGTGAGCTGCCGCTCGGCGTCGGCGTAGTCGCTCGTCATCCGGGCGACGTCGCCGAGCGCGGCGCGGATCTCCGCCTCCTTGGGACGATCCTGCAGCCCCTGCGCGATGCCGAGCGCCTCGGCCAGGTAGAGCTTGGCGTCGCCGCGCTCGCCCAGGAGGCGGGCCATCTCGGCCATGCGCAGCAGCGACCGGGCCACGTGATCCTGGCGCCCGAGCTCCGACCAGCCGTCGCACGCGTGCTGGTAGTGCTCGAGCGCACCGCGGTAGTCGCCGGACGACTGCAGCAGCGCCGCCAGGTCCTGCTCGACCGTCGTGCGCACCGCCACCGGTCCGTGCTCCCGGATGGCCTCGAGGGCGAGCTCGAGATGGGCCTGCGCCGCATCGACGTCGCCCGCCTTGCGTTCGAGGCGACCGAACTCCACCCGGACCCGCGCCACCTGGTGCTCGTCCCCGTTCTCCATGGCCTGCTCGAGCGCGCGTTCCAGCGTGATGCGCGCCGCCGCCATGTCGCCGCTGCGGGCGTCGACGTTGGACAGCAGCATCAACAGCTCGGGCAACGGGCGGCGGGCGTTGATCGCCTCGCACAGCAGCACGGCGGCCGACAGCTGCGACCGGTTGGTGTCGTCGTCCCCGACGGCGCGTGCCGCCCGCGCCCGCACGACCCGGGCCAGGTACAACGTGCGCGTGTCGCCCGCCTCGTCGGCGACCATGATCGCCTCGTCGAGCACCGCCGCCGCTTCCTCCAGGCGATCGTCGCCGGCGTGGAGCAGGAACTTGGCGAGCTCGACCATGGCGCCAGCACGCTCGGCAGGCGACGCCGCGCCGTCGATCCCGTGGCGTAGCGCGGCCTCCTGGCCCGCCCCCTGGTTCTGCGCCGCCGGATCGCCGGCGTCACCGAACGGGTCGTCCGCCGGTCCGTCCATCGGCCACAGGGTACGCCCGCCCGCACGGTGACGCGCCGGCGCGCCAGCACGGTCCCGCCTGGGGATCGGGCCGCCGGTGCCGTACAATCCCGCAGTCCGAACCCGCCGCCGTGACGCAGCCGTCGTCCGGCGCCAGCGGCGCTCAGCTTGCCGTCGCCGACCCCGGAGCAGACCACGTCCATGGACCAGCCCGACGACGCCGCCCCGACGACCGAGGACGAGTGGCCCGAGGAGTTCGGCGGAGGGCCGGCCCCCAAGCTGGTGCGCACCGGCAACGCCAAGCTCACCCGCAACGGCAAGCGCAAGGTCGAGCGTGAGGAGCGCGCCGCGCTCGAGACGCGACGCGAGCGCGCCGTGCACTGGGCCCGCTTCCACCGGCTCGCCACCGGCGCCATCATCCTGGCGATCCCGCTGTGCATCCTGCTCGGCACGACGTGGGCGCAGGCCATGACCAAGCCGGGCCAGGAGAGCTTCCAGGCTCGCAACGTCCAGTGGTTGCGCGACATCCACATGGGGTGGATGGTCGACCGGGTCGAGCAGCTCTACTACTCCCGTGAGCAGCCGCCCGACGGCGGCACCCCCGACCAGGCCATCGGCCCCTCCGGCGCGGCGCCGACGACGGCCGAGGTGGAGCCGTCCGACGACGGCGAGGAGACGCCGACCACGCCGGCGACGATCCCCCACCTGACGCTCCCACCCGCCGTGGCGACACCTGCCGCGGAGCCCCTGCCCGACGAGGGGACCTGGTTCCCCGCCGGGCCGGACCTCGGCGGGTTCCACGGGGTCTACACCACCAAGGTGCGTCCGAACGACCAGAAGACCTCGCTGCTCGTCTTCGTGGCCTGGGTCGATCCGACCGTGACCGACGTGCAGATCCAGCCCGGGCTCGAGCTGCCCGGCGGCACCTGGACCAACCCGTCGCAGATCCCACCCGACCGGTGCAAGGACGCCATCTTGGCCTTCAACGGCGGCTTCCGCTTCGATCAGGCGCGCGGCGGCTGGTACAGCGACGGCCGTCAAGGGGTCCCGTTGCGCGACGGCGCCGCGACGATGGTGCAGTACCCCGACGGCCGGTACGCCATCGGCGAGTGGGGTCGCGACTTCGGCGAGGCCGACCTGC
>CAZYKR010000369.1:0-3327 GCA_964648005.1 uncultured Iamiaceae bacterium
CCGCCGCCGACGTCGAGACCGCTCGCCCCTCGCGGCTCATGGTGGCCAGGGCGTCGAGGTGCTGGGCCACGCCCGGTACCGCCGCCGCCGGCCAGGTCCACGGCGCCGCGAACGCCGCTTCGGCCTGGGTGAAGGCGTCGGTTGCCTCGCGCAACTCCCCCGTCGCCTCCGCCGTGTCCCCGTCGCGCACCTTGCTCATGCCGGCGAAGGCGGCGTCGGCACCACGGTTGGCAGCGCCGTAGCCCAGCAGCGCTGCTGTACCGGCGAGCAGCGCGCCCACGGCCGCCGCGGCCACGACCACCAGTGCGGCGCGATGGACCCGGCGGCGCACGCGGCGCGGCGAGACGAGGTACGCCGAGCCGAGCACCGGAGCGACGGCCGCCAGCGCCGCCCAGGTGGCCAGGTGCTCGCCGCCCAGATCGGGGACGTGGAACAGCGGCTGCACCGACAAGCCGACCGAGATGGCGCCCAGGACCCGCCGCCGCGGCACGAAGATCGACGCGAAGGCGACGCCGACCCCGGCGCCGGCGACCGCCAGCCACACGACCTCGGTCGACACGAGCACCCCGACCCCGCCGACGACGAGCCAGGTCCACCGACGCGCACGCGAGCCGGCCAGTGCCACGCCTGCGGCCAGCGCGAACCGCCACAGCCCCGCCAGCGCGGCGTTGGGCACGATCATCGTCGTGGCTGCGAAGGCTGCCGCCACGCCGGCGGCCGCCGCAACGACGTAGATGGTGATCCGCTCCTGTGCGTCGGTGCGCCGACGACGGCCGCTCGAACGCCGTCGCGCTGCTTCGTCGCGCGGGCGCACCCGGGGCGCGGGGCGCAGCTGGGGCGGCGGGTCGGTGGTCGGGCTCACGTCGTGGTTCGCTGCCTCGTGCACGGGTACGACCGGCGGGCGCCGCCGATCGGGACCCGGCGATGGTAGGCCGCGCGACCCAGGACGCTTCGGCACGGGTGCCAAGGCCCCCACGCCGACCACCGCACCGGGTACCATCGCTGCTCACATGTGTGGAGATCGGCGACTCCCGCTGGCGGTTCAGCCATGAGCGAGGCGCGCCCTGCCGCGTCCGGCTGGCTGGAGCGCTGGGGACGCCTCCTCGAAGAGCACCGCCTCGTCTTCCAAGGCGGCATCGACGGGCTGTGCTGGCTCGTCGGCGTGCTCGGCGCCATGTTCTTGCGGTTCGAGCTGGCCTTCGATCCCCGGCAATGGGGCCCGTTCAACTTCGTCCACACCATGCTCGCCGTCGGGCTGGTGCTGCTGATCCAAGTCGCCGCTGGTCTGACGTCGGGCCTCTACGCAGGAAAGTTCCGCTACGGCAGCTTCGAAGAGGTGGCGCACCTCGTGCGCGCC
Source organism: uncultured Iamiaceae bacterium (assembly GCA_964648005.1). Lineage (GTDB taxonomy): Bacteria > Actinomycetota > Acidimicrobiia > Acidimicrobiales > Acidimicrobilacustridaceae > JAGQTE01. The sequence goes on from CAZYKR010000369.1 coordinate 1,358, forward strand.
GTCGCCGTCGTGACCGTGCTCTTCGCCGGCGTCAACCGGTTGCTGCCCGATCAGCTCATCCCCACGAGCGTGGTCTTCATCGGCGGCGGCATGGCGCTGCTGGCCATGGCGGCGGTGCGCTACACGTGGCGCCTGGCGCTCGAACGGTCGCGTCGACCATCGGACGCCACGGCGGAGCGCACCCTCGTCTTCGGCGCCGGCGACGGCGGCGAGCAGCTCGTGACCAGCATGGTCCGCAACCCCGACAGCCCCTTCCTTCCCGTCGGGCTGCTCGACGACGATCCGTCGAAGCGCAAGCTGCGCATCCGCGGCGTGCCGGTGGTCGGCACCCGCGCCGAGGTCGTGCACGCCGCGCGCGACCTCGACGCCACCGTGCTGTGCATCGCCGTGCCGTCGGCACCGGCCGAGCTCATCCGCGACCTGGCCGAAGCGGCGGCGCACGCCGACCTCGACGTGCGCGTGCTCCCGGCACTGAGCGAGCTGCTGAGCGACGACGTCGGGCTGGCCGACCTGCGACCGGTCACCGAGGAGGACCTGCTCGGCCGCCATCGGATCGACACCGACATCGACGCCATCGCCGGCTATCTCACCAACCGTTCGGTGCTCGTCACCGGCGCCGGCGGCTCCATCGGCTCCGAGCTGTGCCGCCAGATCGCCCGATTCGCCCCGCGCTCGCTCGTCATGCTCGACCGGGACGAGTCGGCGCTGCATGCCGTGCAGCTCTCGATCGACGGTCGGGCCCTGCTCGACACCCGCGAGCTCGTCGTCGCCGACATCCGCGACCGCCAGGCGCTCGACGCGGCCTTCGACGAGCACCGACCCGACGTGGTGTTCCACGCCGCGGCCCTCAAGCACCTGCCGCTGCTCGAGCTGTACCCGGAGGAGGCGTACAAGACGAACGTGGTGGGCACCCAGCTCGTGCTCGACGCCGCCGCCGCCGTGGGCGTCGAACGCTTCGTGAACATCTCGACCGACAAGGCCGCCGACCCGACGTCGGTGCTCGGCTTCACCAAGCGCATCGCCGAGCGCCTCACCGCCGGGCACGCCGAGGCCGCTCCCGGCACGTACCTCAGCGTGCGGTTCGGCAACGTGCTCGGCTCGCGCGGCTCGGTCCTCACGGCGTTTCGTGCCCAGGCCGCCGCCGGCGGGCCGATCACGGTGACCGATCCCGACGTGACCCGGTACTTCATGACCATCGAAGAGGCGGTGCAGCTCGTCGTGCAGGCCGGCGCCGTCGGCAGGGACGGCGAGGCCCTCGTGCTCGACATGGGCGAGCCCGTGCGCATCGACGACGTCGCCCGACGGCTGGCGGCGCAGGCCCCGCGGCCCGTCGACATCGTCTACACCGGCCTGCGCCGCGGTGAGAAGCTCCACGAGCAACTCCTGGGGCGCGACGAGGTGGACGTGCGGCCGGCACACCCGCTCATCTCTCAGGTGGACGTTCCGCCCCTGCGCTTCGACGCCGTGGTCGCTGGCCACGCCACCGTCGTCGGCGACGCCGACTTGATCATCGAGCTGCGCAACCTCGCCGTCGGGGCTGACGACGTGGGCGCGGACGAGCCGGCCCACGGTCGATGACGCGCTGGCAGCGCGCCCCGGACGCGCTGTGGCGAACCTTGGACGGCAGCGTGCTCGTGCTCGGGCCCGACGCCGACGAACCGGTCGAGGTGCGGGGACCGGCGGCGGGGCTGTGGGACCTCCTCGCCGGCGCCATGACGCTCGACGATGCCGCAGCCGCGCTGGCGCAACGCCACGGCGCTCGTGCCGAGGTGGTGGCCGCCGATCTCGCCCCGGTCGTCGAGCGGTGGGCCGCCGACGGCGCCATCGTCACCGCCTGAACGGCGCCGGTCACCCGAGGGCGCGCCGCATCTCAGTCGTCGACGCGCGCCAGCGGGTCGTCGGTCGGGTGGCCATCGACGCCCTCGCCGCCGAGCACGGCGCGCGCCGTGCGGACCAGCAGGCCCAGGTCC
>CAZYKR010000370.1:0-3308 GCA_964648005.1 uncultured Iamiaceae bacterium
CGCGCCAGCGCCACCCGCGCCTGCTCGCCGCCGGAGAGCGTCGACACGGTGCGGTGCGCGAGGTGGGCGACGTCGGTGGTGGCCAGGGCGTCGTGCACGGCCGCCTCGTCGTCGGCGGCGGCTGGGGTGCCCTGCCACGGCGCCCGACCCATCGCCACGACCTCGGCGACGGTGAAGCCGAAGGCGACAGCGTGGCGCTGGGGGAGCACGGCACGGGTGCGGGCCTGGTCGCCGGCGGACCACCGCTCCAGCGGCTCCCCGAGCAGGGTCACCTCGCCCGATGCCACGGCGACGTCGCCGCACAGCGCCCCGAGCAGCGTGGACTTGCCGGCGCCGTTGGGGCCGACGAGCGCCACCAGCTCGCCGGCGCGCACCTCCAGGTCGACGTCGACGAGCACGGTGCGGTGCCGCCGTTCGACGGTCACGCCACGGGCACCGAGCAGGACCGCTGAGGTGTCCTCGCGAGACGTGTCGGCTCCCCGAGCGCGGCTGCGGGCGCGGCGCACCGTCATGCCCACCCGCCTTGACGGGCGCGGGTGCGGCGCAGCAGCCACAAGAAGCACGGGGCGCCGATAAGCGCCGTCAGCACGCCGAGCGGGATCTCGGCCGGGGCGGCGACGGTGCGGGCGATGAGGTCGCCGAGCACGAGGATCAGCGCGCCGCCGAGCGCGGAGGCGATGAGCAGGACGCGGTGGCTCGGGCCGATCGCCAGTCGCACCAGATGGGGGATGACCAGCCCGACGAACACGATGATCCCGCACACGGCGACGGCGGCCGCCGTGAGCAGCGCCACGGTGACGAGCATCGCCCGGCGGAGGCGCTCGACGTCGACGCCGAGGTGCCGGGCGGGCTGCTCGCCGAGCGCCAGCAGGTCGAGGGCGCGGGCGTGGCGCAGCGCCAGCACCATGCCGACGACCAGGATCGGTGCGACCACGGCCACCTTCGGCCAGGTGGCGTGGGCCACGCTGCCGAGCGACCAGAACGTGATCGACCGCAGCTCGGCGTCGGTGGACACGTACGAGCCGAGACCGATGAGCGCGCCGGCCATGGCGTTGACGGCGATGCCGGTGAGGATGAGCGTCACCACCTCCGTGCGACCCTCGGCCCGGCTGGCGAGATAGACCATGGCGACGGTGACCACGCCCCCGGCGAAGGCCGCCACCGCCAGGCTCCACGTCCCGAGCACCGTGATCCCCGCCACGATCGCCAGCACGGCACCGACGGCGGCACCGGCGGAGACGCCGACGACCCCGGGCTCGGCCAGCGGGTTGCCGAACGTTCCCTGCATGGCGGCGCCGGCACACCCCAGCGCGGCGCCGACCACCACGGCGAGCGCCACCCGCGGGAAGCGGATGTCCCACAACACCGACTCGTCCAGCGCGGCGGGCGTCGAACCGAGCTCCAGCCCGAGCCGGTGTGCCACCGAGCCGAGGACGTCGCCGACGTCGATGGCGACCGCGCCGCGACCTGCGGCGACGACGACGGCCACGCCCAACGTCGCCACCAGCACCGTGACGAGCAGCGCCGGGCGTACCGGCCGCGCCTCGGTGGTCACGACGGGTGCAGCTCCGCGATCAACGTGGTGAGCGCGTCGGGGGTGCGGGCGCCGAAGCTGTAGAGGAGCGCGTCCTCGACGGCGACGATCCGGCGCGCCTGGCCGGCTGGGGTCTGTGCCACGCCAGCGAGCTCGAGCAGGCCGTCGATGCCGCCGACCGAGGCGAGCCCCGACGTGGTGACGAGCAGGACGTCGGGCGCGGCGGCGACGAGGGCCTCGCTCGTGAGCGGTGTGAACGCCTCGTCGAGGCCGATGGCCGTGCCGGCGTCCCTGCCGCCCGCGGCGGCGACCATCGAGTCGGCGCCCGATCCCGGACCACCGAGCAGGTACACGCCTGCGCCGCCGCGCACGTAGAGGAACCCGACACGCGGCGCCTCTGCGTCGGCGGGCACGGTGCGTTGCACGGCCGCCAGCTCGGCGTCGGTGGACGCGGCGAGCTCGGCCCCGGCCTCGGGCACACCCAACGCCGTGCCCAGTGCGCGCATCCGGGCGCCGATGGCGTCGACGCTCGTCGGTGTCTCGACCACCAGCACCGGCACGCCGGCGGCGCGCAGCTGCTCGAGCGCTTCGGGCGGTCCCGCATCCTCGTGTGCCAGCACGAGCGTCGGGCGCAGCGACAGCACCGACTCGGCGGAGATGTCGTGACCCGTGGTGACGAGCGGTAGGTCGGCCACCTCCCCGAACGTGGCCGAGCTGTCCCGGCCGACGACGCGATTGCCGAGGCCGAGGGCGAAGACGAGCTCGGAGAGGCTGCCCCACAGCGGCACGATGCGCGAGACGTCGGTGATCGTGACCTCGGCGCCGTCGGCGGACGTCACCGTCACGGGAAGCTGCGGAGCCACTGCGGCGGCGATTGGCGGTGGCAGCGTGCCGCCGCCGTCGACCGCTGCCGTGTCGCCGCTCCCCGTTGTGGCGTCGATTGCCTCGGCGTGCCCGGTGGTGGCGCCCGACCCGCAGCCGGCCGCGACGAGCAGGACCAGCACCGCGGCGGCGAGCGTGGCGCGCCGGCGGGGCGCCGTGAGGCGGGGCGCCATCACGAGGTGCTCCGTCGGCGGACGACGACGACCCCGACGGCCGCGGCCGTGGCGGCAAGCACGACTCCGCCGAGCACGACGGCGAGGGCTGGCGAACCCGCGGTGTCGGCGTCGGCGTCGGCGAGGGCGACCTCGGCCCCGGCGGTCGGGGCGTCCGGCGTGGAGCCGGCGGCGGCGGCAGCGAAGGCGATGGGGACGATGAGCTCTTGGGACCGGTCGGCGGGGCGTCGGTCGTCGTTGCGCACGACGACGGCGCAGGCGACCTCGCGGCAGTCGGTCCCGGCTGTGTCGCCCAGGTCGTGGTGGGCGAACACCGTCACCTCGAAGTCTCCGTCGGGTCCGAGCGTGCCGGCGCCTGCGGGCGGCGTGGCGGCGGCCGCCGGATCGAGTGGGGCGACGATGTGGGCGGCGGCCTTGGCCGGCCCGGCGGCGACGGCCGACGTGGCGCACGCGGTGGGCGGTTCGCCGGTGCTCGGCACGGCGCAGACCTCGACGTCGAGGCTCTTGTCCGGGTCGAACCCGCTGCCGGTGATCACGACGGGTCGCCCGTCGACCGGGAGCGGCACGGCGCTGTCGAGCTGCACGGTGCGGGTCCCGTCGGTCACGCCGCTGCCACCCTCGGTCGGTCGGGTGCTCGGTGCCGGACGGGCGACGTCGACCGGCGCCGTGGTCGTGGTGGTCGGCGGCGCGGTTGTGGTGGTGGTGGCCGGCACGGTGGT
>CAZYKR010000371.1:0-3288 GCA_964648005.1 uncultured Iamiaceae bacterium
AGAACATGGGCGCCCAGCTCGTGAAGGAGGTCGCCACCAAGACCAACGACATCGCGGGTGACGGCACCACGACCGCCACCGTGCTCGCCCAGGCGCTGGTGCGCGAGGGCCTGCGCAACGTCGCCGCCGGCGCCAACCCGATGGGCCTCAAGCGGGGCATCGAGAAGGCCGTCGCCGCCGCCGTCGAGTCGCTGCACGAGCAGGCCAAGGAGATCGACGACAAGGCGGAGATCGCCCAGGTCGCCTCGATCTCGGCCGCCGACACGACGATCGGCGACACGATCGCCGACGCCATCGACAAGGTCGGCAAGGACGGCGTGGTCACCGTCGAGGAGTCCAACACCTTCGGCATGGACCTCGAGTTCACCGAGGGCATGCAGTTCGACAAGGGCTACCTCTCGCCGTACTTCGTGACCGACCCGGAGCGCCAGGAGGCCGTCCTCGACGAGCCGTACCTCCTGCTCGTCAACGGCAAGATCGGCTCGGTGCAGGACCTGCTGCCCGTGCTCGAGAAGGTCATGCAGTCGGGCAAGGCCCTCGTGATCATCGCTGAGGACGTCGAGGGCGAGGCGCTGGCCACCCTGGTCGTCAACAAGATCCGCGGCACCTTCCAGTCGGTCGCCGTCAAGGCCCCCGGCTTCGGCGAGCGCCGCAAGGCGATGCTCCAGGACATGGCCGTGCTCACCGGCGGCCAGGTCATCTCCGAAGAGGTCGGCCTCAAGCTCGACTCGGCGACGCTGGACCTGCTCGGCCGGGCCCGCAAGATCGTCATCACCAAGGACGACACCACGATCGTCGAGGGTGCGGGCACCGAGGAGGATGTCAACGGTCGCGTGGCGCAGATCAAGCGCGAGATCGACGAGACCGACTCCGACTGGGACCGCGAGAAGCTCCAGGAGCGCCTCGCCAAGCTGTCGGGCGGCGTCGCCGTCATCAAGGTCGGCGCGGCCACCGAGGTGGAGCTCAAGGAGAAGAAGCACCGCATCGAGGACGCGCTGTCGGCCACCCGTGCCGCCATCGAGGAGGGCGTGGTCGCCGGCGGTGGCACCGCCCTGCTGCGTAGCCGCGCCGCCGTCAGCGGGATCATCGAGACCCTGCAGGGCGACGAGGCCACCGGTGCCGGCATCGTCCACAAGGCGCTCGAAGCCCCCGCGCGGTTGATCGCCGACAACGCCGGCCAGGAGGGCGCCATCATCGTCCGCCAGGTCGAGAGCGAGTCGGGCAGCAACGGCTACAACGCCGCCACGGGCGAGTTCGTCGACCTGCTCAAGGCCGGCGTCATCGACCCCGCCAAGGTGACGCGTGCGGCGCTGCAGAACGCGGCGTCGATCGCCAGCCTGCTGCTGACGACCGAAGCGCTCGTGGCCGACAAGCCCGAGGACGTCGACCCGGCCGCCGCCGCTGCCGCCATGGGCGGTATGGGTGGCATGGGCGGCATGATGTGACGACACCCACCGGGTGATCGCACGTTCGGCAGGGGCCGGCCTTCGGGCCGGCCCCTGCCGCGTCTGCACCCGACGCCGTCCAGGTGATGGGGTGCGACGGGACCTGAGGCTCTAGGGTTCGGGACCTCGGGCCGATGTTCGTCGGTCCCGGCGGGACGAAGATGCACCAGACGTGGACGATCTGACGGAAATCGCGCTGGCGGCGGCGGCAGGCGACCGCCGGGCCTTCGATGCCTTCGTGCGTGCCACGTCGCCCGAGGTCACGCGCCTGTGCGCCCATCTCGGCGACCCCCGCCACGCCGAGGACCTCGCCCAGGAGGTCTATCTGCGTGCCATGCGGGCGCTGCCGGGCTTCCGGGCCGAGTCCTCCGCCCGCACCTGGCTGCTGTCCATCGCCCGCCGCACCTGCGCGGACCACGTTCGGCGCATGACCCGGCGCCGGCGGCTGCAGGCCCGCCTCGACGAGCAGCCGATGGTCGAGCCCAGCGCGTCCGACGACGGTGCCCACGACCTCGAGGCGCTGGTGGCCGAGCTGCCGGAGGACTTCCGCACGGCGTTCGTGCTGACCCAGGTGGCAGGTCTCTCGTACGCCGAGGCGGCCGAGGTCGTCGGCTGTCCGGTGGGCACGATCCGCTCGCGCGTGGCGCGGGCCCGGGAGAGCCTGCTCAGCGCGTTGGCTGCGGCTGATCGGGCAACCGGGTCCTGACCCGGCGACCCGACGGGAACTGCAGCCGCTCGAGCTGCCACAGCAGGACCAGGCCGACCAGCTCGAGCAGGTGCGACGCCGCTGACATCGCCGACGGGTGCCCGCCGACGCCGTCGAGGACCAGTGTGATGACCATGATGCCGGCGACGGCGATGGCCATCGGCAGCAGGCCGCGCGCCCGGAACGGCTGGACCGCCACGACCACGAGCCCGGCGGCGAACGCCAGGTCCCAGGCGACGAGGTGCCCGGACTCGGCGACGGAGTGGTCGCCGGCCAGGTGTCGGACCAGGATGGGCGTCGCCAGCACGATCAGGGCACCGGCAACGGTGAGCAGCGCCAGCCGCAGGAACACGGCGATCGGCTCGGTGGTGATCGGCCGCGGTTCGGGGGCGGCCGGCGGCACCTCGACGGCGCCGAGCTCGGTGGCGTAGGCGCGGCAGGCGGCGCACCCGCGGAGGTGGGCCTCGGCACCCTGGCGCTCCAGATCGGTGGCCTCGCCGTCGCTCATGGCGGAGATGAGCTCTCGGGCGTTGGCGCAGCGCATGTCCCTATTGTCGCCGCGCGAGCCGCTCCGGTTCCCCTCCGGGTGGTTGCCGGTGGCGTCGGGTGGCCTGTCAGACTGGCAGCCATGGCGACGACGGGGGCCGAGCAGCCACATGGAGCACCGCGTGCCCTGCCGGCAGCCGGCGCGCGCGGCACCGGCATGGCCCGCCTGACCTTGGTGCTGGCCGTCGTTGCCGCCGTGCTGGGCCTCGCCGCCGGGCCCGCGGCAGCGCATGCCGTCGTGGTGTCGTCGACCCCGGCCGACCGCGAGCAGCTGACGACGGCGCCCAGCATCGTGTCGATCATCTTCAGCGAGGCCGTCGACCTGCGGCTCGGCGGCGTGACGGTCCTCGACACTGCCGGTGAGCGCGTGGACGACGGCACCACCACCCAACCCACACCCGAGCAGGTCCAGGTCGGTCTCGAGCCCGACCTGCCAAACGGCACCTACATCGTGAACTATCGCGTCGTGTCGGCTGACGGCCACCCGGTCGGCGGTGCGCTGGTCTTCTCGGTCGGCACGGCCATCGACGAGACGTCGGCCTCCGGCGTCGCGCAGGCGGAGGACACCACCGGCCAGATCGCGGCCGGCAT
>CAZYKR010000372.1:0-3220 GCA_964648005.1 uncultured Iamiaceae bacterium
CGGCACCGTGCTGTGGACCCGCGTCGCCGACCCCGGCGTCGCCGACGACGTACCCATCGTGTGGGAGGTCGCCGAGGACGCGGCGTTCGGCACCGTCGTCGCCGGCGGGATGATCGACGCCACGTCGGCCGCCGGGCGCACCGCCAAGGTCGCCGTCACCGGCTTGGCGTCGGACCGCTGGTACCACTACCGGTTCAGCGCCGCCGGCAGCACCAGCCCGGCCGGACGCCTGCGTACCGCCCCCGCCACCGGGGCGTCGCCCGATGCCTTGACGCTCGCCTGGTGCAGCTGCCAGCAGCGCTCGAGCCTCTTCGTGGCCCAGCGGGCCATCGCCAACGAGCCGGACCTCGACCTGTGGATGCACCTCGGCGACTACGTCTACGTCAACGACGTGTCGACGCTGTCGCTCGACGACTACCGCTCGATGTACCGCCTGTGGCGCACGAACGCCGACCTGCGCCTCGTCCAGGCCCAGCTGCCGACGGTGGCGGTGTGGGACGACGGCGAGTTCTACAACGGCATCGACGCCACCGGTGATCCGACCCGGCTCGCCAACGCCATGACGGCATGGGTCGAGAACTTCCCGATCGTGCCGCCGGGAGGCGACCCGACGCGCATCCACCGGTCGATCCGCTGGGGCGACCTGGTCGACCTGATGATGATCGACACCCGCCAGTACCGAGATCCAGCGATCGACGCCACCGACACCCGCACGCCCGAGGGCGCCGCCATCTTCGACCCAGCACGCACCACGCTCGGCACGGCCCAGCGGGCGTGGCTGCTCGACCAGCTCGACACGTCGGCGGCGCGCTGGCGGGCCCTCGGCAACTCGTACAACTTCGGCATGTGGCGCCTCGACGACCTCGACGACGGCACCCGCCCCCTTCCCCCCGGCGTCCACCAGAACGAGGGCGTCTACGCCCCCAACGAGGCGTGGGACGACTACTGGGCGGAGCGCAAGGCCATCCTCGAGCACCTCGCCGCCAACGGCATCGACAACACGGTGTCGCTAAGCGGCCACACCCACATCTGGATCACCTCGGCCTTGTCGCCCGACCCCGACGACCTGTCGTCGCCACTCGTCGGGTACGACTTCACGTGCGGGTCACTGACGTCGGACCCCGATGTCATCGGCCAGGCGGTCGGCAACGGCTCGACCCCCCAGGATGCCTACGCCTTCTACCGCAACGTGTCGGAGAAGAGCCGCGAGATCAACCCGTGGCAGGCCTACGTGAACTTCCAGAACTTCGGCTACGGCGTCGCCACGTTCACCCGCGACGAGCTCGTGGTCGAGTACAAGGCGATCGACGTGCACGACGACGCCGCCGACCCGGCGCTGCTGGCCCGGTTCGTCTTGCCGGCCGGCGATCCGTGCGCCATGACGGCCGAGTACTTCGACGAGCCGCTCTACAACGGCGCCACCACGGCGCCGACCCCGGTGCCGCACCTGCCGTGGCAGGCACCGTGCCAGGCCGTCCAACCACCGACCACGACGACGACGGCGGACACCACCACCACGTCGTCGCCCGGCACGACCGGCACGGCGGCACAGCCGATCACGGCGAACCCGAGCGTCACGGGGTAGTCGGGCACGGCAGCGCTGCCGTGGAAGACTGCGCGTCGTGCTCGTCAACGCCGCGCTGTACCGGGACGGCAACCGCATCCAGACCGTGGAGTCGCTCGCCGCCATCCGCGAGGGGTGCACCGAACCCGGCACCTTCGCTTGGATCGGCTTGTTCGAACCGGACGAGGCCGAGTTCAACGAGGTGCGCGACATCTTCGGCCTGCACGAGCTGGCGGTGCGCGACGCGCTGGCCCGCCACCACCGGCCGACGCTGGAGCGCTACGACGACACGTGGCTGCTCGTCGTGAAGACCGCGACCTACGTCGATCCGCAAGAGGTGGTCGACATCGGCGAGATCCGCGTGTTCTTCGGGGAGACCTTCGTGGTCGCCGTGCGCTACGGCGAGGCGAGTCCGATGGCGGCTGCCCGCGCCGAGCTCGAGAGCCGGCCCGACCTGTTGCGCCTCGGCGCCGGCGCCGCCATCTACACGTTGCTCGACACGGTGATCGAGAACTACATCCCGGTGCTCGAGGGCCTCGACAACGACATCGACGAGGTCGAAGCGCAGGTGTTCTCCGACGATCGCGACTTCCCGACGCAGCGCATCTACCAGCTCAACCGTGAGGTCCTCAGCTTCCAGCGTGGCGTGGCCCCCCTGCGCGGACCGATCGACGACATCGTCAACGGCAAGATCGACTGGATCCCACCCGAGATCGAGAAGCGCCTGGTCGACCTGCGGGGCAACCTCGCCCGCATCACCGAGCAGATCGAGGGCGACGCCAAGCTGCTGCACACCGTCCTCGAGGCCAACCTGACGCAGGTCAACATCCAGCAGAACGACGACATGCGCAAGATCTCGGCGTGGGTGGCCATGGCGGCGGTCCCGGCAGCGATCGGCGGCATCTACGGGATGAACTTCGCCTACATCCCCTTCGCCGAGCACGACTACGGGTTCGTCGTCGTGCTCGGCATCATGGCGTTGTCCATGCTCTACCTGTGGAGCCGGTTCAAGCGCAGCGGCTGGGTCTGAGCCCGGACGCGCCAGGGGCGCCCCGAAGGGCGCCCCTGCACGACGTCGCTGAGCGTCGGCTCAGAAGTCCATGTCACCGCCGGGCATGGCGGGGGCCGACTCCTCGGGCTTGTCGGCGACGACGGCCTCGGTGGTGAGGAACAGCGCCGCGATCGACGCCGCGTTCTGCAGCGCCGAGCGGGTCACCTTGGCGGCGTCGATGATGCCCACCTTGACCAGGTCCTCGTACTCGCCGGTGGCGGCGTTGAGGCCCTCGGACGCCACGTCGAGCGAGCGCACCCGCTCGACCACGACGCCGCCCTCGAGGCCGGCGTTGCGGGCGATCTGCTTGAGGGGCTCCTCGAGCGCGTGCGCCACGATGCGCGCACCGGTCGCCTCGTCGGCGGCGAGGTCCTTGGCGGCGTCGAGCACCTTGGCCTGCGCCCGCAGCAGCGTGACGCCACCGCCGGCGACGACGCCCTCCTCGATGGCCGCCTTGGTCGTCGACACGGCGTCCTCGATGCGGTGCTTCTTCTCCTTGAGCTCCACCTCGGTGGCCGCACCGACCTTGAGGATGGCCACGCCGCCCGACAGCTTGGCGAGGCGCTCCTGGAGCTTCTCGCGGTCGTAGTCGGAGTCGGTGTTGT
>CAZYKR010000373.1:0-3173 GCA_964648005.1 uncultured Iamiaceae bacterium
GGCCTGGTCCCCGACGCCGAGCTGGTCGATGCCGTGCACACCTTCCGCGGCCGGCTCGAGATCGTTTCGGCGGAGCGCATCCGTGACGAGCTCGACAAGCTGATCGTCGTCGATGACCCGGCGGCCGGTCTGTGGTTCCTCGTCGACACCGGCCTCGCCGACGAGTTCCTGCCGGAGCTGGCGTCGATGCGTCTCGAGCAGGACCCGATCCACCGCCACAAGGACGTGCTGACGCACACGATCGCGGTGGTCGGCAAGGTGGCGGCGACGCGCCACGGCAAACCCAACCGCATCACCCGGCTCGCCGCGCTCTTCCACGACGTCGGCAAGCCGCGCACCCGCGCCATCGGCGACGGCGGGGTCAGCTTCCACCACCACGAGGTGGTCGGCGCCCGCATGACCCGCGACCGGCTGCGGGCGTTGCGCTACCCCAACGACGATGTCGAGGCCATCACCCAGCTCGTCTACCTGCACCTGCGCTTCCACACCTACCGCATGGGGTGGACCGACTCGGCCGTGCGCCGCTTCGTGCGCGACGCCGGTCCCCTGCTCGACGAGCTGATCGAGCTCACCCGCTGTGACTGCACCACGCGCAACAAGCGCAAGGCCGAGACGCTGTCCCGCCGCATGGACGAGCTGGAGGAGCGCATCGCCGCGCTCCGCGAGGCGGAGGAGCTGGCGTCGATCCGGCCGGACCTCGACGGCCGTCGCGTGATGGAGCATCTCGGGTTGCCGCCGGGCCCGGTCGTCGGTGAGGCGCTGTCGTACCTGCTCGAGGTGCGCCTCGAGGAGGGCCCGCTCACCGAGGACGAGGCGCTCGCCCGCCTCGATACCTGGTGGGCTGCACGCTCCGCCGCCGTCTGAGAGGATCGCGACTCGTGCGGGCGCCCGCTGACTCCGGTCAGATGCCTTCTTTGCGGGCTCGCACTAGGAGGGTGGCGGGCACCCACGCCATGGCCTGGCTCCAGAACGCCGATCGGATGGCGTCGGCAGGCGGCTCGGGTTCGAGCAGCGTGTCGACCCGGAAGTTGGCCCGCGACAGGCCGGTGAAGATGTCCGACACGGTGCGCGGGTACTCGGCGCCCGAGGCGTCGTCGGTGCTCCACGGACGCGAGCTGCGATCCCAATAGGTGCGCCCGACGCGCAGGTCGGCGCCGACGACCGCCGAGGCCGGGTGGCTGACCGAGAACACCAGCGGGCACTCCTGGCGCAGCACCCGGTGCGCCTGCCGGTAGACGCGATCGAGGTCTGGCACGTTCGACAGGGCGAAGACGCTCAGCACGATGTCGATCGTGTCGCCGCGCATGAACGCCAGCTCCCACAGGTCGCCCTCGTGCAGCTCGACGCGCACCTCTTCGCGCTCGCACGCCGACCGCACGGCGTCGAGGCGGGCTGACGACGGATCGACCGTGATCACCTTGGCCCCCTGCTTGGCTAGGGCGATCGAGGCATGACCGGCGCCGCAACCGAGCTCGAGCACCCGCTTGCCCTCGACGTTGCCGAGCAGGCGGAACAGCCGCTCGTCGGGGAGGTCCGGTCCGTAGGGCACGACGTCGAAGCCGAGATGCGCTTCGGTGGGGAAGGATGCGGCGTGGTCGAGCGCCTCTGGGGCGGCGGCGGGCGCTTCGCCGGCGGCGCGCAGGTGCCGTGCCGTGGGGTGGCTCGCCGTGATGTCGCCGTCGGATCCCGCTCCGCTGTCCATCGCTCGCTCCCACTGCTCCTCGTCCGCCTCGACGGGTGGCGGCGCCGGCCGCGGCGCGACGCGCGCGGCACGTCAAGTGTGGCGCGCCCGGCCCGACGCATCAGGGACCGGCGGCGACCACCGGCGAGGCGGGGTCAGCGCGAGGTCAGTGGGGGAGCTGGTCGATCATGGAGGCGCCTGGGACGTCCACGCCCTGAGCTGCCGTCTGCCAGCTCACGTCCCGGTTGCCGGGCTTGGTGAAGTACACGGCGGCGATGCGGTCGATGTTGGCCGGGTCGAGCACCAACGGCGCCCGTTGGTACTGGCAGACCGATCGCAGGATCTTGCAGACCTCGCCCGGCAGGTAGGGGCGCAGGTCCCCGTCGCCGTTCTCGCGGCTGACCTTGCGCAGGTACGCCGGCGCCCCGTTCTGCACCTCGACGCCGTAGGCAGCCGACACGCGTCGCAGCACCTCGTCGAACTCCTCGTCGGAGATCGGCCGGACGAAGATCTTCGACTGGATGCGGCGGAAGAACGCTTCGTCGCCGAGCGACGCCGGCTCGAGGTTCGTCGACAGCACGATCTTCGTCTCGAACGGGATCTGGAACTTCACGCCGTACGCCAGCGAGAGGAAGTCCAGCCGCCGGTCGAGCGGCACGATCCAGCGGTTGAGCAGCTGGGCGGGCGTCATGAGCTGACGGCCGAAGTCGTCGATGACGAAGATGCCGTTGTTGGCCTGCATCTGCAGCGGCGCCAGGTAGATGCCGGTGGAGGACTCGTAGCGCAGGTCCAGCGAGTCGGCTTGGAGCTCGCCGCCGGCGATGATGGCCGGACGGTGGCAGAGCACCCAGCGGCGATCGATCTCGGCCGGCTGGGGCTCGATGGCGATGTGGACCGCCGGGTCGAACACCTGGATGATCTGGCTGTCGACCTCGACCGCTCGGGGCACGACCACCGGGTCGGTGTAGATGCGGATCATGCGCTCGGCGATGGAGGTCTTGCCGGTGCCGGGCGGGCCGTACAGGAACATGGCGCCTTCGGCGATGAGCGCCGGGCCGACCTCGTCCAACAGGGCGTCGTTGATGACCAGGTCGGAGAAGGCCGTGCGCATGGCGTCGCGGGTGATGTCGACGTAGATGCGTTGGGCCAGCACGACCCGCGAGTACTCGGACAAGGGTACGGGCGCGGCACCGGCGTACCGGCTGAGCTGCATGCGGTCCTGGGCCTGCTGGCGCCCGTGATCGGTCAGCGCCAGCTGGTAGTCCCGTCCGTCGAGGCCTTGGATCTCGAACAGCCGCAGCTCGCGCATGTCCTCGATCAGCTTGGTCACGAGCTGCGGGCTCACGCAGAGGCCCTCGGCCAGGCGCAGGGTGGAGGTGCGGCCCTCGAACAGCGCCCGGCGCAGCGTCAGGTCCTGCAGGAGCGCCTCGGGGACGCCTGCTTCGTCGAGGTCTCTCGGCGGGCGCAACCCGAGGCGCGCGACGACAGCTTC
>CAZYKR010000374.1:0-3113 GCA_964648005.1 uncultured Iamiaceae bacterium
CGGCGCCGTTGTTGATGAAGTCGCCGGTGTCGAAGCGCGCCGCGTCGGTGGACGGCGGGGCGGGCGCGGGCGCAGCTCCGGCCGGCGGCTTCACCGGCGTCTTGCCCGACGCCTTCACGGCGGCGATGGACGCCGGCGCGGTCAGCGAGGAGCTGCGCCGACTGGCGGCAGAGGTGGACCCGTCCGACACCGCCGCCTTCGCCGAGGCGTGCGCCACCTTGCGGCGCCACGTCGGCGAGGCCGGCATCCCCGACGACCTCGCCGCAGAGATCCGCACCGCCTACGAGCAGCTCGGGCGGCCGCTCGTCGCCGTGCGCTCGTCCGCCACCGGCGAGGACTCGGCCGACACCTCGTTCGCCGGGATGAACGAGACCTTCACCGACGTGTTGGGTGACGACGACCTGCTCGCCAACGTCGTCGCCTGCTGGCAATCGGTGTACGGCGACCGCGTCGTGGCCTACCGCTTGGCCCAGGGCATCGACCGCGAGCCGGCGATCGCCGTCGTCGTCCAGCAGATGGTCGCCTCCGAGCGCAGCGGCGTGATGTTCTCCGCCGACCCGTCGACCGGCGACCGGACCCATGTCGTCATCGAAGCGGCGCTCGGCCTCGGCGAGGTGGTCGTCGGTGGGCTCGTCGAGCCCGACACCTACGTGGTCGACAAGGGCACGGGCCGCATCGTGTCGACGCGCGTCGGCCACCAGGCGTTCCGCATCGAACGCGGCCCCGACGGCGCCGACCACCAGGTCGACCTCGCCGAGGCCGATGCCGTCGCGCGGGTGCTCGACGATGACACCGTCCGATCCCTGGCCGCCCTGGGCCAGCGGGTCGAGGATCACTACGGCTCGCCCCAGGACATGGAGTTCGCCATCGCTGGCGGCGAGACCTACCTGGTGCAGTCCCGACCGATCACCACGCTCGGCACCGACGAGACCGGTGCCGCACCGAGCACCGACGCCCGCCCCGAACCGCTGCTCGTCGGACTCGCCGCCTCCCCTGGCGTCGTCGCCGGACGGGTGCGAGTGCTGCGCTCGCCCGACGAGGGCGCCGACCTGCAGCCGGGCGAGATCATCGTCGCCCCGATGACCAACCCCGACTGGGTGCCGACCATGCGGCGCGCCGCGGCGCTGATCACCGACGGCGGCGGCATGACTTGTCACGCCGCCATCGTCAGCCGCGAGCTGCGCGTACCCGCCGTCGTCGGCGCCCGCACCGCCACCACCGCCCTGCGCGACGGCGAGGTGGTGACGGTCGACGGCGCCAAAGGGGCGGTCTACGAGGGCGACGTGGCCGGCGCACTCGCCCCGGCACCTGCTGCCGCCGTGTCGGTCGGCTCAGCGGCTGCCGCACCCGCCGATGCCGCCGTGGAGGTGCTCGCCACGCGTCTGTACGTCAACCTCGCCTTCCCCGAGCGGGCCGAGGAGGCAGCGGCGCTGCCGGTCGACGGGGTCGGGCTGCTGCGGGCCGAGTTCATGCTCACCGACGCCCTCGGCGGGGTGCATCCCAAGGCGCTGATCGCCCGCGGTGGTGCCGACGACTTCGTGGAGCGCATGGCGAGCTCGATCCTGCGCATCACCCGGCCCTTTGCGCCGCGGCCGGTCGTGTACCGGACCACCGACTTCCGCACGAACGAGTTCCGCAAGCTCGACGGTGGCGAGGAGTTCGAGCCGCACGAGGAGAACCCGATGATCGGGTACCGCGGCTGCTACCGCTACGTGCGCGACCCCGAGGTGTTCGCCCTCGAGTTGGCCGCCCTGGCGCGGGCCCGGGAGCAGACACCGAACCTGGTCGTGATGATCCCGTTCGTGCGCACCCGGTGGGAGCTCGAGTCGTGCCTCGAGCAGATCCACGCCAGCCCGCTCGGGCGCCAACGCGGCCTCGACGTGTGGGTGATGGCCGAGGTGCCGTCGGTGGCGTACCGGATCCCGGAGTACGCGGCGATGGGCATCTCGGGCGTCTCGATCGGCTCCAACGACCTGACCCAGCTCATGCTCGGCGTCGATCGCGACTCGGAGACCTGTGCCGAGCTCTTCGACGAGTCCGACGAGGCCGTGCTCGACGCCATCCACCGGATCGTCGAGGCGGCGCGCGCCGCCGGCATCACGGCGTCGCTGTGCGGTCAGGCCCCGTCGAACCGACCGGCGTTCGCCGAGCACCTGGTGCGCTACGGCATCACCTCGGTGTCGGTGAACCCCGATGCGGTCGGCGACGCCCGGCGGACCATCGCCGCCGCCGAGCGTCGCCTCCTGCTCGAGCAGGCCCGCCGGGCCTGAGCTCGATCCCGCTGCCCTAGGCTCGGGTTCCCGACGCGGACCTGGGGGAACGACATGGGACACGACCTCGTCATCACCGGCGGCACGATTGTCGACGGCACCGGAGCACCGGCCTTCCGCGGCGACGTGGCAGTCGACGGCGACCGCATCACCGCCGTCGGCGACGTCGACCGCACCGGTGCCGGCCGCACGATCGACGCCGACGGGCGCATCGTCACACCCGGCTTCGTCGACCTGCACTCGCACCTCGACGCCCAGATCGGCTGGGACCCCCTCATGACCTCGTCGTGCTGGCACGGCGTCACGTCCGTCGTCATGGGCAACTGCGGCATGACCTTCGCCCCGGTCCGGCCCGGTCAGGCCGAGTTGCTCGCCACCGCCATGGAGTCGGTCGAGGACATCCCGGCGTCGTGCATCCTCGACGGGCTGCCGTGGGACTGGGAGGACTACGGCGGTTACCTCGACTCGATCGAGCGGCTCCCGCGCGGCCTCAACGCCGGCGGCTACGTCGGCGACGTGGCGCTGCGCCTCTACGTCTGCGGCGACGCCGCCTGCGAACCCGACTTCCGGCCCACCGACGACCAGCTGGCCGAGATGGCCGGCCTCGTCGAGCAGGCACTCGACGCCGGTGCGCTCGGCTACTCGATGTCGCGCAGCCTGTTCCACCGCGTGCCCGATGGGCGCAACGTCCCCGGCACCTGGTCCGAGCCCGACGAGTTCGCCGCCATCGCCGCGCCGCTGGCGCGCGCCGGGCGGGGCGTCCTCGAGTCCGCTCCCCGGTACAACTTCGAGCACGGCCACGGCGCCCGCGGCAATCGCCTCCGAGGCGAACTGCGCACCGTG
>CAZYKR010000375.1:0-3099 GCA_964648005.1 uncultured Iamiaceae bacterium
GACCCGGCCGAGCCGTTCGGACCCAACACCGGGCTGAGCGTGATCGCCGAGTTGGCCGACGTCGCCGACCCCGCTCTCGCCGCGCTCGCCGGCCACGGCACGCGCGCCTGCTGGGCGTTTCCGATCCCGACCCCCGGCGTCGACGATCGGGCGGTGCTCGTGGTCTGGCGACCGTTCGCCGGCAGCCCGTCGTACACGATGCAGCACACTGTCGTCCGGTACGGCCGGTTCGTGGAGTTGGCCTTACAGCGGTGGGAGCGCGAGCGCCAGCTGCGCCATGCCGCCGAGCACGACCAGCTGACCGGTCTGGCCAACCGGGCGCTGTTGCACCGCCGCCGCGCCGAGTTCGAGTCGGGGCCCGATGGAGGCCGGGCTTACACCGTCGTCGCCGTCGACCTCGATGGGTTCAAGCCGGTGAACGACCGCCTCGGCCACGCCGCCGGCGACGAGTTGCTGCGCGTCGTCGCCGCCAGGCTCCGCCACGCCACGCGCCACGACGACGTCGTCGTCCGGATGGGCGGCGACGAGTTCTGCATCGTGACCGACGCCGCCACGGCGCCGGAGGACGCCGCCGAGCTAGCCGGCCGCGTGCTGGCGGCGGTGGCGGCGCCGATCGCCCTCGACGGCGAGACGATCACGGTCACCGCCAGTATCGGGGTGGCCGTGGCAGAGCCGGGCGAGTCGGTCGACGAGGCGTTGCGCCGTGCCGACGCCGCGCTCTACGACGCCAAACGGTCCGGGACCGGCCAGGTGCGTCCGGCGCTGTCGGTCGCCAGCTGATCCGGTCGGTCCACTCGGGCTGTCGACGCACTGTCGTTCTGGTGGTGCAACCGGTAGGCGAAGCCACCGGTTGCACTACCAGAACGGAGGGTGCGCGGGCTTCAGGCTGCCGGCTGCGAGGCGATGTAGCTCAGGTGGCCGACGTAGTCGGGCAGGCAGGCCGCCCACGTGCCGGGCTGGCAGCTCGACGCGCCGGCCCGCTGCAGCGCGAAGACCCGTGACGCCGCCACGCCGACGTTGGCGTAGGCGTCGAAGTCCGACGACGAGTCGCCGTAGGCGTACACGACCTGGGCGTGAGTCGCCTCGATGCTCGTCAGGGCGTCCGTCTTGTAGTCGACCTTGGACTCGTCGCTCAGCAGGAGCGACGGCGCCATGTAGAGCTCCTCGTCGGGGAAGCCGTTGTCGGCGAGCCACGACTCGGTCGAGCTGCGCTGGACGGCGTCCCAGCGCGCCGTGACGTACACGACGTCATAGCCTTTGGCGCGGTACGCCTCGACGGCGTCCAGCGCACCCGGATGCGGCGTCGTCGACAGCTCGCCGTCGGTGAGCGTCCCGTCGATGTCGAACACGACGACGGGGGTGCCGGGCACCGTCGGCGGCAACGGGGTGACGGTGCAGCCGACGCCGATGGCACCGATGGCGACGGCGGTGGTGGCGATGGCCGCCCGGTGGGCGCGCGCGGTCAAGGTCGTGGTCATGGCGGTCTCCGTTCGTTCTCCCCAGATGGCCGCGCTGATCAGGGCTCCCGCGCGACCGGACCGTACATTGACACGACTTCCGATCTTTGACAAGGGGTCTTTTCAAAGTGCGGTTCGAGCCGCACTCGTTCAGACCTCCAGGCCGCGCCGCACGATCAGGTACATCTCGGTGACCGTGTCGATGACGTGCTCGATGTCGCGCCGATCCGGTGGGGCGGTGACGACCCAGTTGGTGATCGCCTCGTGCACGGCGCCGACGAAGAGCAGGCCGAGCAGGTCGTAGTCGTGGTCGACGACCTCGCCGAGGTGGGCGTAGTTGAACGACTTCTCGGCGACGAAGTGGGCGTAGAAGGCGTGCACGTCTCGGCGGCGTGCCTCCAACGCCGAGCTGGCGGCACCCTGCTCGAGCAGGACGACACGAGCCACCCGCTCGTCATCGACGACGGCGTGCACGAATGCCGAGACGCGCGCCCGCGTCGCCACGGCGATGTGGTCATCGCCCGGTGGCACCTCGACAGCCAGGACCGCAGCGGCCACCTGCGCACCGAGGTGGTCATAGAGCGCCAGCAGCAGGCCCTCGCGGTTGGCGAACTCCTCGTACAGGTAGCGGGTCGACACGAACGACGTGGAGCACAGCTCTTCGATCGACGTGGCGGCGTAGCCCTTGGTGCCGAACAGCTCGAGCGCCGCGTCGAGCAGCGCGGTGCGTCGCTCGGCGCGGCGCTGCTCGATGGTGCGGCCGCGGTGGAGCTTCTGCTTGCGCCCCGGCGGGGGATCGGCGACCGGCTCGGTCGCGGAGACGTCGGCCTTCGGCACCGGCTCAGGCTACGACGCGGCGCGGCTCAGTCGAACGCCAGTGGCAGGACGCGCGGGCCGCGCACCTGGCCACCCGACCAGCGCACGCCGTCCGGATCGGCGAGTCGGAACGTCGGGACGCGCTCGACAAAGCGTTGCAGCGCCGTCGTCAGCTCCATGCGGGCCAGGTTCGAGCCGAGGCAGCGATGGATGCCGACGCCGAAGGCGAGGTGCCGGTTCTCGGCGCGGTCGAGGTCGACCACGTCGGGGTCGGCGAAGGCAGCGGGGTCGCGGTTGGCGGCCGGGAAGGGCAACAGCAACGGGTCTCCGGTGCGCATCGGGCAGCCAAAGGTCTCGGTGTCGCGCACGACCTCGCGCGCCATGGTCACTGGGGCGTACGCCCGCAGCAGCTCCTCGATCGCCGTGGTCCACAGGTCGGGTTCGGTGCGCAGCCGGTCCTGCTCGTCGGGGTGCTGCGCCAGGTGCCACAGGCTCGCCCCGATGGCGCTCCAGGTGGTGTCGATGCTGAGGTTAAACGGGGAACGCCGGTTGCCGAAGGCGGTCGCGTCGTCCGGGGTGCGGCCGTAGGCGCCGCCCAGGTGACGCAGGGCGAAGAGCGTCTCCGGTGTGGGCTTGTCCTCGGCAAGGGCAATAGCCTGGGCGATATCCGCCTCCCCAAGCTCGTCCAGGAAGATTGACTTCCAGTAGTAGCGCAGGGTAGTCGGGAAGAAGACGTCCCAGGTGTTCTGGACACTTAGGTAGTCGGTCCGGCCACTGAGGTCCAGCAGGGGCGTCGCGAATTCGCGCAGTGGTTGCAGCGCCGCCT
>CAZYKR010000376.1:0-3093 GCA_964648005.1 uncultured Iamiaceae bacterium
GGATTGCACCCGTCGTTCATCATCGGGGGCGACGTCAACGAGATCGGCACAGGCGCCGTGTGGGACACCGATGGCGATCTGTTCGTCGTCGAGGCCGACGAGAGCGACGGCACCTTCCTGGAGCTGGCACGCCACGCCGCCGTCGTGACCAACGTCGAGCCCGATCACCTCGAGCACTACGGCGGCTGGCCGGCGCTGGAGGCGGCGTTCGACCGGTTCGTCGCCGAGACGTCCGGCCCGGTGGTGCTCTGCGCCGATGATGCGGGCGCGGCGGCGCTGGCGGAGCGGCACGACGCCCGGACCTACGGCTTCGCCGGTGGTGCTGACGTCGCCGGCGACGTGCTCGAGGCCACGGGCACCGGGACCCGGTTCGCCGTGCGGGTCGACGGTGTCGTGCTCGGCGAGGTGCACCTGCCGATCGCCGGCATGCACAACGCCCGCAACGCGCTCGGGGCCGTGGCGACAGGCCTGGCCCTCGGCGCTCCCTTCGACGCCGCGGCCGAGGCGCTCGGACGGTTCGCCGGGGTGGCACGCCGGTTCCAGCACCGGGGTGTCGCCGGCGGCGTCACCTTCATCGACGACTACGCCCACCTCCCGACGGAGGTCCGGGCCGCCATCGCTGCGGCGCGCGCCGGCGACTGGCAGCGGGTCGTGTGCGTGTTCCAGCCGCACCGGTACTCGCGCACCGCCACGTTGTGGCAGGACTTCGCCGGAGCGTTCGACGACGTCGACCTGTTGATCGTGACCGACATCTACGCCTCGGGTGAGCGGCCTCGGCCGGGCATCACGGGGAAGCTGGTGCTCGACGCAGCCCTCGACGCCGCGCCGGGCCTCGCCGCCGTCTGGCTGCCACACCGCGACGACCTGGTTCGCTACCTGGCGGCGCACCTGCGCCCGGGCGACCTGTGCCTCACCCTGGGTGCCGGGGACCTGACGACGCTGCCCGACACGGTCCGCGAGCTGCTGGGGACGGCGTGAGCGACGCCGCATCGTCTCCCGCCGACCGCGCCGCGGCGATGCTCGGGAGCCTGGCGAAGCGGCAGGTGCCGATCGGCCCGCTGACGACCTACCGGGTGGGCGGTCCCGCGGCGCTGTTCGTGCGGGTGGAGCGGGACGAGGATCTCGCCGCCGTCGGTGCCGCCGTCCGGGCGACGGGCATCGACGTGCTGGTGGTGGGCAAGGGATCGAACCTGTTGGTGGCCGATGCCGGCTTCGCCGGGCTGGCGCTGGTTCTGGGCGAGCACTTCGCCACGATCGAGATCGTCGGCACGACGGTGCGTGCCGGCGGCTCGGCCGCGCTGCCGGTCGTGGCCCGGCGCACGGCAGCGGCGGGGCTCACCGGGTTCGAGTGGGCGGTGGGGGTTCCCGGTTCGATCGGCGGCGCCGTGCGGATGAACGCGGGTGGTCACGGGTCGGACATGGCCGCCTCGCTGCGGCGGGTCCGCGTCCTGGACCTGCGCACGGGCGAGGATAACGAGGTGCCCGCCGCCACCTTGGAGTTGCAGTACCGCCATTCCGCGGTACGCCCGCAGGACCTCGTCCTGCGCGCCGACCTCGAGTTGGCCGCCGGCGACCGTGCCGCCGCCGAGGCCACCATCGCCGACATCGTGCGCTGGCGCCGGGAGCACCAACCGGGTGGGCCCAATGCCGGATCGGTCTTCACCAACCCGCCCGGTGACTCGGCCGGGCGCCTCATCGACGCCGCCGGCTGCAAGGGGCTGCGCGTCGGCACGGCGATCATCTCGCCCAAGCACGCCAACTTCATCCAGGCCGACGATGGCGGTCGCGCCGACGACGTGGTGGCGCTGATGCGCGAGGTGCGCCGCCGCGTCCTGGAGCACAGCGGCGTGTCGCTGCACCCCGAGACGCGCATGGTCGGCTTCGGCCCGACGGCGTTGGACGGCGGCCGATGACCGTTGTCGACGCCCCGCCGAAGCGTCGCCGTCCGGCGGGCGACGACGCCGATCCGCGCATCGCCCGCAGGCGGGAGGCGGTGGCGATCGATCGCCAGCGCCGGCGCGCCCGGCGGTGGACGGCACTCGCCGTGGTGGGCACCGTCGTCGCCCTCGGGTGGGGGCTCGCTCGCAGCCCCGTGGCCGACATCGATCATCTCGAGGTGCGCGGGGCACCCAACGTCGGCACGGCCGCAGTGTTGAGCGCCTCGGGCCTGACGCTCGGCCAGCCGATCCTGGCCGGTGATGGCGCCGCCATCGCCGGCATCGAGGCGTTGCCGTGGGTCGCCGATGCCACGATCGAGCGCGACTTGCGCCACGGTGCTGTCGTCGTCGACGTGGTCGAACGGCGCCCGGTGGCAGCGGTGGACGCCGGTGACGGGACGTGGGTGCTCGTCGATGATGCCGGTGTCGCCGTCGAGCGACGCACCGACCGTCCGACCGGCGCCGTCGGCGTCGGGCCGTCGACCTTGACGATCCCCATGGTGGCGGTGCGCGGCGTCGACGCACCGGAGGTCGGGGCCGGCGCATCGAACGACCTGCGTGGCGCCCTCGACGTGGCCGAGGCCCTCCCGCCCGGCGTGGCCACCCGCGTCGACGCCATCGTCGTCGACGGCGAGGACCTCGAGCTGGCCCTTCGCCCTGCGGGACACGTGCGCGTCGGCCGGGCCACCGAGATCGACGCCAAGGTGCGCTCGTTGCAGGCCGTGCTGGCACAGGTCGACCTGACCGATCTGTGCGCCGTCGACCTCCGTGTTCCGGGCTCGCCGGTGGTTGACCGGAGCCAGCCGTGCGCCTAATGTTCGGCGCGCTTCGAGGAGGTGGGGGAACCCTCAACCTCGACTCGAGCGTGAGGCCGGGCGCCGTGTGCCCGGCTTCGGGCGTTTCGAGGCGGGCCGCGTCGATGCAGCGGGAAGGATGGTCACATGCCTGACCGGCTCTTCGACCCGGATCAGCTGACCAGTGGGCCCACGGGGAGCGGGCCCGAACCAAGGGCCACCGCGGGAGACGACACGGCGTCCACCCCGGACCACATCGACACCGCCACGAACACCCCCACAGGGGAGGTAGCAGATCCCATGGCAGGCAATCCGCAGAACTACCTGGCCGTCATCAAGGTGGTCGGCGTCGGTGGCGGGGG
>CAZYKR010000377.1:0-3064 GCA_964648005.1 uncultured Iamiaceae bacterium
GCCATCGGCGCCTGGGCGGCGGCGCCGGAGCGCACGATCGTGTCGGTCAGCGGCGACGGTGGCCTGGGCCAGTACCTCGCCGAGCTGACCACCGCCGTGAAGTACCGCATGGGCATCACCCACGTCGTGCTCGACAACAGCGAGCTGGGCAAGATCTCCAAGGAGCAGCGCGCCGTCGAGATGGACGTGTGGCAGACGAGTCTCGTCAACCCGGACTTCGCCGCCTACGCCCGACTCTGCGGCGCCCAGGGCCTGCGCGTCGACCGTCCCGATCAGCTCGATGCGGCCCTGGCCGAGGCCTTGGCCCACGACGGCCCGTCGCTCGTCGCCATCACCAGCGATGTGGCGCTGGTCTGAGGACGGCCGACGCCAGATGAGCGAACCAAGCTCGACCGCCGGCGAACGGCTCGATGACGCGGATCGCGCTGCGGTCGACGCGCATCTGGTCGCCATCGGCGATCTCCTCGCGCCGCTCATCGCCCGCTACGAGGGCGGCGACCTGCGGGACACTCCGGAAGGGCGCGGTCTGCTGGACGCCCCAGCCCGCTTGCGTCCATCGATCGCCATCGCCGCCCTGGCCGGCCCCTTCGCCGACAACACCGCCGCCAGCGTCGTGACCACCCCGCGCCAGGAGCGGTGGCCGGCCGAGGTGGTGCGCGCCACCAACCGCCGCAAGCTCGACTGGACGGTCACGGACGCTTCCTTGGCGATCCGCATCGTCGCTGCCACGCCCTATGACGACGAACGTGCCTTGCTGGCATGTCGGGCGGCGGCGCGTGTCAGCGAGCGCGACGTCGGGGCCGCCGAACTCCTCGACGCCTTGCAGCGTCTGCAAGCAGCGCTCGCTGCCGAGAGCGACGAGCGCTATCGGGTGCCGGAGCTGCGCGCACGCGTCAGCGCCCTGGTGGCGCGCCAGATGCCAGCCGGTGTGGTCGACCTCGCCCCAATCGGTGCGGACGACTGCTGGGGTCCGGCGGCGCGGGATCTCGTCACCGACGCCGCCGGTCGAGGGATCGACGCCATCGCCATCGTTGACTTGCTGACCGCCGCGCCGAGCAGCACGGAGCCGTCGAAGCGTTGGCTTGCTCAGGTGGACGACGTCCTGGCTCATCGTGATCACAAGGAGATCGTCCGGTCGCTGGTGCGCCTGCTGGTCGACCTGGCTCTGCCCGATGCCGGACCGTTCGTCGCCACCGGCAACGACGCCCTCGCACGGGCCGCCGTGTGGGGGCTCGGCGAGACGGCTACGTCCAAGGCCGACCTCGACCTGCTCCGGCGGGTCGCCGATCGCTGCGCCCGCACGACCGGCCGGCCGTATGAGGTGGAGGCGCTGTGCGGTAAGGCGGCCGGGGCCGCCGTGACGATGCTGGGTCGGCGGCGGCTCGACGCGCCGCCGCTCGGCCCCCACGCCGACGCCGCGCTGGAGCGGCTGTGGCGCGACGTCAACCGCGGCGACGTGCTCAAGCGCATCGGCACCGTGCTGGGGCGGACCCCAGAGGAGGTGCGCGCTCGGATCGACGAGGCCAAGCGCACCAAGTCCGATGCCAAGCGGCGGACGATCAACCCCCAGCCCGCGGCGCGCGCCGCGTCGTTGGCTGTCTTGCTCGATGGAGAGGTCGCCGACCGCCTCGGCGCCGCCGGCTTCGCCGACCGGCGGGCCAAGACCTTCTGGCGCCACGGCCCGACGCATACCGAGGTCGTGCAGGTGTCGACCGCCAACGCCGAGGTGGCGTGGCGCTTCGGCATCGGCTTCCACGACGACGGCGAGCAGCCGCGCTGGTCGGTCGAGCAGGTGGACGTCGCCGTCGACCTGGCCCTCACGTCGTCGGAAGACGGCGACGGCTACCTGGGACACGAGCTGGCGATGCTCACCGAACGGACGGCTCGGCGTTCGGTGCGCGGCAGCGACGACCAATTCGGCGTCCTCGAGGCGTTGCTGATCCGGTTCGAGGCCGTCGGGCTCCCGGCGCTCGAGCGCTGGCGTGACCCGGGCGCGCTCGCCGACGACCTGGAACACGACGTGCCCTTCCACCACGGTCGGCTGTTGCTTGATCTCGCGCGCCCGAATGGGGCAGAGCGCGCCGCGACCATCGCCTGGCTCCGATCGGTCGACTGAACCAGACGTGTCAGCCGAGGCGGCGGCGCAGCAGGTCCACGCCGGGACCGTCGAGATCGTCCAGCGCCACGGCACGCCCGGTGATCGCCAGGAGCAGGGCCTCACCCGGCCCTTCCACCAGCGCGCCGTCGTCCGGGCCGGCCGACCAGTCGAGGTCGCTCGCCACGAACCGCAGGCCGTCGAGACGCCGGCGGGGAACGAAGCCGAAGGGCGAGCCCTTGACGAACTCGAGCGAGCGCACGAGGTGCGCCGGGTCGAAGGCGTGCGCCAGACCCAACGGCCGGCGCATGTCCTGGCCGTGGACCAGCACGTCGGTCAACGGCGCCTGCGGTCCGTTACCCGGCGGCGTGAACCTCGAGTCGGCATGGGCCCGAAGGGTGGCGACGATCTCGGCGACCGGCTTGGCGGCCTCCGCTCGGGCGAACCGGTCCGACGCCTTGGCGAAGCTGAACCCACTGGTGAGCATGCCGCCCGCGAAGCGCAGGTTCGACACGGTGAACGGGGTGAGCAGGTGGCCGGCCACGTCGCGCACGGTCCACCCGGCGCACAGGCTCGGCATGGCCCACTGGTCGTCGGTCCACGTCGCCATCTCGTCGCACAACGCCCGCCGCTCGGCGGCGATCATGGCAAAGGTGTCGGCGGTCACTGGCCCGGGCAGGGTCCGTTCACCGGGTTCTTCACCGAGGCGTCGGGCATCAAGGTGTTGCAGAAGATCGCCCCGTCGAGGTTCGCCCCCGTCAGGTCCGCGCCGGTGAAGTCGGCGTTGGTGAGGTTGGCGCCGCTCAGGTCGGCGTCGGTGAGCTTCGCCCCGCTGTTGTCGCCGTCGGCGAAGGACGCCCCTTGCAGGTTGGCGCCCGAGAAGTCGGTCCCGATCGTCGACGAGAAGTCGAAGTTCGCGCCCGCCAGGTCGGCGCCGGCGAGCTTCGCCCCGTTCAGCGAGCCGAACTG
>CAZYKR010000378.1:0-3012 GCA_964648005.1 uncultured Iamiaceae bacterium
CTTCGCCGCGGCGGCGGCGC
Organism: uncultured Iamiaceae bacterium; assembly: GCA_964648005.1. Taxonomy (GTDB): domain Bacteria; phylum Actinomycetota; class Acidimicrobiia; order Acidimicrobiales; family Acidimicrobilacustridaceae; genus JAGQTE01. The sequence goes on from CAZYKR010000378.1 coordinate 21, forward strand.
AGTCCGACGACCCGCAGGTCGCCGAGCAGCAGGGCGACATCGGCTGCGTGGCGCCCGAGCAGCTGGAGCAGAACCCGCAGGTGGCGGAGGCAGCACTGACGACCGAGGTCGGCGAGATCTCCGAGGTCATCGACCTCGACGGCGGTTTCCTGGTGCTGCGGGTGCGCAGCCGGGGCGTGCCGACGTTCGAGGAGCTCCAGGACGCCATCGAGCAGAACCTGCAGTCGCAGCTGCCCGACACGAAGCTGGCCGAGGCGCTCCAGGCCGAGGCCCGCACAGCGTCGGTCGAGGTCGATCCGCTGTTCGGTCGGTGGGACGCCGAGCAGGGCCAGGTGCTCACCCCCGAGGGCGCGGCGCGGCCGCCGGTCACGATCCGCGAGATCGGTGACGACGAGCTCATGGTCCCGCAGACGCTGCCCGCCGAGCTGACGCCGGCGCCCTGAGCGCCGTGCGTCGACGGTTCCTTCCGGCGCTGCTCGTCGCAGCGTTGGCGCTCGGTGCGTGCAGCGCCGAGTCGTCGACCGGCGACGCGTCGGGCGACGCTGCCGGCACGACGACGACCGCACCGCCGTTGCCCGACGGCGCAGTGCTGGTCGTCGACGGCGTGACCGTGGACCGGCCGACCTTCGACGCAGAGCTGGCGCAGATCGCGCAGAACCAGGCCTATCTCGACGCCCGCACCGCCGGGCGCAACGGCACGCCGCTCGTCGTCTTCCGGCCCGACGCACCGGGGACCTCCGTGCCCGGCGACCTGGCGGACGACTTCGTCGTCGAGTTCCTCAACGAGCGCGTCAGCTTCATCCTGGCGGGCCAGGAGCTGGCGCGACGCGGCGGAGCCGTGACCGAGGCCGACCGTGCCGATGCGTTGGCGCTGCTGACGCAGGCGGGGCTGACCTCGGAGGTGCTCGACGGCTTCGGGTCGTACCGGGACGTCCTCGTCGAAGGCGAGGCCACGGTGCTGGCACTCAGCCGCACGCTGCTCGGCGAGTCGCCCGAGCAGATCGTCGACGACCTCTACGCCGAGGTGCGCCCGCAGCTCGAGCTCGTCGCCTGCGTCGACCACATCGTGCGGGTCGCCGGCGCCGCCGACGGTGCCGGCACCGAGGAGCAGTACGCCGAGGCGCGCGCCGGCATCGACGCCGCCGCGGCCCGCCTCGCGGGTGGCGAGGACTTCGGCGCCGTGGCGCGTGACGTCTCCCAGGACGAGATCTCCGCACCCGACGGCGGCGACCTGGGTTGCTCGCCGCGAGGGTCGCTGCTCGCCGAGCTCGACGCCTACGCCTGGTCCGCCGACCCCGGTGCGGTCAGCGAGCCGATCCGCACCGATGTCGGCTGGCACCTGGTGCGCGTGCGCGAGCGGCGGGAGCCGACCATCGAGGAGGCCGGTCCCACGCTGATCGAGCTGGCGATGCAGCGTGAGCGCACGGCGTTCCTCGACTGGCTGGTCGGGGCGGCGGCCGGCGCCGAGATCGCGGTCGACCCGGCCTACGGCGAATGGGATCCCGCCAACGGCTCGGTCGTGCCGACGGGTCGTGCCGGGACGCGCACCGAGCTGTCCCTGGTGCCCCAGGAAGACGACGGCGGATGATGGCCACCGAGGTGGGCATCGGACGGGTCGTCGTCGCCGGGCTCGGTCCGGCGGGTCCGGATCTGGTCACGGCCGGGACGATGGACGCCATCGTGCGGATCCCCGAGCGGCGCCTGCGCACGGCTCGCCATCCGGCGGCGTCGGTCGCCGGAGAGGGCACGCCGAGCTTCGACGCCGTCTACGAGGCGGCCGAGACGATGGACGAGGTCTACGGCGGCATCGTGGACGCTCTGGTCGCCGACGCCGCCACGGCCGGGGAGGTGCTGTACCTGGTGCCGGGGTCGCCGGTCGTGGCCGAGCGGACGGTCGAGCTGTTGCTCGCCGACGACCGCGTCGAGGTGCAGGTGTTGCCGGCGCTGTCGTTCCTGGATCTGGCGTGGGTGCGGTTGGGGGTCGATCCGATCGCCACCGGGGTCCGGGTCGTCGACGGGCACCGGTTCGCCGTCGAGGCCGCCGACCAGCGCGGTCCGCTGCTCGTCGCCCAGTGCGACACGCGCGACGTGCTCTCCGACGTGAAGCTGGCGGTCGGTTACGCCGACGAGGACGCGGTCGTCACCGTGGTGCAACGGCTCGGCCTTCCCGACGAGCGGGTCGTCGAGGTGCCGTGGTCCGAGCGCGACCGCGACGTCGAGCCCGACCACCTGACCTCGGTGTGGATCCCGTCGCTGGCGGCGCCGATCGGCGCCGAGGTGGCGCGCTTCGTGGAGCTGGTGGCGACGCTGCGGCGTGAGTGCCCGTGGGACCGGGAGCAGACGCACGCCAGCCTCCGCCGCCACCTGCTCGAGGAGTCCTACGAGGTGCTCGACGCGCTCGATGCCGTCGACCCTGACACGGGCGACGGGTACGAACACCTCGAGGAAGAGCTCGGCGACCTGCTCTTCCAGATCGTGTTCCACACGACGCTGGCCACCGAAGCGGGGCAGTTCGGCCTGGACGACGTCGCCAGCGGCATCCACGACAAGCTGCGGTACCGACATCCGCACGTCTTCGGTGACGCCGAGGCGCTGGCGGCCGACGGGTTGGCACCGGGCGAGACGCCGGACCAGGTGGTGGCCAACTGGGAGCAGCTCAAGGCGGCGGAGAAGGGCCGCGCCAGCGTCTTCGACGGCATCCCGTCGCAGCTGCCGGCGCTGGCGTACGCCTTGAAGGTGCAGAAGAAGGCGTCGACGCTGGGCGAGCTGGCCGAGGACGTGCCGTCGCCGGCGTCGTGGGACCCGAGCGTCACGATGGCGGAGCGGGACCCGACGGCCGAGACGATCGGGGCCCTGCTCATGGCGGTGGTGTCCCGGGCGCGGCGCGCCGGCGTCGATCCCGAGCTGGCCTTGCGCGACGCCGCCCGCCGGTACGAGGACGCCGTCCGCGCCATCGAGGGCTGAACCGCCCGTTCTTGTGGTGCGCACCGGG
>CAZYKR010000379.1:0-2997 GCA_964648005.1 uncultured Iamiaceae bacterium
CCGGTAGGCAGAGCCACCGGCTGCACTACCAGAACGAGTCGGGGTAGTCGACGTGCCAGAGGCATAGGCCGTGCGGCGGGGCGGGGTTGCGCGCCACGGACCGGTCCCGGGCCCGCACGATGGCACGCACGTCGCCAGCATGGATGCGCCCGCGCCCGGCGTCGACGAGCGTCCCCACGACGCTGCGGACCATCTGGTGGCAGAAGGCGTTGGCCGAGATCCACAGGCGCAGCACGCCGTCGCCGTCGTCGTGCCACCGGGCATCGGTGATCCGTCGAACCAGCGAGGCCGGCGCCGCGCCCGCCGGGCGCTTCGGCGCCCGGCAGAACGACGAGAAGTCGTGCTCACCGATCAGCGGGTCGCAAGCGAGCCGCAGCGCGTTGAGGTCGAGCGGCTCGGGCAGCCACCAGCTCGTCGCCGCCAGGAACGGGTCGGGCACGGCCCGGTTGAGCACGGTGTAGCGATAGGTGCGCCCTCGTGCCGAGAACCGGGCGTCGAAGCCGTCGGGCGCCAGGTCGAGGGCGCGCACGACGATCGACGGCGCCAACAGCTTCACCAGCGCGTCGTGCAGGCGCGCCAGGTCGACCGGCGCGTCGTCCGGGACGTCGACGTGGACCACCTGGCCCCAGGCGTGCACACCGGTGTCGGTGCGCCCGGCGCAGGTGAGCGGCGGCGGCTCGTCCAGCCGGAGCACGCGCCCGAGCGCGTCGAGGAGTGCCCCACCGACGGTGGGGACACCCTCGTTCGGCGCGAAGCCGTGGAACGGCGAGCCGTCGTAGGCGATGAGCAGCCGGAGGCGCATGAGCCTCAGCCGCGCACCACGGGTCTCAGACCAGCTCGATGCGCGCCATCGGCGCGTTGTCGCCCTGGCGCGGGCCGAGCTTGAGGATCCGGGTGTAGCCGCCGGGACGGTCGGCGTAGCGAGGGCCGATCTCGTCGAACAGCTTCGCCACCATCTCCTTGTCCCGCAGGTAGGCCACCGCCTGACGGTGGTTGTGCAGGCCGCCCTTGCGGGCCTTGGTGATCAGCTTCTCGGCCACGGGCCGCATGGCCTTGGCCTTGGCCTCGGTCGTGACGATCCCCTCGGCGGCGATGAGCGACGCCACCAGGTTGGCCATCATGGCCTTCTGGTGGGCGGCGTCACCGCCGAAGCGGCGCCCCTTCTTCGGAGTCGCAGGCATCTCCGCTCCCTCAGTCCCGGGTGCGGAGCTTGAGGCCCCGCTCGTCGAGCTTGACGATCACCTCGTCGAGCGACTTCTGCCCGAAGTTGGTGATGGCCAGCAGGTCATCTTCGGTCTTCTCGAGCAGCTCGCCGATCGAGTTGACCTGCGCCCGCTTGAGGCAGTTGCGCGGCCGCTCGGACAGGTCGAGGTCCTCGATCGGCAGCTCCAGGTCGGGCGAACCGGCCGAGGTCGGACCGACCTCGCCCAGCTCCAGGCCCTGGGGCTCGTCGCTCATCTCCTCGACCAGCTGCACCAACGCCCGCAGGGTGGCGCCGGCCGAGGCCAGCGACTCGCGCGGAGTGATGGAGCCGTCGGTCTCGATGTCGAGGATGAGCCGGTCGTACTCGGTCGACTGCTCGACACGGGTCGGCTCGACCTGGTAGCTCACCCGGCGCACCGGCGAGAACACCGAGTCGATCGGGATGACGCCGATGGTGGCCGACGTCTTGTTGCGGTCAGCCGACACGTAGCCGCGGCCCTTCTCGACGGTGATGTCGAGCGCGAGCCGGCCCTTGCCGTTGATCGACGCGATGTGCAGGTCGCCGTTGAGGATCTCGACGTCCGACGTCGTCTGGATGTCGGCGGCGGTGACCTCGGCGGGGCCGCGCACGTCGAGCCGCAGCGTGACCGCCTCGTCGGCGTAGCAGTTCAGCACCAGGTCCTTGAGGTTCAACAGGACGTCGGTGACGTCCTCGGTGACCCCGGCGATGGTGTCGAACTCGTGCAGTGCGTCGTCGAAGCGCACCTGGGTGACCGCTGCGCCCGGGATGGACGACAGCAGCGTGCGGCGCAGGGAGTTGCCGAGCGTGTGGCCGAAGCCGGGCTCGAGCGGTCCGATGGCGAACAGCTGCCGGTTCGCCTCCTCGTCGCTGTACGCCTCGACGGTGGGTCGTTGGATGACCAGCATCAGGTGAACCTCGTGATCACTTGGAGTAGAGCTCGACGATGAGCTGCTCGCGGACGGGGACGTCGATGTGCTCGCGCAGCGGGAGCTCGCGCACGGTGACCGAGGCGCCCTCGTCACCGACCTCGAGCCACGGTGGGGCTGCACGGTCGAGCACGTCGCGGTTCCACTGGACGACGATCATCTGCTTGGCCTTGTCGCGCAGGGTGATGACGTCACCCTTGCGGACCCGGTAGCTGGGGATGTCGACCCGCTTGCCGTTGACGTTGATGTGGCCGTGGCCGACGAACTGGCGGGCCTGGGGGCGGGTGGCCGCCCAGCCGGCGCGGTACACGACGTTGTCGAGGCGCTGCTCGAGATAGCGCAGCATGTTCTCGCCGGTGACGCCGGGGCGACGGTTCGCCTCTTCGTACAGCTTGCGGAACTGCTTCTCCGACAGGCCGTAGGTGAAGCGGGCCTTCTGCTTCTCCTGCATCTGGAGCAGGTACTCCGACACGTTGCCGCGTCGGCGGGTGCGGCCGTGCTCGCCCGGCGGGTACGGCTTCTTCTCGAGGGCGACGGTCTCGCCCTTGGTGCCGAAGACGTTGGTGCCGAGTCGGCGGCTGATGCGGGCCTTGGGTCCGGTGTATCGAGCCATGGTCAGACCCTCCGGCGCTTCGGGGGACGGGTGCCGTTGTGCGGCACGGGCGTCACGTCCTTGATGCCGGTCACCTCGATGCCGGCGTTCTGGATGGACCGGATGGCGGTCTCACGACCGGACCCCGGACCCTTCACGAGCACATCGACCTTGCGCACGCCGTGCTCCATGGCGCGCTTGGCGGCCTGCTCGGCTGCCAGCTGCGCCGCGAACGGCGTCGACTTGCGCGAGCC
>CAZYKR010000380.1:0-2980 GCA_964648005.1 uncultured Iamiaceae bacterium
GCCCTGGTGGCCTCGGGGGCGAACGCCCAGTACGGCACGGGACCGACGGTGTGGTTCGACCGCATCAGCGTGCCGCAGGGCGGTGTGCTGAACATCAACTCGTCGGGCTGGCAGCCGGGCGCGTCGATCAAGGTGATGATCTTCTCCGACCCGGTCGATCTCGGCGCTTCGCTCGCCGACTCGCTGGGCAACATGTCGACCAGCTGGAACGTTCCCACGGACTTCCCGCTCGGTGCGCACTCGGTGCAGCTGACCGGTCTCGACCTCGCCGGCAGCCTGGTGACGGTGACCGGCACCTTTGACGTGACGCCGCTGGCCGGCGCCATCGCCAACGTCAACGTCCCGGCGGGCAGCACGCTGCCGGTGACGGGCAGCTCGAACACCGAGCAGCTGGCCATGCTGGCCGGTGTGCTCGTGCTCGGCGGGGCCGGCCTGACCGTGTGGTCGCGCCGCCGTCAGCAGATCGGCTGATCCGACTCGGGGCGCTCGCGACGCCCGATCGAACGCAGACGACGCCCGGGCCCTCTGGCTCGGGCGTCGTGCAATTCCCGGTCAGCCCTCCCAGGCGACCGTGCCGCCGAGGCGGGTCTGCGACACCGTGATGTCGGCCCAGTCGTCGGGGTCGGCGGTCCACGGGTTGGCCGACACGACGGCGAAGTCGGCGAGCTTGCCCACCTCGAGGGTGCCGCGGTCGTCCCCGAAGATCTGCCACGCCGCGTCGAGCGTGATCGCCCGCAGCGCGTCGTGGGGAGCGACGCGATCATCGGGCCCGAGCACCTCGCCGTCGGCCTGGGTGCGGCGCTGCACCGCGATGCGCGCCGCCAGCAGCGGGTGGATCGGGCTCACGTTGTAGTCGCTGTGCAGCGACGCCCGCAGGCCCATCCGCTGGGCCGTGCCGAGGCGCTGGAGCAGCGCAGCGCGGTCCGGGCCGAGGATCGAATCCCGCAGCGCCGCGCCCCAGTAGTAGATGTGCGCGTTCAGGAAGCTCGGCGAGATGCCCGCCCGGTGCATCCGCGCGAAGTGCTCATCGCGGCCGACGGCGATGTGCTCGAGGCGATGGCGCCGATCGATGGCCGACGCACCGGCGAGCACGGCCTCGTAGGCGGTCAGCGCCCGGTCGATCCCGGCGTCGCCGTTGGCGTGGATCATGACCTGCCAGCCGGCGTCGTGGCCGGCGCGCACGAGCGCCACCAACTCGTCGATCTCGAAGTTGGCGGCACCGTTTCCGCCCATCCCGCCGAGGTAGTCGGTGCGCAGGTAGGCGGAGCGACCCTGCGTGGAGCCGTCGATCATGAGCTTCCAGGCGTCGGTGCGGATCATGGCGTCGCCACCACCGGGCACGATGCCGGCGTCGCTCCAGAAGGCGGCGCCGTGCATCCCCGACTGCGCCAGCGACAGGCGGGTCGGCAGCTGCTGAGCAGCGTTCATCTGCTGCAGGAGCGCGATCTCGCCGGCGCCTTGGAGCTCGCCGGTCAGGGCCTCGCGCATCGAGGTCACCCCGCGCGACGCCGCTTCGCTCATGATCGCCCGCAGCGAGGATGCCAGCTCGTCGGTGGACTTCTGCGGCAGGTGACCGAGGATGGCCATCATCCCGTTGAGCTCGCCGACGACGCCGGTCAGCTTGCCGTCGCGCCGGTAGAAGCGGCCGCTCGGAGGATCGGGGGTGTCCGCCGTGATCCCGACGCGTTCGAACACCGTGGAGCTGACGTAGGCGAAGTGCATCGAGGCGTTGGTGACGACGATCGGCACCTCGGTGCTGATCTGGTCGAGGATGGCGGCGTCGAGCGTCGGCTCGCCCGGGTACCGGCTGGGGTCGAAGAGCTGACCGCACACCCAGGAGCCGGGGGCGGCGGCGGCCACGGCGGCGCGGATGCGGTCGACCACGGCATCGAAGGTGGGGTTGGCTTCGGCCGAGCAGTCGAGCCAGCCGTAGAACACGCCGGTCGACCACAGGTGCATGTGCGGCTCGATCAGGCCGGGGATCACGGCGCCGTCGCCGGCGTCGAGCACCTCGGTGTCGGTGGCGCGCAGGTCGGCCAGGTCCGCCATCGTGCCGACGGCCAGGACGCGGCCGTCGCGCACGGCCATGGCCTCGGCGGGCGCCGCGCCCGGGACCCCGGTGGCGACGGGGCCGAGCACCAGCAGGTCGGCGCGCGCTGCAGTCGGCCGCCCGCCTTCGGGGCGCTCCATGGCGAGGTGCGGCGCGGCGGGCGAGGTGGGATGTCGGGGCCGCTCGGGGTCGACGGCGCCCGCGACGGGCCCGGCGGGGAGACGGTCGACGAGCGCGCGGGCGAGCACGCTGCGATCGCCGCCGCAACACGACGCCATGACTACCGGTCCACCCAGAGGTCGGCGACCCACGTCTTGTTGGCCAGGTTCGCCCCGCTGCCGTTGGCGGCGGCACCGATGCCCTGCACCTCGGGCTTGGCAGCGATCACCCATGTCGGCCGTCCGAGCCACACGTAGGCGACGTTGTCGTTCAGCTCGCGCACGACCGAGGCGTACGCCTCCTGGCGCACGGTGTCGTCGTCGGTGCCGCGGGCCCGGTCGAGGGCGGCGTCGATCTCCGGATCGGCGAAGCGCGCCACGTTGGTCGAGATCTTCGGCGCCGGCAGGATGCCTGAGCTGTGCCACCAGAGGTATTCGCCGTCGGGATCGGGTGCGCCGAAGTTGCGCCAGCTGACGAGCTGGTAGTCGCCGCTGACGGTCGAGAAGATCAGCGACGCCAGATCGGACGACTCGGTGGTGACGTCGATGCCGGCCGCGGCCCACTGCTCGGTCAGCTGCTGGGCGATCTGCTGGTCGAACACGTTGCCCGTCGTCAGGTACGTGGCGCGGATGGGCTCACCGGTGCGGGCCTCGTAGCTGGCCGCCAGGCGCTTGGCCTCCTCCAGGTCGTACGCGGGGAAGGCGTCGTCGGTGCTGTGCCCGACCTGTCCGGGGGCGAACGGCCCGTGCACATCGTGCGACGTGCCCGCCT
>CAZYKR010000381.1:0-2980 GCA_964648005.1 uncultured Iamiaceae bacterium
AACCGGACGCCCTCACGCAGCGACTATGGGCCCGGATCAGCGCCGTCGACGCCAGTCGGCGGCGCCGCAGGACGCGCCGGGAGGAACCATGCGCCGCACCCATGCCATCGCCGCCGGGGCCATCGCCACGATGGGCGTGCTGTCGTTCACGGGTGTCGCCCACGCGCACCACGTCTACCTCGACTTCACTGCCGACGGCGCCCAGGTGCCGGGTGGCGACCCCGACGGTTCCGCGACCGGCACCGTCGACTTCAACCACGAGGAGAGCGATCAGCTGTGCCTGGTGTCGGGCACCGAGCTGCTCGACGGCGTCACGAGCGTCCAGATCCTCAACCGCACCGACGACTCGGTGCTCGTCGACTTCGGCGCCAGCCACAACACATGCGTCACCGGCACCGACGAGCAGTTCGAGCAGCTCCACGACTTCGCCGACGAGTACCGCATCGTGTACTTCACCCAGGCCTACCCCGATGGCGCCGTCGCCGGGCTGTTCCAGGAGCGACCGCCCACCACGACCACGTCGAGCTCGACCCCGACATCGAGCACGTCGACCACCGCCGTCACGTCGACGACCTCGGCGGCCGCGGCCGCGACGGTCAGCCCGGCCTTCACGGGTTGACGTGACGCCCACTCGGCGTCGGGTCGCAGGCGTTGGCGCGCTCGTCCTCGGCGTGCTCTGGGTGGTCGTCGCCTTCGCCGGGCTCGCCGCTTCGCCCGCCGGCGCGCACAGCGAACTCGGCAAGTTCCAGCTGCAGCCGACGAGCGAGCCCAAGCCGCTCACCGTCGACTACCGCATCCGTCTGATCTACGAGAACGACACCCATCCGGTGACGCAGGGCGCCACCGTAACGGTGAGCGGCACCGGCCCGGCCGGCGTGGCCGTCGGACCGGTGGCGTTGGCCTACACCGGGACCGACGGGTACTACGCCGGGTCGGTCACGTTCCCGGTGGCCGGGGCGTGGCGGATGGTGTTCACCGCGCAGAACCCCAAGGCGGAGTACATCCACAACCAGGCCGTGAGCCCGGTGCCGACCACGGCGCCGCCGACCACAGTGCCCTCGCCGACGCCCCGCCCGACCGTGACCGCGGCACCGCCGACGACGGCCGGCGCAGCACCCACGACGACCGCCGCGCCGGATGCGTCGGGTGCACCGACGACCGCGACGACGGCACCGGCGACGGACGGGTCGACCCCTGGCACGACGGCAGCACCGACCTCCGGTTCGACGCCAGGGACGACGCCCGCAGCGGACACGTCCGCTGACGACGAGTCCGCGCAGGTACAGATCTCGGACGGGGCGGACGGTGGGTCGTCGAACGTGGTGCCGATCGTCGCTGGTGCAGGCATCGCCGTCCTCGCGGTGGCCGGTGGCCTGGCACTGTTCGCCCGCAAGGGTGCCGGCGACGCATAGGGGCCGGCTACGGCACGTACGCCCACCGAAGTTCTTCCGCTTCTATCGTCTCCCGGGGAACGTCGGGAGGTGGGTGCGCTGGAGACGATCGAGTTCGACCTGACCCTCGACGAGGCGCGCCGATGGGTGTGGATCACCACCGGCTTCTGGCAGGCCGCAGCGATGGTCCTGGGCATCGTCCTCGTGCTCGCCTCCCTCGTGGTCTCGGTGATCGCCTCGGCGGTGATCGCTGTCGCAACCGTTGCAGTGGCTGTTCTTCAGCAACGGACGAACGCCCGGCTCCGAACACTCATCCAAGCGCCATGAGCACGACGAGGCATCCGGTTTCGCTGCCCCGCCGTTGGCATCTCGCCCTGGTGGTCGTCGCCGCTGTCGTGGCGATCCTGGCTGGCGGATGCGCTCCACCGACCGGGCCGGCCGCCACAACTGCAGGATCCTCCGGCAGCGTTCCAGCGACGACTGCCGCGCCCACTCCCGCCGCCGCCGATGCCGGCGCACCGACTCCGAGGTCGGCGGGGACCGTCGATCTGGCGGCGTTGGTGATCGACGACCGGCCGACACCGGACCGGCCGTACGTGCGCGACGAATGGCCGCACTGGGCCGACGTCGACGGCGACGGGTGCGACGGCCGCCAGCAGGCGCTGCGTGAGCACTCCCGCACGCCGGCGCAGATCGACGTGTTCGGCGGGTGCACGGTGGTGGCAGGCGACTGGCTGTCGATCTACGACGGGGTGGAGACATCGGATCCGGGCGATCTCGACATCGACCATGTGGTGCCGCTCGAGAACGCGCACAACAGCGGCGGCTGGCGGTTCGGCGCCGACCAGCGGCGCGCCTTCGCCAACGACCCCGGCAACCTGTTGCCGGTGACGGCGTCGTCGAACCGCTCGAAGGGATCGAAGCTGCCCAATGCGTGGCGGCCACCACAGCAGTCGTCGTGGTGCGAGCTGGCGACGCGCTGGGTCACGACCAAGGTGCGTTGGCAGCTCTCGGCCACGACCGCCGAGCGCGATGCCCTCGGCCAGATGCTCGACACCTGTGTCGGCACGGGTTGAGTCAGGCGGCTTCGGGGGGTGCGCGGCGTGTTGCGGGTTGGGATCGTTGGTGGTGGGGTGGGTTGTCGATGAGTTGCCAGTGGCCGTTGATGCGTTCGAGGCGTTTGTTGCCTTCGTGGACGCAGTGGTGGTGGCAGTCGCAGATGTGGGCGCCGTTGTCGACGTCGGTGCCGCCGCCGTTGCTGTAGGGGTCGACGTGGTGGGCTTGGCAGCGGTCGACGGGCACGGTGCAGCCCGGCACGACACAGGTCGGTCCGTCACGGGCGATCATGGCGAGGCGCTGGGCTTGGGTGAACAGCCGGGTCTGGGCGCCCAGGTTGAGTGGCAGGTCGCGGCCGGCGGTGATGACACGGCCGATGGTGGAGTCACACAACAGCCGCCGCAGCGTGTTGCGCCCAACCGGTCCGGTGCCCGCGATGTCGGCGAGCCAGGCCGGGTCGAACGGATCGTGCGACGACCCTGTGAGCACGTCGAGATCGACCCGCACCCCGACCGTGACCCGCGGCGCCGCCG
>CAZYKR010000382.1:0-2971 GCA_964648005.1 uncultured Iamiaceae bacterium
GCGGCGGTCGTTCGTCGCCCACCCCGAGCAGCGATCGATCTCGTGTCGGCATGGCAACCTCCCCGGGGCCTGCACCCCACACCGGGTGCGCTCCGCCGTGCCTCCACAGAGTCTGGCACACGATGCGTGTCGAAGCACTGTGGGTGGTGGCGTGCTCACCGGTTGCCCAGCGACAGGAGTTGCGTGGGAGTTCCGCTGCGGTTCACCTGCGCCTCGCCCACGGTTCAGCCCGCCTCACCAAGATGCGGCCGTTCCCCGCCTGTAGGGGACGGAGAGCGACCGTGACCACCCTCGACCTGCCTGCCGAGCCGACTGGCCCCGACCAGGATCGCCCCCGTGCGATCGCCTCGCCGCGCTCGACCGGCGATCGGCGCTTCCGACGCATCACCGGCGCGTCGGGCTCGCTCTCGCTCGTGTTGATGGCGGTGATCGCCATCTTCTTGCTGGTGAACGGTTGGCAGGCGCTCAACGTCGCCGGCGGCAGCTTCTTCACGACCTTCGACTGGAGGACGAAGTCCGAACCCACGGAGTTCGGCGTGGCAGCGATGCTCTACGGCACCGCCGTCGTGGCGTTGATCGCGCTGGCCACCGCGGTACCGATCGCCGTGTCGGCGGCGCTGTTCATCAACGAGATCGCCCCGCGGCGCTTCCGTGGCTTCCTCACGGGCCTCGTCGACCTGCTGGCCGCCATCCCGAGCCTCATCTACGGCATCTGGGGGCTCAAGTACCTGCAGCCCCAGATGTTCTCGACCTTCGACTGGGTGGCGAACTGGCTCGGCGGCTTCCATCCCCTCTCGGCGGACCAGCGCGTGTTCGGCGGCTCGCTGCTCATGTGCGGGCTGGTCGTGTCGCTGATGGTGATCCCGATCACGACCTCGGTCGTGCGCGAGGTGTTCGCTCAGGCGCCGCCCTACGAGCGTGAAGGCGCCCTCGCCCTTGGTGCCACGCGCTGGGGGATGATCCGCACCGTCGTGCTGCCCTTCGGCCGCGGCGGCATCGTCGGCGGCTCGATGCTGGGCCTCGGACGGGCGCTCGGCGAGACGATCGCCGTGGCGCTGATCCTCAGCCCGTCCTACAAGATCGTCACCCAACTGCTCGAGCCGGGCGGGTCGACGGTCGCCAGCACGATCGCCATCGAGTTCCCCGAGGCCACGCCGTTCGGCGTCTCGGCGTTGATGGCCGCCGGCCTGGCGCTGTTCCTGATCACCCTGGCGGTGAACATGGTGGCGAGCTTCGTCGTCTCCAAGTCCCGCTCCGGCAAGGGGGTGGAGATCTGAGCGCCGAGCTCGACGTCCGTCCCGGCACGCCGTCGCAGGACGCGCCGCCTCCGTCCGCGCCACCACCGTCGGACGTGCCGCGCCGTCGCGGCGAGACGCCGTTGCGCCCGCGCTCGTGGCGGCGGTCGGACGTGGGCGAGCTGGTCGGGTCGATCCTGTCGGCGTTCGCGCTGACGTGGCTGCTGTTCGGTCGGGTGACGCCGCTGTCGGGCCAACCAGGCTTCACCATCGTGTGGCTCGTGCTGCTGTTGCCGATCTACTTCCTCGTCACCCGCGAGCGCCACGGTCGCCTGGTCGCCAAGGACCGGGTGATGACGCTGCTGTTGACCCTCGGCGGGCTGGCCACGGTGATCCCGCTGGCGTCGATCGTCATCTACACCACCGTGCGCGGGCTGCAGGCGCTGCACCTGGGCTTCTTCACCGAGACGCTCGAGTCGGCGGGCCCGCTCGATCCGCCGACGGCGGGCGGTGCGCTGCACGCCATCGTCGGGACGCTGCAGCAGGTCGGCATCGCGCTGGTGCTGTCGGTACCGCTCGGCGTGCTCACCGCCATCTACCTCAACGAGATCGGCGGTCGCGGCGCCCGCGTCGTGCGGTTCGTCATCGACGCCATGAGTGGCCTGCCCTCGATCGTCGCCGGCCTGTTCATCTACGCCGTGTGGGTGTCGCGCTACGGGTTCTCGGGCTTCGCTGCGGCGCTGGCACTGGCGGTGCTGATGCTGCCGACGATCACGCGCACCACCGAGGAGATGCTGCGCCTGGTGCCCGACGGACTTCGGGAGGCGTCGCTGGCGCTCGGCTCGTCCCAGTGGCGGACCGTGACGAAGGTCGTGCTGCCGACGGCGCGCACCGGCATCGTGACGGCGGTCATCCTGGGCACGGCGCGCGCCATCGGCGAGACGGCGCCGGTGCTGCTCACGGCGTTCGGCAACAAGCTGCTCAACCCGAACCCGATGTCGGGCGCGCAGGACAACCTGCCGCTGTTCGTCTACTTCCCCATCCGCAGCTCGGTCGACGCCGAGGTGGCCCGGGCCTGGACCGGCGCCTTCGTGCTCATCGTGCTCGTGCTGATCCTGTTCACCCTCGCCCGCATCATCGGCGGCCGGCAGGGCGCGGCGCGCCGCGACCTCGCCGGGTGGGGCCTCACCAAGTTCTTGCGGCGCGACGCCGCCGACCCCGGAGACGACCTGCCATGACGCTGCTCTCCCCCGACGTGCGCACCGATCCCGGCGCCGTGGCCGAACGCGAGCCGGCCACGCTGCGGGCGCTCGAGGTGAGCGCCTGGTTCGGCTCCAACAAGGTGCTGGAGCGGATCTCGCTCGAGATGACCGCCCGGCAGGTGACGGCCCTGATCGGGCCGTCGGGCTGCGGCAAGTCCACCTTCCTGCGGATCCTGAACCGCATGCACGAGCTCGTGCCGTCCGCGGCGCTGTCGGGCCAGGTGCTGCTCGACGGCATGGACATCTACGGCGAGGACCTGCGTCCCGCCGACACCCGGCTGCGCGTGGGCATGGTGTTCCAGAAGCCGAACCCGTTCCCGGCGATGACCATCTACGAGAACGTCGTCGCCGGACTGAAGCTCGCCGGCATCAAGGCCAGCCATCACGACCGTGACGACCTCGTCGAGTCGTGCCTGACCCGCGCCGGGCTGTGGAACGAGGTCAAGGGCCGGCTCACCGACGCCGGCGGCGGGC
>CAZYKR010000383.1:0-2951 GCA_964648005.1 uncultured Iamiaceae bacterium
CGAGCAGGATCCCGACGCACCAGGCCAGCGCCGCCCAGATGTCGGCGTCGACGGGCTGGCCGGCGAGCAGGCTGCGGATGGCGTCCACGATCGAGGTGACGGGCTGATGCTCGGCGAACGCCCGGACCGGTCCGGGCATCGTGTCGGTCGGCACGAAGGCCGAGCTGATGAACGGCAGCAGCAGGATCGGGTAGGCGAAGGCCCCCGCCCCGTCGACCGTCTTGGCCGTCAGGCCGGGGATCACCGCCACCCACGTCAGCGCCAGCAGGAACACGCCCAAGATGCCGGCCACCGCCAGCCAGGCCAGCACGCCGGCGCCGCTGCGAAAGCCCATCGCCAGCGCCACCACCACGACGATCGCCACCGAGGTGGCGTTGGCGGCGACCGAGGTCAGCACGTGAGCCCACAGCACCCCGGACCGGGCGATCGGCATGGACTGGAACCGTTCGAAGATGCCGCTCTGCACGTCGGCGAAGAGCCGCACCGCGGTGTAGGCGATGCCCGAGGCGATCGTGATCAACAAGATGCCGGGCAGCAGGTAGTCCACGTAGGACTCGGTGCCCGTGTCGATGGCGCCGCCGAAGACGTAGACGAACAGGCACATGATGGCGATCGGCGTGATGACCGTCGTGATGATGGTGTCGAGGCTGCGGGTGATGTGGCGCAGCGACCGGCCGGTGAGGGTGACCGTGTCGGTGACGAACGTCGAGCTCATGACGAGACCTCCTGGGTGTGGTCGCCGACGGGTGCCCCGGTGGATGCGCCGACGACGGCGAGGAAGACGTCTTCGAGCGTGGGCTGTTGCTCCACGTACACGACCTCCGCCGGCGGCAGCAGCGCCCGCAGCTCGGCGAGGGTGCCGTCGACGATGATCCGACCCTCGTGGAGGATGGCGATCCGGTCGGCGAGGCGTTCGGCCTCCTCGAGGTGCTGGGTGGTCAACAGCACGGTGGTGCCCGAACCGGCGAGCTGTTCGATCGTCTCCCACACCGTCAGGCGCGCCTGGGGGTCGAGCCCGGTGGTGGGCTCGTCGAGCACCAGCACGGGCGGGTCGCCGATCAGGCTCATGGCGATGTCGAGGCGGCGACGCATGCCGCCCGAGTAGGTGCTGGCGCGCCGGTCGGCGGCATCGGTCAGGGCGAACCGGTCGAGCAGCTCGGTGGCGATCGTCGCCGGGTCGGCGAGGTGGCGCAGCTTCGCCACGAGGACGAGGTTCTCACGCCCGGTGAGGACGTCGTCGACGGCGGTGAACTGCCCGGTGAGGCTGATCGAGGCCCGCACCTGCGCCGGTTCGGTCGCCACGTCGAACCCGTTGACGCTCGCCGTGCCGGCGTCGGCGCGCAGCAGGGTCGCCAGGATCCGCACGGCCGTCGTCTTGCCGGCGCCGTTCGAACCGAGCAGCGCCACCACGCTGCCGCGGGGCACGTCCAGGTCCACGCCGCGCAGCACGTCGACGTCGCCGAAGGCCTTGCGCAGGCTCCGGACCACGATGGTGCCGTCGTCCATGGGTGACTCCTTCCGATGGGGATCTCGTGCAGCCTGGCCCCTTGACCCCGCGTCAATGTCAAGGGGGATCGGGCCGGCTGTGCCTCGGGCCTGTGTCACACCGGGTCGATACCGTGTGCCCCACACCCGATCCCGAGGAGATCGCCATGCCTGTCGTCACGAGCCACGCCCCTGGAACGCCGTCGTGGGTGGACATCGGCACCTCCGACCTCGAGGGTGCGATCGCCTTCTACTCGCAGCTGTTCGGCTGGTCGATCGAGCTGGGGTCGCCCGAGATCGGGCGCTACTCGATGGCGACGCTCGGCGGGAAGACGGTGGCGGCGCTCGCCGATCAGCAGGTGCCGGGTGTGGTGGCGTGGGCCACGTACGTCACCGTGGCGAACGTCGACGCGACCGTCGCGCAGATCGAGGCGGCCGGCGGCGCCATCGTGGCGCCGGCGATGGACGTGATGGACGCCGGGCGCATGGCCCTGGCGATGGACCCGGGCCAGTGCTTCTTCTCGATCTGGGAGCCCAAGGAGAGCATCGGCGCCGAGTTGGTGAACGAGCCGGGCGCGTTGGTGTGGAACGAGCTGACGACGCGGGCCGTGGACGAGTCGATCGCCTTCTACGGTGCCGTGTTCGGCTGGACGATCCAGCGCGACCCGATGCCGACCGGTGGCGACTACCTCACGTGGCTGCTCGACGGGAAGCCGGTCGGGGGCCTCATGCCGATGGTCGGCGACGACTGGCCCGCCGACCTACCGAACCACTGGATGGTGTACTTCGCCGTCGAGGACTGCGACGCGTCGGCGGCGCGCTGCACCGAGCTCGGTGGGCAGGTGCCCGTACCGCCGACCGACATCCCGCCGGGGCGGTTCGCCGTGCTCAACGATCCCCAGGGCGGCTTCTTCTCGATCATGCAGCTGACCGAGCCGCTGTGATCTGAGCGGGTGACCCCGCCGGCGCTCAGCAGGGCGCGCCGTCGTCGAAGGCGGTGAACCCGCTCGGCGCGTGCGGCCCGAGGCTGTACTGCTCCAGCACGCCGATGCCGTGGTCGTCGCCGCAGCGAGCCCGCACCACCTGCTGCACGTGCGAGCAGTCGATCGCCAGCGGGTCGAGATCATCGGGACGGAAGTCGTCACGGCCGATCGCCAGGTCGCCGTGCCACAGGCCGTGGCCCCACACCGGGTGGCGGTAGCCGATGCCGCGCATGTGGAACCGCAGCACCGGGTCGAGCTCGATCACCCGGTCGCCGTCGTCCGGGTCGACGAGGGTGATCGTCGCCGCCTGCGCCCAGCGGGTGCCGGGCCGGTACTCGATGGCGTGCGTGGCGGTGCGCAGCATGCGGGTGCCGGGGTCCTCGATGCCGGGGATCTCGGCGGGGTCGGCATAGGCGGGGACGATGGCGGCGTCGGTGTGCCACGGATGCCCGTCCTCGTACTCGAAGAGCCCGACGTGCGTGC
>CAZYKR010000384.1:0-2943 GCA_964648005.1 uncultured Iamiaceae bacterium
GGCGACGGCGGTGTACGGGTCGACGACGTGTCCCGATGCGACGGTGGCGTCACCCGCCACGGCGCAGACCACCTGCGTGGGTCACGGCCTCAATCCGTGACGCTGGTCGGCGTCGTGCCGGTCGGGCCGCGCATATGACACGATCGTCAGGTCATGGGGACTCTGGGGATCAGCGACGAGCACACCGAGCTGCACCGGGCGGTGCGGCGCTGGGCGCAGGGACGGGTCGATCCGGCCGAGGCGAAGGCGATGCTCGAGGCCGACGGCGGGGTCGTGCCGCTGCCGTCGTGGTGGTCAGAGCTGGTCGACGCCGGCTGGTTGCGTGTCCACCTGCCCGTCGAGCTCGGTGGTGACGGCTACGGCTTGGCCGAGCTGACGGTGGTGCTCGAGGAGCTCGGCGGCGCCTGCGCGCCGGGCCCGATCCTGCCGACCGTGACCGTGGCGGCGGCGTTGGCGGCGTGGGGCGGCGACGACCTGGTGCCGGCGCTCGCAGCGGGAGAGGTCATCGGCGCCATCGGCTGCGCCCCCGAGCGCGACGGTGTCGTGCGGCCCGTGCTCGGCGCCTGCCACGCCGGAGTGTTCCTGCTCGAGCGTGCCGACGGCTGGGCCGTCTTCGACGCCGACGAGGTGACGGTCGAGCCGCTCCCGGGCGTCGACGGGGCACGCGACCTCGGGGCCGTGACGATCACCGGCGCCGGTCGCACGCTCGACGCCGGCGCCGCACCCGATCGCCTGCTCACCGTGCTGGCGGCCGCCGAGCTCGTCGGTGCGGCGCAGTGGTGTGTCGACACGGCGGCGGCCTATGCCTGCGAGCGCGTGCAGTTCGGTCGCCCCATCGGACAGTTCCAGGCGGTCAAGCACCGCTGCGCCGACATGCTGCTCGCCACCGAGGCGGCGCGTGCCGTGACGTGGGATGCAGCACGGGCACCACTGGTCGACGCCGACGCCGGCGGCGAGGGGGAGTTGGCGGCGGCCATCGTCGGCGCCGTCGTGCCCGACGCCGCCCGCCGGGTCGCCGAGGACTGCATCCAGGTGCTCGGCGGCATCGGCTACACGTGGGAGCACGACGCCCACCTCTACCTGCGGCGGGCGTTGGCGACGGCGCAGCTCGTCGGCGGTGCCGCTCGATGGCGTCCCGAGGTGGCCCGGCTCGTCGGCAACGGCGTGCGCCGTTCGCTGGCCGTCGAGCTACCCCCCGAGGCCGACGCGGTGCGCGCCGAGGTGCGCGCCTTCGTCGCCGAGACCCAGGCGCGGCCCAAGGAGACGTGGAACGCCGCCATGGCCGACGCCGGCTACCTCGTGCCGTACTGGCCGGCGCCGTGGGGGCGCGACGCGTCGCCCGTCGAGCAGATCGTCATCGACGAGGAGTTCGCCGCGGCGCGCCTGCGTCGCCCGCACCTGCAGGTGGGGGCGTGGGTGCTGCCGACGCTCATCGCCCACGGCACCGACGAGCAGCAGCAGCGCTGGTTGCCGCCGACCCTGCGTGGCGAGGTGCTGTGGTGCCAGCTGTTCTCCGAGCCGGGGGCCGGGTCCGACCTGGCGTCGCTCAGCACCCGGGCGGTGCGCGACGACGCCGCGGGTGGGTGGCGCATCACCGGCCAGAAGGTGTGGACGACGATGGCCCACATCGCCCAGTGGGGGATGCTCGTCGCCCGCACCGACCCCGACGCCCCCAAGCACGACGGCATCACGGCGTTCGTCGTCGACATGGCGTCGCCCGGCATCGACATCCGCCCGCTGCGCGAGCTGACCGGCGCCGCGCTGTTCAACGAGGTGTTCTTCGACGACGTCTTCGTGCCCGACGACTGCGTGATCGGTGCTGTCGGCGGCGGCTGGGAGGCGGCGCGCACCACGCTGGCGAACGAGCGGGTCTCGATGGGCTCGGGCTCGTCGTTCGGGCCCGGGCTCGAGGTCGTGCTGGCGTCGCCCGCCGCCGCCGAGCAGCCGGATCGGATCGGCGAGTTGGTGGCCGAGGCGCACGCCGTCGCCGTGCTGGGGCTGCGGACGACGCTGCGGGCGTTGGCGGGCGCCGAGCCCGGCGCGGAGTCGAGCGTGCGCAAGCTGCTGGCGACGGCGCACGAGCAGCACGTGCAGGAGGTCGGCCTGCTGCTGGCCGGGCCCGACGGCGCTGTCGACGCCGGCGAAGCGGCGCTGTGGATCGGCGGCTTCCTCGGCAACCGGGCGCTGTCGATCGCCGGCGGCACGTCGGACATCCAGCGCAACATCGTCGCCGAACGCCTCCTCGGCCTCCCCAAGGACCCGTAGCCCGAACCGAGAACCCGCAACCACCCCGATCCTGTGGTGTCCACCCGGGCATGCGCGGCTGGGCACCACGGGAACGGGTGCGGTCAGGGCGTGCGTAGCTGGGCGCGCAGGTCGGTCTTGCGGACCTTGCCCGACGCGGTGCGGGGCAAGTCGGCCACCACGCGCAGCTCCTCGGGCCACTTCTGTTTGGCGAGGCCGGCGTCGGCCAGGTGCGCCTGCAGGTCGGCCAGCTCGGGAGGCACCGCCGCCGGATCGACGAGGCGGACGAAGGCGCAGGCGTGCTCGCCCAACCGCTCGTCGGGCGCGGCGACGACGGCCACCTCGGCGACGCCGCCCATGCGCAGCAGCACGTCCTCCACCTCGGCGGCCGAGATGTTCTCACCGCCGCGGATGATCACGTCGCTCAACCGGTCGGTGATGGTCAGCCAGCCGTCGGCGTCGAGCACCCCGACATCGCCGGTGCGGTACCACCCGTCCTCGGTGAAGGTGCGAGCCGTCAACGCCGGGTCGGTGTAGCCGGCGCACAGGTCCGGGCCACGGGTCCAGATCTCGCCGGGCTCGCCCGCCGCCAGCGGATCGCCGTCCGCGTCGACGATGCGCACCTCGACGCCCGGCAATGGCCGACCGTCGGTGCGCTTGCGCGGCTCTTGTGGCAGGTCGTGCGGGGCGCCGGTGACC
>CAZYKR010000385.1:0-2888 GCA_964648005.1 uncultured Iamiaceae bacterium
CGGGACGTCAGCTCCAGGGTGAGATGTACGAGCCGGTGGCCCACAGCGACGCGGGCACGAAGTCGACCGGCGGGGTCTGCCCTTCGAACAGGTTCGACGTCGGCCACGAGCTGTAGGACGGGTTGCTGTTCGCCGTGTACTTCGACCCGAGGGTGTAGACGGGGCCGAGGTTGCGGGTGCCGACGCGGGCGGCCTCGCGCTGCGTCAGCGCGTAGGAGGCGGCGGGGCCGGTGAGGCGGATGAAGACGTTCCCGACCTCCCAGCCGGGGCCGGTGGCGGGCGGGGTGCGGCCGTCGGAGTCGTCGAGGTACCAGCCCTGGTAGCGCCCGTCGAGGCTGACCCAGCCCCAGACGCGAAGCTGCTTCGGGCCGCCCCAGACCTGTAGGGCGTCGGCGTGCACGGTCGCCTTCGACCCGTAGGTCGTCGACTCGACGCGGATGTTCTGCAGGGTGACGGTGCGGTTGCTCGTCGAGCGGAACGCGATCTGGATCGCGTCGCTGTTGTACGTGCCGGCAAGGAAGCGCACGCCCTCGATGTGGTCGCGGCCGGTGTCGCTCGAGCCCGAGTCGCTGAGGCGGATGCCGCGCGCGGGGCCGTCGTAGGAGCCGGACGGGACGGTGGTGCGGCCGCCGACCTGCGCGCCGATCAGGACGCGGTCGTCGCAGCCGGCCAGCGTTGCCGGGCCGGTCAGGATAGCGGGCGCGACGAACAGGCAGTCGACGTTCGACGGCTGCGAGTACGTGCCGCCCGACGCTGCGATCCGGATGGTGACCGGGTTGGTCAGGACCGGCGGCGCGTAGATGCCGAGGTTCCCGCCGATCGCACCCGTGGGCGTCGGAGCCGGGCTCGACGTCGTAGCGCTCGGCGTGGGCGCGGCCGAGCTCGTCGCCGGGGCCGGGCTGCTCGAGGCGGGCGCCGGCGGCGCGGTGACCGTGACGGTCTCGGTGACCGTCGGCAGCGGCTGCTCGACGTAGGCCTGCAGCTGCGCGATCGCCGCGCGCGCCTCGTCCTGCGTGACCGGCGCGGGCGCGGTGCTCGTCGCCGCGGCGACGGTGACGCCGCCGGCGAGGACGAGTACCGCGGCCGACGCCGCGACGATCGCGCGCCGCATCAGAGGGTGATCCGGAAGATGCCGTTGGCGTGCCACACGATGGTGAACGTGCCGCCGGTGACCGACTGCGCGCCGCCGAAGTAGTTGAAGCAGATGCCCTGGTCGGCCACCGGGGTGGTGATCGTGTCGTCGTAGACGAGGGTGCCGTAGACGTTGGACAGGGTCAGGGTGCCGCCACCGGCGAGGTCGGCGGCGTCGTAGAAGACGATGCCGGCCGAGCCGGAGTTCAGCGACGTCGACCCGAGCGCCCGACCGCCCGCGACCCAGTTCGTGGCGTCCGTGACCTCGTTGGCGGTCAGCCACTGGGACGTGGCGGCGTTGTACGCCGACAGGGCGCTGGTGACGTCCTGCGACGGCGTGATGCTGTTGTTGTACAGCGCCGCCTTCGGGACGTCCGAGCCCAGGTCGATCGCCGTCGTGTTGTCGAGCACGTCGGCGATGAACGGGCGGAAGATCTTCGAGTTCGACCAGGCCATGACGAGTCCTCAGCGATCGACGGAGACGGCGTGCGCCTCGGCCAGGCCGGCCTCGGCAGTGACGGCGGGGGCGTCCTCGTCGACGTCGACGGGCGGCTCGGGGTCGGGCGCGCTGCGCGCCTCCTCGAGCGCCTCGTCGATGCCGGCCAGGTGCGCGACGTACTTCTCGCGCTTGGCCTCGAGGCGGGCGATCAGCTCCTGGTCCGGCATGGCGGGCCCCTTTCAGTCGCGGAGCGTGGCTGTGGCTACGGGGGCGAGGACCAGCAGGTCGTTGCCCTCGTCGCGGACGGTCTCGACGGACATCACCGGGCGGCCCTCGCCGTCGTACTGGACGTCCTCGCGGCCGATGTAGTCCTCCCGCTCGCGGGCGACGACCTTGGCCTGGGTGCCGACCTCGAGCAGCGGAGCGATCAGGCCCCGCAGCCCCCGGCAGTTGTGCATCTGCTGGTGCACGTCGGCCCGGCGCGTGACGTCGGTGACGGTGCAGTTCGGGCAGTACCAGCGCCGCTCGACGTTGAGGATCGGGATGCTCACGGGAACTCCACGGGGACCTCGGCGGCCAGCCCGGCCGCCGCTCGCTGAGACCGGTACAGGTCGGCGTTGACGACCTGGGCCTTCTGGTGGTCGAGCTCGATGCCGGTGTGCACGAACACCGGGAACCCGGCCGACCGGATGCGGATGCAGAACGTGATGTCCTCGCCGCAGCGCTCGCCCTCGAGCTCGGTCTCCTGGAACCACAGGTAGGTCGGGTTGTAGGCGTTGTCGCGGACGACCTGGGCGGCGTGCCGGTGGATCAGCAGGCAGGCGGCCCCGGTGGCGCCGACCTCGAGCATCACGCCCGACGGGTACGTCTCGGCGCGCACGGTGCGCCGGCGCCCGTCGGGCAGGCGCTGGAAGCCGTAGAGCGTCGGGAACGCTGCGCCGCGGTCGACGCCGAAGCACAGCCCGCCGATGACCGGCGTGTAGACCGGCGACTCGGGGTCCCCGTCGGCCATGGACAGCAGCGCGTCGGGGAGGTCGGCCTTGAACCCCATGTCGGCGTCGAGCATCAGCAGCCACTCGGCGTCGGTCTCGTCGAGCCAGCGCCGGACGAGCTCGTTGCGGCCGTGGGCGACGTTGACGCCGGACTGCTGGGTGAGGACGTCGGTGATGAGCCGGGTGTCCGTGCGTGCGCCCTGCAGCCACAGCATGGCGCCGAGGCTGTTGGTGAAGATCTCGGCGGTCTGCTCGACGTGTAAATAGCCGACGGCGACGCCGGTCATGCGAGCGCCCGACGGATGCCCTCGGCGAGGGTGACCCGC
>CAZYKR010000386.1:0-2841 GCA_964648005.1 uncultured Iamiaceae bacterium
CCCGGGTGCGACGCTGCTCCTCCACCTCGGCCGCCATGGCGCCGAGCACGTCGGCCGCGTCGGCGTCGGCCTTGCGGCGACGCAGCATGACCACCACCGACAACAGCACCAGCACGAGCGCTACGCCGGCGGCGATCAACGCCGGGGTGAGCCATGACGGCGTCGACGACGATGTCGTCGTCTCGGCACCCGCCACGGAGCTGATCGGCGGCGCCGTCGACTCCACCACGGCGTTGGCGGCGAACCACGCCGTCGTCGCCAGCACCGCGTCCGCCGTGACGTTGGCCCCGTCGGACAGGACGAACTCGCGCCGCAGACCCAGGGCCGGGCCGGCGGCGTCCGAGGTCACGCCGAGGGCGTCGAGCACGGCGCCGAGGTCGAACACGACGCGCCCCGGGGCCGACGGATCGGCGGGCAGCCCTTCCACGATCCACGTCTGGCTGGCGTCGCTGCGGTCTTCGGGCGGGGTCGTCAGGCCGTCGAGCAGCGTGATGGCGCCGGTGGTGCGGTCCACCCGGATCTCGGCGGTGCGGGCGGCGTCGTCGGCGAAGTCCGGCGCGATGACGATGACATCGGTCGCCGAGGTGACCGGCCGCCCCAGCAGCTCGGTGGCGGTCGGCGTCGTCGACTCGAGGATGATCGACTGGTTCACGACCGTCAGCCGGGGCCCGGGCGGCATCGTCGCCGTCTCGTCCGACGGGCCACCGTCGGCGGTCGCCACCCGACCGAAGGGTGACGACGCCACCTTGCCGTCGGATGATCGACCCAGCACGGCGTCGAGCGAGTAGTACGGCGAGATGGCCAAGCCGTCGCCGTACACGACCTCGACCCACAGCGCGCCGCCAGCAGGCGCCTCGACGATCGGCACGGTCAGCGCCGCCAGGCCCGAGGGGTCGAACGTCGGGGGCGGCACCGGCGTGACCTGCTCGAAGCTGGCCCCGTCGCCGATCTCGACGCGGCTCGTCAGGTCGCCGTCGGTGACGAGCATCGACGACCGCATCCGGCGCGCCGTCGGGTTGCCGACGAGCACGCTGACCCGGTACTCCGCATCGGTCGGCAGCTCGAACGGCTCCCGGAACTGCACGGCGATCGTCGGGTTGTCGTCGGAGCTCCCGGTCACCTTGTAGACGGCACCCAGCGCCAAGGGCGCCTCCGCGCCGGTCGGCGGCACGCTCGCCACCGTCTCAGCGGGGAACGAGCTCCCACCGGCGACCGGCAGCGGCACAGCCTCGGTCTCGTCGGTCGCCTCGGTGGTCTCCGTCGTGGCGTCGTCGGCGGGCGGCTGGCTGCTGGCGCTGGTGCTGGTTGACGGCGAGCTGCCGCCGCCGATGACCAGTGCCGTCGTCGACGGCGCCACCGTCGACGAGCTCTGCTGGCCGAGTGCGGTCGGCGCCAGGGCGATGGCACCCACGAACGCCAGGACCATCCCGATCACAGCGGGCAGCAACCGACGGCGGCGGGAGGCGGGGCCACACAGGGCGCGGCGATGGGGCATGACGAGGTCTCCTGTCGGTTCGCAGCCGCTGGCCCCCCTCACATCCGCCTCCGGCGACCGGGCTACGTCGACGCGTGCACGCACGCGCCCCACAGCTTCGCCGCGCCGGCGGGTCGGGAACAAGCACCCACGCGCCGAGGCGCCGATCGGGCGTCCCGATCGGGCCCCGAAAAGGCGCAGATCAGGCACCGGCCGAGCGTCCGATCAGGCGTCCGGCCCCAGGCAGGTGTCGAGGAAGGTGGCCACCGCCTCCGGGCTCGTCTCCACATGGAAGACCCCGTCGCTCTGGCTGATCTCGAGCACCGGACAGAACCAGTCGGCGCCCTCGACGAAGAAGTGGGGCGAGCCGACGACCCCGCGAGCACGCCCGTCGGCGAAGTCCGCCGCGACGGCCGCCGGCACGTGCGCGCCGTGGTCGTCGGCCCGTTCGAGACCGTGCGCGGCGGCGATGGCGTCGAGCACCTCGGGCTGCGACACGTCACGGCCGGATTCGAACACCGCACGTCGGAGCTCCATCGACACCGCTTCGCCGAGGTCCGCGCCACCGGCGGCATACGCCTGGGCTGCCAAGGCCATCGCCGGCAGGGAGGTCGCCGGGAAGGTCGAGGCATCGAAGCCGGTGAACAGGTCGGGTGCCACCGACGCCACGATCGCCTCGATCTCCCGACCGACGTGGTGCGGGTCCAGCGGGCGGTCGTTGACCAGTTCGAGCGGCCAGGCGTGCACGACGACCGAGGCGTCGGCCCCGCGCTCGTCGCGCGCCGCCAGCAGCCGCACCAGGCCGACATAGGTGAACGGGCAGCACACGTCGGCCCAGCAATCGATCCGTCTCGCCATGTCCCGATCCTGCACCCGGGAGAAACCCCTGCTCAAGGCCGGGGCTGTCTGCGCCGACAACGCAAGGACCGCAGGTGCGGCGCCGGAGGGTCGGTGTCGCACGAGCGGGCAGCTTCGGGCGAGGGAGCGGCGATGCCACACCACGACGACAACCCACGGATGCGACGTCGCGCCGCCGTCGGCGCGGCGCTGCTGACGGCCGGTGCGCTCGTGGTCGCCGCCTGCAGCGGCGGCGGTGAGGTCGCCACCGGCGCCGGCGCGCAGCCCGCACCCGCCGAGGCCGACAACGCCACGGACGCGGCGGCGCTGGCCAGCGCCATCGGCGGCATCGAGACGTCGACGACGGCGCCGGCGACCGGCGTCAACGCCTCCGGTGCCGAGAACTGCAAGGCGCTCCAGTACCACGAAGACGCCCAGGCCACCCTCAACGCCGACGCGTCGGACCCCTACCACCTCGACGAGGACGGCAACGGAGTCGTCTCCATCCAGGGCGTCTCGCCCGGACCGCT
>CAZYKR010000387.1:0-2840 GCA_964648005.1 uncultured Iamiaceae bacterium
CCGAGACGATCGACCTGTGGGGTGCCGAGCTCGATGTCGTGTTCGCCTCGCACCACTGGCCGACGTGGGGGCGGGAGCGCTCGGTCGAGTTCCTGGCGTCGCAGCGTGACATGTACCAGTACCTGCACGACCAGACGCTGCGCATGATCAACCAGGGCTTCACCGGGTCCGAGATCGCCGAGGTGCTGCCGATGCCGCCGGCGCTCGAGGCGCAGTGGCACACCCACGGCTACTACGGCTCGGTCAGCCACAACATCAAGGCGATCTACCAGCGCTACATGGGCTGGTACGACGCCAACCCGGCCAACCTGTGGGCGCACCCGCCGACCGAGGCCGCCACCCGGTACGTGGCGGCGATGGGCGGGCGCGACGGTGCGCTTTCCGTGGCGCGACGGGCCTGGGACGACGGGGACTACCGGTGGTGCGCCGAGGTGGGCAAGCACTTGGTGTTCGCCGACCCCGGCGACACCGAGGCCCGTCTGCTGCTGGCCGACGTGTTCGACCAGCTCGGCTTCGGTGCCGAGAACGGGACGTGGCGCAACGCCTTCCTGGCCGGGGCGGCCGAGCTGCGTGCCGGCAGCTTCGGCACCCCGGTGAGCGTGTCGCCCGACATGCTCAACGCCCTCACCGTCGACCAAGTCTTCGACAGCCTCGCCGTGCGCGTCGACGGCCCCCGAGCCTGGGACGAGCACCTGCGGATGGGGTGGCGGATCACCGACGAGGGGACCACCCACGTCGTCGAGCTGCGCAATGGCGCCCTGCACCACCGAGCCGTCGGCGACGGTCCGGTGCCCGACGGGGTCACGGTGTTCGCGCTGGAGCGGACCGCCCTCATCGCGCTGGTCACGGGTGCGCTGGACCTGGCGGGGGCGATGGCCGACGGGACCGTGACGGTCGACGGCGACCCGCAGGTGCTCGGTCAGCTCGTGGCGGTGCTGGCGCCGGTCGACCCGGACTTCGACATCGTCATCCCCTGACCGGGTCATGCGCCGCGTCGACGGCCGGCTGCGCGCTCGAGGCGGCACTCGTCGCAGCGGCAGCTGTTGTCGATGGGACGCGGGAGCGGCGGGCGGCGCACCGGAGCATCACCTCGCACGAGCACCGGCTGGTCGCGTCGCACCGACGGGTCGACCCCCGGCTCCCACGGGAAGCGGCCGGCGGGGTCGGCCCACACGACCTGAAGTGCCGCACGCTCGGGCAGCACACCGCTCGTGTGCGCCAGGTACGTCGGGATGCCGGCGAGCACGCACCGAGGCTCGGTGTAGTGCTCGATCGGGACATCGAGGAACCGCATGGGCCGGCCGAACACGATGTGGTCGACCTCGTCGCTGGGTTCGAAGCGCTCACCGTCGCGCACGCGCTCGAACAGGTGCTGCAGCACGGCGGCGCCGTCGTCGGGCGCCAGGCCGAACATCGTGAGCTCGGGATGGTCGAGGTGCACGAAGCCGATCGTGTACTGGTAGTCGGGCAGGAACTGATCGCCGAGCACGCACATGTGGAACACGCCGTGGCGGTCGATGACGGCCTGGACGTGGAAGAGGTGCTCGTCTACGGGGGTGAAGGTGTCGGGGTCCATGCCCCCAGACAAGCCCGGGGGTGTGACAGGTCCCGAGCGGGTCAGTCGATGCCGAGGAACTCGAGCACGTTCGTGCGCATGACCGCTTCGGTCTCGGCGGCGTCGAATTCCGGGATGTCCTTGACGAAGGCGCAGGGGTCGGGCAGGCCCTCGGTGTGGGGGAAGTCCGAGCCGAACATCAGCCGGTCGATGCCGACGGCGTCGCGCAGGAGCCCCATGTCGTCTTCGTAGTACGGCGAGATCCAGACCTGCCGCCGGAACTGCTCGACGGGGTGCTCGTCGAAGGCGAAGGGCATCTTGCCGTAGGCGGCGGCGAGGTTGCGCAGCAGGTCGGGCACCCACATGGCGCCGTTCTCGATCGAGGCGATGCGCAGGGCGGGGAACCGGGTGAGCAGGCCGTGGCAGACCATCGACGCCAAGGTGTCGGAGATGCCACGGTCGGCGAAGGCGACGAGCGGGAACGAGGCGTGCTTGAACCCTTCGAAGCCGCCGCTGCTGCCGGCGCCCGGCTCGGTCGTGCGCCAGAACGAGCCGTAGTGGGCGACGCCGCTGAGACCGGCGTGCAGCACCATCGGCACGCCCGCCTCGGCGATCAGGCCCCACACCCGGTCGAACTTGGGATGGGCGGGCGAGACGTAGCCGTCGCCGCCGTCGGGCACGGGGCCGGGCACCATGACGAGCAGGCGGGCGCCGGCGCCGAGGACCCGGGCCACCTCGGCCTCGGCCAGCGCCGGATCGGCCAGCGTGATCATCGGCGCGGCGTAGAGCCGGCCGTCGCCCCGGTCGAAGCCCCAGTCCTCGTCGAGCCAGGCGTTGAAGGCGGCGAAGGCGGCGTGCAGCGCCGGCAGGTCGCGCTTGAGCGCCTCCTGCATGCCGACGCCGAGGGTGGGGAACAGCAGCGCCCCGGCCAGGCCCTGCTCGTCGAGCTGGCGGACGCGGGCGGCACGGTCGCGGTACTCGGGGTGCTCGCTGATCGGGTCGAGCTCGCCGAACATGGTCTTGAGGTCGAGGCCGTCGGTGTTGCGGCCCCGGAAGTAGTCCTCGAGGCTGCCCGGTGCGGCGATGGGGTCGAACGTCGGGTTCGGGATGAACTTGTTGACCTTGCCGCCCACGAGCAGCCGTTGCTTGCCGCCGATGTCGGCCCATTGCATGCACCGCTTGGCCATCTTCGGGTCGATGTGGCGGGTGAAGGCGTCGGTGGCCTCGTAGTAGT
Source organism: uncultured Iamiaceae bacterium (assembly GCA_964648005.1). Taxonomy (GTDB): domain Bacteria; phylum Actinomycetota; class Acidimicrobiia; order Acidimicrobiales; family Acidimicrobilacustridaceae; genus JAGQTE01. Next base: position 2,790 of record CAZYKR010000387.1, read on the forward strand.
GGTGATCCGCGTCGAACGGGGCGAAGCCGAGGTCGGTCATGCCGGCAAGAC
>CAZYKR010000388.1:0-2822 GCA_964648005.1 uncultured Iamiaceae bacterium
CCCCGCACCAACCGCGGCATCTTCGCCATCAACGAGCTGCCCGACCTCGCCGAGCGCATCCAGGTCGGCCTGCTCAACGTGCTCGAGGAGCGCGACGTGCAGGTGCGCGGCTACAAGATCCGCCTGCCGATCGACGTGCTGCTGTTCGCGTCGGCGAACCCCGAGGACTACACGAACCGGGGCCGCATCATCACGCCGCTCAAGGACCGGTTCGGCTCGCAGATCCGCACGCACTACCCGCTCGAGGTCGACACCGAGGTCGACATCGCCATGGCCGAGATGCGCCCGCTCGAGACATCGGGCCTGCAGGTGCGCATCCCGACCTACATGGCGGAGGTGGTGGCCTCGCTCTCGCACCTGGCGCGCCAGAGTCCGCACCTCAACCAGCGATCCGGCGTGTCGGTGCGGCTGACCATCGCCAACATGGAGACCTTGGTCGCCAACGCCGCGCGCCGGGCCCTGCTCTCGGGCGAAACCGACGTCATCCCGCGGGTCACCGACATCGACGCCCTCGTGGCGTCGACCATGGGCAAGGTCGAGATCGAGTCGATCGAGGAGGGCCGTGACGAGGCGATCATCGACCACTTGATCTCGTCGGCCGTGCTGGCGGTGTTCAAGGAACGGTGCCCCATGGAGCTGGTGCGCCCGGTGCTCGACCCGTTCGACGAGGACCTCGTCGTGCACGTCGGTGAGGACGTCTCCACCGACGAGTACCTGGCCACCTACCGGGCGATCCCGGCGCTCGAGGCTCCGGTGGCGGCCCTGACCGAGGGAGACGAGGCGCCGGCGAGCATCGCCGCCGCGGTCGAGTTCGTGCTCGAGGGCCTGCACCTGTCGAAGCGCCTCAACAAGGACGCCGTGGGCGGCCGCGCCCACTACCGCGGGCGCCGCTGACGCCGACCGGCGCCGACGCGTCAGTGCATCAGGACGCGCACCGAGCCGTCGTCGCCGGCGATCACGACGCGCTCGACGAGGGTGCCGGCGAAGATGCCGTGCTCGACGACCCCCGGCACGGCGGCGAGCTTCGCGGCCAGCGCCACCGGGTCTTCGATGGCGCCGAAGTGGGCGTCCATCAACAGGTTGCCGCTGTCGGAGCGTTCGGGGCGCGTCGTCACGTCGGCGGCGCCGAGCTGCGTGACGAAGCCCGCCGTCGTGTCCGGCGCGAAGTCGAGCACCTCCAGCGGGGTGCCGAACGGGCCGAGCCGCTCGACGAGCTTCGACTCGTCGACGACGACGATGAAGCGCGGCGCCATCGAGGCCACGATCTTCTCGCGGGTGTGCGCCCCGCCACCGCCCTTGGTCAGGTTGAGGTCGGGATCGACCTCGTCGGCACCGTCGATGGCGATGTCCAGCGCCCCGATCGCGTCGGGCGCCACGACCTCGAGGCCAACCTGGCGCGCCAGCGTCTCGGTGCGCTCGGAGGTCGCCGTGCACGTGATGCGCAGTCCTGCCCGGGCCCGCTCCCCGAGGTCGAGGATCGTGAAGTGGACGGTCGAGCCGGTGCCGAGCCCGACGCGCATGTCGTCGGCGACGTAGGTGGCGGCGTGGCGGCCGGTGGCCTCCTTGGCGGCGGCCTTGGGGTCGGTGCTCATCGATCGTGCTCCTTCGGAGGGGTGGTGGGAAGCGTCGGCGCCTGACCGCCGGTCGCCTCGTCGGCGCCCAGCGCCCACGTCTTGGCCAGCTGCGCCGAGCCCTTCGGGTTGCGGTCGCGGTCGAACAGGCCGAACGCCACGTCGTGGCCGTAGCTCCACTCGTAGTTGTCCACCGCCGTCCAGTGGAAGAAGCCGCGCACGTCGACCCCGTCGGCGATGGCGTCGCGGGTCACCTCGAGCGAATCGCGCAGCAGGTCGGTGCGCCAGGCATCGTCGTCGGCCGCCGTCGGTGTGCCGAAGCCGCATTCGGCGACCACGACGGGCTTCGTCGGCAGTTCGTCCGCCAGCCGGCGCAGCACGATGCCCAGGCCCTCCGGCCAGGGCGCGTAGCCGAGCGGCCCGACGCGGGCGTCGGCGGGGTAGGGGCCGGTCGACAGGTCGGCGTACACCGACTGGGCGAAGTAGTAGGAGAAGCCGATCAGGTCGAAGGCGTCGCGCCCGTCGGGTACCTCCTCCTCGGCCCGGCCAGGCAGGGCCAGCACGCCGTCGCGCACCAGGCGGACCCAACTCGTCCAGATGATGTCGTCGTAAGTCCTGGCCGCGGCAACCGCCGCCTCGCGCTCGTCGGGCTCGCGCGAGCGCACGGCCGGATAGGTGGGGGAGAGGTTCATGATCGACATGACCGGCTTGCCCCCGGACCGCAACAGGCGCCACGCCTCGATGTTGGCGAGCAGCGTGCCCCGCAACGCGTCGGTGAAGGCGCCGACGTCGGTGGCGCCGGGGGGCAGCGTGCCGAACAACCACCCACCCCCGGCATAGGCGACCGGTTCGTTGATCGGCTTCCAGCCGACGACGAGGTCACCGAACGTCTCACCCATCCAGTCCACATGGCGGGCCCAGTGGTAGCCGCGGGCCCGATCGTCGAGGAAGCCGCCGAGGTCGTCGGCGAACCACCCGGGCAGCGAGAAGTGGTGCAGGCACACCCACACGTCGAGCCCGGCGGCGCGCGCCGCTTCGAGCACCGCGCGGTAGTGCTCGATCGCCTCGGGATCGTGCACGCCCTCGGACGGCTCGAGCCGCGCCCACTCGAGCGAGAGGCGATGGTGGGTCAGGCCGTGCTCGGCGAGCAGGGCAAAGTCCTCGGCGTAGCGCGTGGCGAACCCGTTCCCATCACCTGAGCGAGGGGCGCGACCCTGTGCTTCCCAACGCCGGTAGTCGGCGCTCGGCGCC
>CAZYKR010000389.1:0-2814 GCA_964648005.1 uncultured Iamiaceae bacterium
TCGACGGCCTCGCGCCGGGCGATCCGCACGAAGTCCGGGTTCTCCATGAAGAAGCGGAACCCGGCGGTCAGCACGCGGTCGACCTGGGCCCAGGCCCCCGCCGCGCCGCCCTGGGGCACGTCGGGCTCCTCGAAGCGATCCGGCCCGTCGCCGGCACCGTCGACCAGCAGGATCCAGTCGGTCAGGGCCGTCTCGAACACCTCGCGGTAGAGGGCGTCCTTCGACGGGAAGTGGTGCAACAGGCTGGGGCGCTTGATGCCGACGGCGGCGGCGATCTGGTTGAGCGACGTGGCGTCGTAGCCGTGCTCGGCGAACCGGTGCCGTGCCTCGATCAGGATCGCCTCGCGTGTCGAGACGTTCGCCGCCTGCTGGGTCACCTCACCACGTTAGCCACTCGGTCCAGCGCCTCGGAGCGAACAGATAGGCTCGCCCGAAGGCGCGACCAGGAGGCGATGGAGCAAGTGGCTGACCCCGAACTCGAGCAGCGGTGCGTGGACGTCATCCGCGGCCTGGCCATGGACGCACCCCAGCAGGCGAACTCGGGGCATCCAGGCACCGCCATGGCCCTGGCGCCGCTGGCCCACGTGCTGTGGACCCGCATCATGCGCCACGACGCCGACGCTCCGGACTGGCCCAACCGTGACCGCTTCGTCCTGTCCTGTGGCCACGCGTCCATCCTGCTGTACTCAATGTTGTACCTCACGGGCTACGGCCTCGAGCTGGACGACCTGCGGGACTTCCGCCAATGGGGCTCGAAGACGCCGGGCCACCCGGAGCGGGGCCACACCACGGGCGTCGAGGTGACGACGGGACCCCTCGGCCAGGGCGTCGCCAACGGCATCGGCATGGCGCTCGCCGAGCATCACCTGCGGGCTCGGTTCGGTCCGGAGCTCTTCGACCACCGCACCTTCGTGCTCGCCTCCGACGGCGACCTGATGGAGGGCATCAGTCACGAGGCGGCGTCGTTGGCCGGTCACCTGGGCCTCGACAAGCTGGTGGTGATCTACGACGACAACCACATCACCATCGACGGCCCCACCGAGCTGGCGCTCACCGACGACGCCGCCGCCCGCTTCGCCTCGTACGGGTGGCATGTCGTGCGCCTCGGCGAGGTCGCCAACGACCTCGACGCCCTCGAGGCCGCCGTCCGCGGCGGCATCTCCACGGACGGCAAGCCCACGTTGTTGGTGCTGCGCAGCCACATCGGTTGGCCCTCGCCCAACCTCACCGACACCTCCAAGGCGCACGGGTCGCCGTTCGGCGCCGACGAGATCGCCGCCACGAAGGCCGTGATGGGCCTCCCGCCGGACGAGGCGTTCTACGTGCCGGATGATGTGCTGGCGTTCTACCGGGCCGCCGGCCGCGCCGGTGCCGCCGAGCGCGACGCCTGGGAGCAGCTGTGGTCGGGCTGGAGCACCCACCGTGACGAGATCGAGGCCTGCCTCGCCGGCACCGGGATCGACGGGTGGCAGGACGCGCTCCCGACGTGGGAGCCCGGTACGTCGATCGCCACGCGCAAGGCGTCCGACGCCTGCCTCAACGCCATCATCGACCGGGTGCCCGGGCTGATCGGCGGCGGTGCAGACCTCACCGAGAACACCGGTGTCGAGCTCAAGGCCGCGACCGCGTTCTCGCCCCTGCACCCCGAGGGCCGGCAGATCCACTTCGGCGTACGCGAGCACGGCATGGGCGGGATCATGAACGGGATGGCCGCCCACGGCGGCGTCATCCCGTTCGGCGGCACCTTCTTCGTGTTCTCCGACTACATGCGCGGCGCCGTACGGATCGCCGCCCTGTCGAAGCTCAAGGTCATCTTCTCCTGGACGCACGACTCGGTCGGGCTCGGCGAGGACGGACCGACCCATCAGCCGATCGAGCACCTCGCCGCCATGCGCGCCATGCCCGACCTGCCGGTCATCCGCCCCGCCGACGCCAACGAGTGCGCGGCGGCGTGGACGTTCGCCATCGGCCACGACGGACCGGTGGCGCTGGTGCTGACGCGCCAGAACCTGCCGGTGCTCGAGGGCACGGCCGATCACGCCGGCCTGCTGCGCGGCGCCTACCCCCTCGGCGACGTGCCCGACCCTGCCGTCGTGCTGGTCGGCACCGGCAGCGAGGTGGCGGTGTGCGTCGATGCCGCCACCCAGCTCGCTGCCGACGGCATCACCGCTCGCGTGGTGTCGATGCCGTGCTGGGAGCTGTTCGAGGCGCAGGACGCGACCTATCAGGCGACGGTGTTGCCGCCGGGCGTACCGGTGCTGTCCGTCGAGGCGGCGACGACGTTCGGCTGGGCTCGCTGGGCCGACGCGTCGGTGGGCATCGACCGCTTCGGCGCCAGCGCGCCGGGCGCCGAGGTGCTCCACCAGCTGGGCATCGAGCCCGGCCACGTCGCTGACGAAGCCCGCCGCCTGGTGGGCTGACCGACCGAGATCGAGAGGGACGATCATGGGCAGACTGCACGACTTGTACGACCTCGAGGGGCAGAGCCCGTGGCTCGACAACCTCAAGCGCGGCTGGATCACCTCCGGCGAGCTCGAGCGCTGGGTCGAGCGGGGCATCCGGGGCATCACCTCCAACCCCACCATCTTCCAGAAGGCCATCGAGGCATCCGACGCCTACGACGACCAGTTCGGGACGCTGGTGCGCGACGGTCGCACCGTCACCGACAGCTATTGGGAGCTCGTGACGTCCGACATCCGCGAGGCCCTCCGCATCCTGCGCCCCGTCTTCGACGCCAGCGGTGGCGGCGACGGCTTCGTGTCGGTCGAGGTGGCGCCCTCGCTGGCGCACGACACCGACGGCACCATCGCCGCG
>CAZYKR010000390.1:0-2748 GCA_964648005.1 uncultured Iamiaceae bacterium
CCACTTCGAGGCGCCGCCGGCGCCTTGCGCGGCGAACTTCACGTCGCCCTGGTAGGCGACCATCGAGCCGATGCGGCCCATCACGGGTCCGTAGTGCAGGGCCACCTTGAGCATCTTCTTGTTCTGGTGGACGAACGGGTCCGGGCGGTCCGTCTCGGCGTAGGCGCTGACGTCTGCGTGGATCATGGGAGGGGATCTCCTTGGCCGACTCCCCGCCGGTCGGCGGGACGACCGACAGCCTAGGGAACCCTCACGCCCGGAGGAGCCGCTCGACCGCGGCCACCGCCTCGTGCACCTTGGCCTCGCCCTCCTCGGTCGACGTAGCCGCGGCGTCGACCACGCAGTGGCGGACGTGCTCGTCCAGCAATCCGAGGCCCACGGCCTGCAGGGCGCGGGTCACCGAGGCGATCTGGGTGAGGACGTCGATGCAGTACGTGTCCTCGTCGATCATGCGCTGCAGGCCGCGCACCTGTCCCTCGATCCGCCGCAGGCGCTTGAGGTGGTCGTCCTTGGTCATCGTGTAGCCAGCCACGGGTACGAACCCTAGCAGAACCGAGGTTGATCCCCTATAGGGGTAGGGGGTATTCTCGCACCATGGCGACAGGCACCGGAGCAGCAACCACCGAGGTGTGCCGGGTCGACTTCCCAGTCGACGGCATGACCTGCGCGTCTTGTGCCGCCCGGGTCACCCGCAAGCTCGAGCGCCTCGACGGCGTGACCGAGGCCGGCGTCAACTTCGCCACCCATCACGCCACGGTGCACTACGACCCGGGGCAGGTCGACGCCGACGACCTCACGGCGGCGGTGACTTCCGCCGGCTACGCCATCCCGCCCGGCGGGCTCGATCACCTGCGACCTCCGACCCCGGCAGCCACCGATGCGGACCATGCCCACGCCGGGCATCCGGCAGGCGAGCACGCCGGCCACCACAGCGACGAGCACGCTGCGCATCCCGGGGGTGAGCACGCCGCGCACCTGCACGTCAGCGCCGACGCCGAACGGGTGCTGCACCGGCGGCTCGTCGTCGCCGTGGTGCTGTCGGTCCCGACGCTGTTCATCTCGATGGTGCCCGCCTTGATGTTCGACGGGTGGCAGTGGGTCGCCTTCGCGCTGTCGACGCCGGTCGTCTTCTACAGCGGCGCCGGCTTCCACGCCTCGGCGCTGCGGAACCTGCGCCACGGCGGGGTCAACATGGACACGCTCATCTCGCTCGGCACCCTGGCGGCGTGGACGTGGTCGACGGTGGCGTTGGTCTTCGGCGACGCCGCAGCGACCACCGGCATGGGGTCGATGCCGGGGATGGACATGGGCTCGATGGGCGACGCCACCAGCGAGGCCGCGTCACACGTCTACTTCGAAACCGCTGCGGTGGTCACCACGCTGATCCTGGTCGGCAAGTGGCTCGAGGCCCGCGCCACCAAGCGATCGGGAGACGCGCTGCGCGCCCTCGCCGAGCTCGGCGCCAAGACCGCCACGCTCGTCGACGGGACCGAGGTGCCCCTCGACCAGCTGGCCGTCGGCATGCGCTTCGTCGTGCGTCCCGGCGAGAAGGTGGCCACCGACGGTCGGGTCGTCGACGGGCGGGGCTCGATCGACGCCTCGATGCTGACCGGTGAGCCGGTCCCGGTCGAGGTCGGCCCGGGCGACGACGTGGCCGGCGCCACCATCGCCACCGACGGCTCGCTCGTCGTGGAGGCGACGAAGGTCGGCGCCGACACGGCACTGGCCCAGATCGTGCAGCTCGTCGCCGACGCCCAGGGATCCAAGGCGCCGGTGCAACGCCTCGCCGACCGCATCGCCTTGTGGTTCGTCCCGATCGTGATCGTCATCGCCGGCGCCACGCTCGCCGGCTGGTGGCTGGCCACCGGCGACGTGAACGCCGCCTTCACCGCCGCCGTCGCCGTGCTGATCATCGCCTGCCCCTGCGCGCTCGGCCTGGCCACGCCCACGGCGATCATGGTCGGCACCGGCCGCGGCGCCCAGCTCGGGGTGATCATCAAGGGTGGCGAGGTGCTCGAGCAGACCCGCCGGACCGACGTCGCCGTGCTCGACAAGACCGGCACCGTCACCGAGGGCCGCATGGTGCTCGTCGACGCGGTCGCCGCCTCGGGCGTCGCCGTCGACGACGTCCTGCGGCGGGCCGGTGCGGTCGAGGCCCGCTCCGAGCACCCGATCGCCCGAGCCGTCGCCGCCGGTGCCGCCGAGCGCCTCGGTACCGACGTCCCGACGCTGGCCGCGGCGGCCGACGGATTCGCCAACGACGCCGGTCGCGGCGTGCGCGCCACCATCGACGGTGTCGCCGTTGTCGTCGGCCGCCGGGCGCTGTTCGCCGAGACCCCGGAGGCGCTGCGCGCCACGGCCGACGCCGCCGAGGCCGACGGACGCACCGTCGTCTTCGTCGGTTGGTCCGACGAGTACTCGGCCGAGCCAACCGGCGGGCAGGCGACGACTGGCGCGACGGCATCCGTCCCGGCCACCGGCGCCCTGATCGTCGCCGACGCCATCACCCGCCTCCACGAGCTCGGACTCGAGGTGGCGCTGCTCACCGGTGACAACGCCCGCGCCGCCCAGGCGGTGGCGGACGAGGTCGGCATCGATCGAGTCGTCGCCGAGGTGCTGCCCGGCGACAAGGCGGCCGAGGTGGCGGCGCTGCAGCAGGCCGGCCACCACGTCGCCATGGTCGGCGACGGCATCAACGACGCCCCGGCCCTGGCCCAGGCCGACCTCGGCATCGCCATCGGTACGGGC
>CAZYKR010000391.1:0-2745 GCA_964648005.1 uncultured Iamiaceae bacterium
CGCCCCCGGCGCGGTCAGCGAGCGACGTCGTGCGTAGAGCCACAGCCCGACCAGCGCCAGGCTCGACACGAACAGGGGCACGACGTAGAGCAGCGCCGCCACCCGCACCTGGCTCTCGCCGAGCACCGACGTCGGGTAGGGCATGAAGGCGATGCAGGCGAGCATCACGAAGTTGATGAGGATCAGCCAGTTGTCAGCCCGCTCGATCCGGTCGAACACCTGGTGGTGGCGCCACCACTGGTACCCGATGACCAGGAAGCCGAAGACGTAGATGCCGATGGTCGAGAACCGGTCGAAGAGCACCTCGATGCCGGCTCGGTCGCCCTCGACGATCGGGAGCACCAGCCGTGCGGCGAGGAGGGTGGCGGCGAAGCCGAAGACGTTGTCGGACAACGCCACGATCCTGCTGCGGACGCCGACCGGCTGCGGGTCGATGTCGAGATCTTCGCCGCCGGAGTCCACCGCGCCGCATCGTAGGACTCGGCGCGACGGCGGTCGGTCGTCGTGGCGCCGGCGGGCTCAGGCGGTGATGCCCAGGTTGGCCAGGGCCACGGTGGCGGGCCCGGTGGCGGCGGTGACGTCGGTGGTGTGCAGGAGGGTGCCCTCCGCCGCCGGATCGCCGGCGATGGCGTCGGCGGCGTTGGACGTGTCGGGCATGCCGTACTCGGCGTAGGGCTCGGCGGCGTACACCGCTGCCAGGTGGTCCGCATCGAAGAAGAGCTGGCTGGTGCGCACGACCTCGTCGTCGAGGTGCACGCGCAGGTGGACGTGCACGGCGCGACCCGGGTACCAGCCGGGCACGACGCTGGCGAACTCGACGATGCCGGCGTCATCGGCGATCTGGGTACCCCGCAGGAAGGTCGTTCCTGGACCCTCGTCCTTGCCGCCGCCGTTGTCGCGGAACGCCGAGTAGTCGCCCGTGGCGTCGCAGTGCCAGATCTCGACGGCTGCACCGGGCACCGGAGCGCAGTTGGCGTCGACGACCCGCAGACCGAGGCGCATGGGTCGACCGGCCACGCCCTCGGTGACGTCGCGGCGCACGAGTTGCTCGTCGAGCGGGAACGGACCGGCCGTCTTCTCCGGGAGCAGCCGGCAGGTGCCGAGGCCCTCGAAGTCGGCGGCGGTGAAGCTCGTCTCCGCAGACGCCGACGTCGTCGTGGGCGCGCTGGTCGCCGACCCGGCACCGGCGCTGGCGCCGGTCCCGTCGAGGGCCGACGTCGTCCCGTCGGCGGCGCTCGCCGTCGTGGTGGTGCTGGCGGCGTCGTTCCCGCCGCAGGCGGCGAGCAGCACGGCGGCGCCGGCCGACAGCAGCAGCGTGCGGCGGTCGAGCCCCGCCGGCTGGGCGCCGATGGGCGAGGGCCTTCGGGTGATGTGCGATGGCATGGCACCAGTGCAGCAGGTCGAGGTAAGCGCCCGTCAAGGAAGCGCCCGACGCCCGACGCCCGGCGCCGAGCCGTCCGGTGCCGGTCAGGCCGTGGCGACGTCGGTGCCGGTGTCCGATGCCCGAGCGTCGAGCTCGTCCCGGCGACCGGCCGGGAGATCGCCGGTGACGCCGAACGCCAGGCCGGCGATGAGGACCACGGCCAGCATGCCGGTCTTGAGCGCCGTGAGCTGGGCGTCGGCGTAGTTGTCGACCAGGGCCGTGGCCTCGGGCCCCGTGTACCCGGCGTCGGCGACGGCGGCGGCGACCTGATCGGCGGGCACGAAGCTCGACCCGCTCGACACCTGGACCTCGACGGCGGCGACCGTGCTGTCGGCGACGGCCGGATCGCCGGCGATGTTCGACAGGTACGCCCCGACGAGGCCGGTGAGCACGACGGAGCCGATCAGCGCCACGCCGAGCGAGGAGCCGAGTTGCTGGGCCGTGAACTGCAGCCCACCTGCCTCGCTGCGCGCCTCGGGCCCCACCGAGCTCTGCACCACGTTGCCGAGCTGGCTGGCCATCAGCCCCATCCCGCCGCCGAGCAGCCCCATGGCGAGCGCAAAGGTGGTGCCCTGCAGGTCCGGCTGGATGGTGGCCAGCAGCACGATGGCCGCCACCATCAGCACCGCGAGTCCGAGCCGGATGATGGCGCGGGGCGAGAGCACCTTGAGCAGGGCGCCGCCGAGGAACGACACCACGAGCATCACGATCGAGGTGGGCAGCATCCGCACGCCGGTGTCGAGCGCGTCGAGGCCGAGGACGATCTGCAGGTACAGCGGGATGGCGAAGAACACCCCCATCAGGATCAGGTTCTGCGCCAGCAGAGACGACAGGCCCGCCTTGAACGGCGCGATGCGCAGCAGCGCGAACCGCACCAGTGGGTCCTGGCCCTGATGCTCGCGGTGGCGCTGCCAGCCCCGGAAGGCGAACAGCAACGCCACGCCGGCGCCGATCACGAAGGGGGTGAGCGCGAAGCCGAACGGCTCGATCGGTGAGTTGAGCGGTTGCAGCCAGCCCCAGGTGGACGAGGACAGCACGCCGTACACCGCGACCGACATCCCGGCGGCACACAGCACGGCGCCGACGACATCGAGCTTGGGCCGAGGTTGCGGTGCCGGGGCCTCGGTGATCCACCGGCTGCCCACGATGATGGCGATCGCCACGACGACCTCGCCGGCGAAGATCACCCGCCACGTGAGCTCGGTCGTCGCCCAGCCGCCGAGGATGGGCCCGACGGCGATGCCGGCACCGGCGACGCCGCCCAGCACCCCGTAGGCGGTGACGCGGGCCTTGCCCTCGTAGTTGCCGGCCACGAGCGCCGC
>CAZYKR010000392.1:0-2734 GCA_964648005.1 uncultured Iamiaceae bacterium
CGTGGTCGCATGGCGCACGAGGAGCACGTGGGCGCTCACGAGCCGCTCCGGCGAGGATCGGGCGGGCGCGGCCCCGAGCGGATCAGGTAGGCGAACTCGTCGGCGGGCGAGGTACGCAGGCGCTCGGGCGACGCCGTGGCCGCCAGATGGTCGTGCACGGCGCGGCTGGCACCGTCCCAGTCGAAGTAGTCGTCGACGATCACCACCCCGCCGGGGGCCACGAGCGGCATGAGGGCGTCGAGGCACAGCCGGGTGCCGTCGTACCAGTCGGCGTCGAGGCGCAGCACGGCGATCGGTCGCTGCAGCGCCGCCCACGCGGCGACGGTCTCGTCGAACCAACCGGCGCGCACGTCGTAGTCGCGCTCGCCGACGCGCCCCATCGCCTCGTGGGCCCACCGCTCCTCGGCGCTGCAGTTGTCGTGGTCGCGCAGGTGCTGGGACCAGTGCACCGCTGCCGGACCGTCGACGTCCTGGGCGTCGGGCAAGCCGGCGAAGCTGTCGAACAGGACGCAGTGACGCCCCGGCAGGGTGGCCGCCAGCGCGGCGATCATCCCGCCCCGCCACGTCCCGCACTCGACGAGGTCGCCCGGCACGGCGCGGGCGAGGCGGGCGACGGCGAGGTTGTCGCAGAACTGCGGCGCCGGGAGCAGCGTGCAGTCGGCGAGCCGACCGTGCAGGCCCACCCACTGCGGATGCCGCACCGCAGTCGCGGCGCTGCGCCACGTACGTGCCGCGCGCCCGCGCAGGCGCGCCGGAAGGGATCGTCGGGTGGGGACCACGCCGGGGAACCTACCTGGCGCGCCCGGGCACCAATGCGCCCAGCAGAACGCGGTTCACTCCGCGCTGGCGCCGGTCGAACAGCGGGACGACCGCCACGATGGCGACGTACGACACGAGCGAGGCGACTCCGGCGCCGATCAGGCCGATCGTCGGGAGCAGCACGGCATTGAGCCCGATGTTGAGCACGGCACCGATCGAGGTGTTGACCACCGAGGTGCGGGTGATGCCGTAGTCGATGGCGAGTCGGTCCCGCACGGTGCCGAGGTATACCGGCACAGCCGTCCAGGCGTAGACGGCGAGTACCGGCGCCGCCGGCGCGAACTCGGCGCCCAGCAGCACGTCCACGATCGGCGCCGCGAGCACGCTGAGCCCCACCGATGCCGCCAGCGCCAGCAGCACCAGCCAGCGCACGAGCGACCGGTAGGCGTGGAGGTAGCCCTCGCTGTCGGGCCGTTGGGCGGCGACGATGCGCGGCGCCGCGGCGGCCACGGCCACCGATGCCACGAGGTAGGTCGCCTCGGCGAAGCGGATGACAGCGGCGTAGCGGCCGGTGTCGGTCGGTCCCAGGAAGGCGTCGACCAGGAACACGTCGACGCGCAGCATCACCAAGAAGAACACCCCGCTGAGCAGGATCGGCAGCGACTCGCGCAGCACGGCGCGGGGCGACGAGCGCTCACGCGCCAGGCGAGCGCCGTGGCGCAGGGCCACCAGGCTCGCCACGACGGCCAACGCCAGGATCTCGAGGCCGGTCACCAGCGCCAGGGCGGGCACGCTGGCAGAGGTCGTGGCGATGGTCAGCCGGGCACCCGCCGCCATCAGCGCGATCGCCACACGCCACGCCACGAGGCCGCCGATACGGCCGTGGGCGAGCATCCACCCCCAGCCGGACTCGAACGGCGCCGCCAGCAGCGCCGGCGCGACGGCGAGGACCGCCAGCGCCTCGGTCGGCGAGCGGAACACCGCGAACACCAGGGCGGCCGCCAGCGTGATCCCGGCACCGGCGCTGCGCACGGCCGACGCGGCGCGCAGCAAGCGGCGGGCATCGTCGGAATGCGGTCCCGACGCCGCCAGCCGCTGGATCAAGACGTTGTCGGTGCCCAGTCCGCCGAGCGGGAGCAACAGCGTGACGACGGCGATGGCCAGCGCCAGCGTGCCCAACGCCTCCGGCCCGAGCGATCGGGCCACCACCAGGCCGACCACGAACGCCACCGCGGCGCGCACACCGGCGTCGAGCCCGACGAGCACCGTGATGCGGCGCGTGCGCGATGCAGGCGGCGTCTCGGCCGACGCGGGGTCGGCGATCGGGTCACCGCCGTCGTGCACGGCGGCATGCTACGAGGTCAGCCGTGGGCGACTGGCCGGCTGGTTCCCGAGCGGCCCGCGGCCGCCGGCGTCGACGACCGTTCAGGCGTCGACGACGCGGGGACCGCGCTGGCGGCGTACGACCGTGCGGTCGACCTTGGCCTGCACGAAGTCGGCGATGCGCTCGACGGTCAGCATCGAGGCCACGCCGCCCGGCAGCACCGTCAACCAGTCGTGGTACATGTGCGGCTCGACGACGAAGTCGACCTCGACGTCGGCAGCGCGGGCCTTGTCGACGAAGGCCGTGATCGAGTCGAGCAGCACCTCGTTGCCGCCGGCGAAGACCTGCAGCGGCGGCAGACCCGACAGGTCGGCATTGATCACCGACACCCGCGGGTCGGTCGGGTCGGCGTCGCCGACGACCATCGCCACGGCGTGGGGGATCTTGCCGGCGGGCAGGTAGTCGGTGGCGACGTTGGTCTCCATCGTGCCGCCGCTGGCGGTCATGTCGGTCCACGGGGACAGGCACACCGCCGCCGCCGGCATCGGCAGCCCCTCGTCGCGGGCCGCCCCCAGCGTGGCGACGGTGAGGCCGCCGCCGGCCGAGTCCCCCATGATCACGATGGTCCGTGGGTCGACGCCGTGGTCGAGC
>CAZYKR010000393.1:0-2727 GCA_964648005.1 uncultured Iamiaceae bacterium
GGCTGTTGGACGGTGCGGCCGGCAACGCCGGGCACATCGGCCACATCATGGTGGAGCCCGACGGCCACCCGTGCGCCTGCGGGGCCCGCGGCTGCCTCGAGGCCGAGGCGTCGGGCACGGCGATCGCCGCCATCACCGGCCGCCCGGCGGCGGAGGCGGACCCAGCGACGGTCCGCCGGACCGGCACCCTGGTGGGACGGGCGGTGTCGGTGGTGGCGAACCTCTGCGACCTGCGCACCGCGGTGGTGGCCGGCTCGGTGGCGTTGGGGTTCGGGCAGCCGTTCCTCGATGCGGCGAACGCCGAGCTCGATGCCCGGGCGCGGCTGGACTTCGCTCGCGGGGCCCGGCTGGGGTTCGCCGGCCTCGGCGACCAGGGTCCGCTGGTGGGTGCGGCCGCCGTGGCGTTCGCCGGAGCCGGGATCCCCGTCCTGGGCGACGCGACGACCGGACGCCCGTGGTCGGCCACCCGGTAGGTTCTCGTCGATGGGATCGAGGCCCCCGGGTGTGCGCTGGTTGGTGGTCGGGGTGCTGGCCGTGGCGCGTCGGCCCGACCTCTGGTGGACCGGCCTGCGGCAGCTGCGCGCCCTGGCGGTGACGGGATGGTGGCGGCGGCCCCCGTTCGTGCCCCTGCCGGACCCCGGCTACCTCGCGTTCCGCCTCCAGACGATGTACGGCGACGCGGCGCACGCACCGGCGCCCGACGATCTGGTGACCTACCTGTCGTGGTGCCGGTCCTGGCCGGAGCTGACCCGACGACGGTGAAGCCCGAGCCCACCTCGGCGTGCATTTTCGCCGTCGGCCGGCGGGCGCCCTTGGCTACCCTCGCCAGCCATGAACCGGGCTCTGGTGCTCAACGCCTCCTTCGAGCCGCTCGGTGTCGTCTCCGGACGCCGGGCGGTCGTCCTCGTGCTCGGCGAGAAGGCCGAGGTCGTGCACGAGACCGGTCTCGTGCTGCACAGCGAGCGCGCCACGGTGGCACTGCCGTCGGTCATCCGCCTCCGGCACTACGTGCGGGTGCCCCACCAGCGTCGGGCGGCGCTGAACCGCCGTGCCGTGTTCCTGCGCGACGACGGCCGGTGCCAGTACTGCGGCCGGCGCGCCGAATCGATCGACCACGTCGTGCCCCGCAGCCGCGGGGGCACGCACTCGTGGGACAACGTCGTCGCGGCGTGCCGGCGCTGCAACTCCGCCAAGCGTGACCGTCTGCTCGAGGAGACGACCATGCGCCTGCCGCGCCGCCCGCAGGCGCCGCGCCCGGGCACGTGGATCGCCTTCGCGCTCAACGAGGTCCCGCCGGCGTGGCAGGACTATGTCGGGTCGCCGGACCCGGCGGGTCCATCCGGTCTGGTCGCCGCCTCCGCGTGAGCGCCGCCGCGGTCCTGGCGGACGCCGCCCGCTCGACGGCGGACGATCCCATCGCCGCCGTCGAGCTGCGGCGGGTGGCGTTCGCGCTCCGGACGCCTCAGCGCGCCGCGCACGGCACCGAGACGGTGCGCGAGGTGGTGATCGTACGGGTGCTCGGTGCCGACGGCGCGCCGGGATGGGGTGAGTGCCCGACCCTGGCCCACGCCGGGTACGGCGACGAGCACACCGCCGTGGCGTGGCGGGAGCTCAACGACGTCCTCGCCCCGGCGCTCGTGGCATCGGGCACGCTCCCACCGGGGCACCCGTCGATGGCGCGCGCCGCCGTCGTCGACGCCTGCACCGATCGACGCCTGCGCCGCAGCGGTCTGGCGCTGGCCGAGGTGCTCGGCGTGGCAGGTCACACGGTGGCCGGCGCCGTCGTGCTGGGGATCGATGCATCGGTCGACGCCCTGGTGGCGCGCGCCGGCGCAGCCTGGGACGCCGGGGCGGCGCTGGTGAAGTGCAAGGTGGCGCCGGGGTGGGCCGAGGTGCCCCTGACCGCCGTCGTCTCGGCGATCGACGCGCCGGTCGCCGCCGACGCCAACGGTGCCTTTGGTCCGTCTGCGCCCGAGCTGGCGCGCCTCGACGCCGTTGGGCTGGCCTACCTCGAGCAACCGATGGCGATGCTCGGTCCGGACGCGGCGGACCGGTTGCGCACCCCGGTGGCGCTCGACGAGGGCGTGGGGTCGGCCGACGACGTCCGGCGATGGCTGGCGGCGCCGGGCCGCGTGGTGAACCTCAAGCCAGCGCGGGTCGGCGGCGTGGCGGCGGCGGTGGCGCTGATCGATGTCACGGCGGCCAGTCCGGGACGGATGTTCGTGGGAGGGATGCTCGAGTCCGGGCTCGGGCGGACCAGCGCCGTGGCCGTGGCGGGCTACCTGGCGGCCCAGGACCCGTCGGCCTTCCCGACCGATCTCGGGCCGTCGCGGCGCTACGTCGACCAGGACCTCACGGACGAGGTCGTCGACGACGGGCACGGCCGCCTCGTCGTCGGAGGCGAGCTTGGTCTCGGCGCCGTGCCCCACCCGCGGCGGTTGGCAGCGGCCACCGTGGAGCTGGTCACGGTGCGGGCCTGACATGGCCGACGGCGCGCCGCGGCCCGGGCCCGGCGCCGGAGGCGACCGCCTGAGCGACGAGGTGGCGATCGAGCACCTGCACGGCTCGGCCGACGCCCTGCACGCCCGCGTGCCCGAACCGGCGTCGGGACCGGCCCTGTGGGTGTGTCACGTGGCGTCGCCGACGCTGGTCCTGGGGAGCACGCAATCCGACGCCGTGGTCGATCGCGCCGCGGCCGATGCCGCCGGGGTGGCGGTGGCCCGGCGC
>CAZYKR010000394.1:0-2725 GCA_964648005.1 uncultured Iamiaceae bacterium
CCCATCGCCAGCAGGACGAGCTCGCACGGCAGCTCGAACTCGCTGCCGTCCACCAGCTCGAAGCGCATCCGGCCGTCGGTGACGACTTGTTCGACCTCCACGGCGCGCAACGCCCGCACCTGCCCGTCGTCGTCCCCGAGGAACTCCAGCGTGTTGACGGCATAGAGGCGTTCGCCGCCCTCTTCGTGGGCCGATGACGTGCGGAAGATCAACGGCCACGTCGGCCACGGGTTGTCGCCGGCTCGTTCGTCGGGTGGGCGGGGCATGATCTCGAACTGGTGCACCGAGGCCGCTCCCTGGCGCAGCGACGTGCCCAGGCAGTCCGCGCCGGTGTCACCACCGCCGATGATGACCACGCGCTTGCCGGCGGCGCTGATGGGCGACTCGGCGAGATCGCCCTCCTGCACCCGGTTGGCGAGCGGCAGGAACTCCATCGCCTGGTGGATGCCCGCCAGCTCGCGACCGGCGATCGGCAGGTCCCGGCGCACGGTCGCTCCTCCGGCCAACACCACAGCGTCGAACGCATCGGTGAGGTCCGCCGCCGTCAGATCGACGCCGACGTTCGTACCGGGCCGGAACAGGGTCCCCTCCGCCTCCATCTGTGCCAGCCGCTGGTCGAGGTGGCGCTTCTCCATCTTGAACTCGGGGATGCCGTAGCGCAGCAGGCCACCGACGCGGTCGTCGCGCTCGAAGACCGTCACGGCGTGTCCGGCACGCGTCAGCTGCTGCGCCGCGGCGAGCCCGGCCGGGCCGGAGCCGACGACGGCGATGCGGTGACCGGTGGCGCGCTCGGGGACGATCGGGGTGATCCATCCCTCGGACCAGGCCCGGTCGATGATCTCGACCTCGACCTGCTTGATCGTGACCGCCGGCTGGTTGATGCCCAGGACGCATGCGCCCTCACACGGCGCCGGGCACAGCCGTCCCGTGAACTCGGGGAAGTTGTTCGTGGCGTGCAGGCGCTCGATGGCGGTCCGCCACTGGTCCTTGTGGACGAGGTCGTTCCACTCGGGGATCAGGTTGCCGAGCGGGCAGCCGTTGTTGCAGAACGGGATGCCGCAGTCCATGCACCGGCTGGCCTGCTCGCGCAGGTCCTTGATCGGGAACTCCTCGTAGACCTCGTGCCAGTCGCGCAGACGCACCGGCACCGGCCGACGCTCGGGGAGCTGCCGGGTGTGCTTCAGGAAGCCGCGTTGGTCACCCATCGGTCCTCACTCGCTCTCATTCGTGTCGCGGACGGACTCAGCCGTGCGACGCGGCCATCACGGTCTCGACGGGGTCGAGACCTTCCAACTCGGCGCGGGCCTGTGCCTCGAGCACCCGCTTGAAGTCACGCGGCATCACCTTGACGAAGGAGCCGATGACGTCGTCCCAGTGCACGAGCACCCGCTCGGCGACGGCGGAGCCGGTCGCGGCCAGGTGCCGGTTGATCGTGTCCCGCAGCCAGTCCAGGTCGTGGGCGTCGAGCGGGTCGAGGTCGACCATCTCGCCGTTGACGCGGTCGGCGAACGTGCCGTCGGCATCGAGCACGTAGGCGATCCCGCCCGACATGCCGGCGCCGAAGTTGCGCCCGGTCGGGCCCAGGATCACGGCGCGCCCGCCGGTCATGTACTCGCAGCCGTGGTCGCCCACGCCCTCCACCACCGCGGTGGCGCCGGAGTTGCGCACGCAGAATCGCTCGCCCACCAGGCCCGACAGGAACAGCTCACCCCCGGTGGCGCCGTAGGCGATGACGTTGCCGGCGATGACGTTGTCCTCGGCGGCTAACGGCGACCCCTCCGGCGGCCGGACGATGATGCGGCCGCCCGACAGCCCCTTGCCCGTGTAGTCGTTGGCATCCCCGAAGAGCCGCAGCGTGATGCCCTTGGGCACGAAGGCACCGAACGACTGGCCGGCGCTGCCGTGGAACGTGATCGAGATGGTGTCGTCCGGTAGGCCGTCGCCGCCGTGGCGCTTCGTGAGCTCGTGACCGAGCATCGTGCCGACCGTGCGGTTGACGTTCGTGATCGGGCGCTCGATCGTCACCTTGGCGCCGTTGTCGAGCGCGTCGGTGGCGGCGGCGATCAGCTCGTTGTCGAGTGCATGCTCGAGGCCGTGATCCTGGCGGTCGACGCAGAAGCGCGCCTTGTCCCGGGTGAGCTCGGGCATGACCAGGATCGGTGCCAGGTCGAGCCCCGATGCCTTCCAGTGGTCGATCGCCTCGGCGGCGTCGATCAGGTCGGCGCGCCCGATGGCCTCCTCGAGGGACCGGAAGCCCAGCTCGGCCAGCAGCTCGCGCACCTCCTCGGCGATGTACTCGAAGAAGTTGACGACGAACTCCGGCTTGCCCGAGTAGCGCTCGCGCAGCACCGGGTTCTGGGTGGCGACGCCCACCGGACAGGTGTCGAGATGGCAGACCCGCATCATCACGCACCCGCTGACGACCAGCGGCGCCGTGGCGAAGCCGAACTCCTCTGCGCCCAACAGCGCGGCGATGATCACGTCGCGCCCGGTCTTGAGCTGCCCGTCGGTCTGCACGACGATGCGGTCGCGCAGGCCCTGGACGAGCAGGGTCTGCTGCGTCTCGGCGAGCCCCAGCTCCCACGGCCCGCCGGCGTGCTTGAGCGACGTCAGCGGCGAGGCGCCGGTGCCGCCGTCGTGGCCGGAGATCAGCACCACGTCGGCGTGTGCCTTGGAGACGCCGGCGGCGACGGTGCCGACGCCGACCTCCGCCACGAGCTTCACG
>CAZYKR010000395.1:0-2713 GCA_964648005.1 uncultured Iamiaceae bacterium
GGCGCGTGCAGCCGGGCCAACTGCTCGTCGGTGACGCCGGCGGCGCGCAGGCGATCCACCCGTTCGGCGTGCGTGCGCCGGCTGCCCATGGCGCCGAGGTAGCCGACGTCGCTGGCCAACGCGCCGAGCACCGCCGGCACGTCGAACTTGTGGTCGTGCGTCAGCACACACACCGCGTCGCGACGGGTCAGCGACGGCCCCAGCTCGTCGAGCAGCGGCCCCGGCCAGGCGACGACCACCTCGTCGGCCTCCGGGAACCGCTTCGGCGTGGCGAACACCGCTCGTGCGTCGCACACCGTGACGTGGAAGCCCAATAGCTTCGCCGCCCGCACCAGTGCCGCCGTGAAGTCCACGGCGCCGAAGACCACCAGGCGGGGCGCCGGGGCGAACGACTCGACGAACACGGCCACCGCGTCCGAGCGCGCCTCGCCGTGGGCGCCGTAGTGGCGCACCGCCGTCGTGCCGGCGGCGAGCGCACCCAAGGCGTCGCGCCTCACCACCCGGTCGAGGTCCGGGTGGCCCAGGCCGCCGACCGCGGCGGCGTCGGGCGCCACGAGGAGCTTGGCCCCGACCTCGCTGCCTGCCACCACCGTCGCCAACGCCACCGGCCGGTGTGCCCGCACCGCGGCGCGCCACGACGCCATCGGCGGGTCGTCCCAACGCAGCGGTTCGAGGAAGAGCTCGACGGTGCCCCCGCAGGTCAGTCCCACGGCGAAGGCCTCGTCGTCGCTGTAGCCGAACCGGACCAGCCGGCCGGTCCCCGCCGTCCGCACCGCCTCGGCCTCGGTCACGACGGCACCCTCGACGCACCCGCCGCTCACCGACCCGATGACCTCACCGCCGTCGTCGACCGCCATGGCCGCGCCCGGCGCCCGGGGCCCCGACCCGATGACGTCGACGAGGCGGGCCACGACGGCGCCGCGACCGGCGGCATGCCAGGCGTCGAGCTCGTCGATGAGGTCCTTCACGGTCCCGCAGTATGGCCCCGTTGTTCAGTCGAACGCGTACTGCACCGCCGTGCGCTCCGCCACGATCGGGCGGATGCACTCGGCGATCACGCGCTGGTGCTCCGGGTCGTCGCGGTAGCGCTCGTAGCCGGCGACGTCGTCGAAGTCCGCCACGACCGCGAAGTCGCCGTTGCCCTCGGCCAGCCCGAGATCGGCGCCGAACCGGTAGGCGCGCAGCGTCTCGATCGCCGCCGGGAGACCGGCGAGCCCGGCCTCGACGGCCGCCACCTGATCCGGCGTCGTCCCCACCGCCCAACGGAACACCACAACGTGTCGCACCATGAGGCCAGACGCTAGGTTCCGGCCCGACGCACAGGGGGGACCGGGGTTGCAGATCACCGTCACCGTCAACGGCACCGAGCGCAGCGACGAGGTCGAGCCACGCCTGCTGCTGGTGCAGTACCTGCGCGAGGTGCTCGGCTTGACCGGCACCCACGTCGGCTGTGACACGTCGAGCTGCGGTGCCTGCACCGTGCTGGTCGACGGCGCCGCTGCCAAGTCGTGCACCATCCTCGCCGTGCAGGTCGACGGCTGCACGGTGCGCACCGTCGAGGACCTCGCCGGCCCCGACGGCACGCTCGACGTCGTGCAGGAGGGGTTCCGCCAGGAGCACGGCCTCCAGTGCGGCTACTGCACCCCCGGCATGCTGATGGCGTCGACGGCGCTGCTGGCCGAGACGCCACACCCCACCGACGACGAGATCCGTGAGACGCTCGAGGGCAACCTGTGCCGCTGCACCGGCTACACCCCGATCGTGGCGTCCGTGCGTTGGGCCGCCGAGCACGCCGACGGCCGATCCCCCGGCGCTGGCAGCGCGAACGGGACGGCGTCGTGATCCCCGCCAGCTTCGACTACGTGCGCGTCGACAGCGCCGAGGCGGCCCTGTCGGCGTTGGCCGAGCACGGTGACGAGGCGAAACTCCTGGCCGGCGGTCACAGCCTGGTGCCGCTGCTGAAACTCCGGCTCGCCGTGCCGGCGGTGCTCGTCGACATCGGACGGCTCGACGACCTCTCCTACATCCGAGACGCCGGCGATCATCTCGCGGTCGGGGCGCTGACCCGCCACCGCGACCTCGAGCGCAGCGCCGTGTTGGCCGAGCACCTGCCGCTGCTGGCGCACACGGCGCACCTGGTCGGCGATCCGCAGGTGCGCAACCGGGGCACGATCGGCGGCTCGCTCGCCCACGGCGATCCGGCGTCGGACCTGCCGGCGGTGGCGCTCGCCGCCCGGGCGACGATGGTGATCTCGGGTCCCGACGGGGAGCGCACCGTCGCCGCCGACGACTTCTTCGCCGGCTTCCTCGAGACGGCGGTACAGCCTGATGAGCTGCTCACCGAGATCCGCTTCCCCAAGGCGACGGGTGCGGGGTGGAGCTATCAGAAGTTCGTGCGCCGGGCCCAGGACTGGGCCATCGTCGGCGTCGCCGTCCAGGGCGGGTCGATGCCGGGCGTGGCACTGGTGAACATGGCGTCGGCGCCGATGCGTGCCGCCGCGGTGGAAGCGGCGCTGGCCTCGGGCGCCGACGCCGTCACGGCGGCGGACGCCGCCCCCGAGGGGGCCGAGCCCCAGGCGGACCTGCAAGCGTCGGTGGCGTACCGCGAACATCTCGCCCGCGTCCTCACCCGCCGCGCCCTCACAGCCTCCGCCCTCGCCTGACCCCTCGTTCTGGTAGTGCAACCGGTGGCTTCGCCTACCGGATGCGCTAC
>CAZYKR010000396.1:0-2710 GCA_964648005.1 uncultured Iamiaceae bacterium
CCAGGCCGAGCTTTTCGAGTGTGGCGCGCATCTGGGCGATGTCGGCGGTGCCGGCCGAGGCGATGGCCAGCACGACGACGAGCACGAGGGCCAAGCCGTGGGCGTCCGCTGTCGCCGCCAGCACGACGACGCCCGCGATGCAGACGACGGAGACGAGCAGTCCGGCGAGCCGCTTGATGCCACGACGCACGATGCCGAACCAGGCGGCGACCACCGCCGCGAGGAGCAGCACCACCGCACCGACGAGGCGGAGCACATCGCCGGGCACGGCCACCACCGTGACGACGACGGCGGCGAGCAGCGCCAGCAACGACACAGCCGCGAGGGCTTGACGGGTCGCACGGGACATGGGAGCGGAGGCTACGACGCCGGAGCGGTTGGCGGCATCACCCGACGCGGGTGAGCGATACGGTCCGGGCCATGACGTTGCGACGAGCGGACTTCGGCGAGGACTTCACCTGGGGCGTGGCGTCGGCCGCCTTCCAGATCGAGGGGGCGTGGGACGTCGACGGCAAGCGACCGTCGGTCTGGGACGAGGCGTGTCGCAACGGTCGGGTGCGCGACGGGCTGGTGTGCCTCGACGCCATCGATGCCTTCCACCGCAGCGACGAGGACCTGGACCTGATCGCCGGCCTCGGCGTGAGCGCCAACCGGTTCTCGATCAACTGGCCACGGGTGTTCGGCGACGGTCGAGGCCCCTGGAACGACGCGGGCGGCGCGTACTACGACCGGGTGATCGACGGCTGCCTGGAGCGGGGCGTCGAGCCGTGGGTGACCGTGCACCACTGGGATCTGCCGCTGGAGCTGCAACGCCAGGGCGGGTGGACCCGGCGCGGCATCGTCGACGACTTCGCCGCCTTCGCCGAGGAGGTGGCCCGCCGCTACGGCGACCGCGTCAAGCACTGGATGGTGTTCAACGAGCCGTTGTCGGTGGTCGGCCACATCGCCGCCGGCATCCATGGACGCATCGGCCCACATCCGCTGGCGGCGCTGGCCTCGCTGCACCACATGAACCTGGCGTGCGCCGAGGCGGGCCGGCGGATGCGTTCCGTGCTCGGTGCGGAGGCGTCGATCGGGACGACGAACGTGTTCAGCCTCGGCGCGCCGTTCGGCGCCACCGGCCGCCAACGTCGGATGCAACGAGCCATCGAGGCGCTGACCGTGGATGCCTTCTTGGATCCGGCCGCAGGTCGGGGGTACCCGTTCGACGACAGCCCGTTCCTGCGGCCGCTGCGGCGCTACGTGCGCGACGGTGACGTTGAGGCGGCGGCGTTCGACTACGACTTCATGGGGGTGCAGTACTACGGGCCGTTCCCGACGAAGAAGGTGCCGGTGCTCGGCGGCATCCCCGTGCCCCGCCTCGACACCGCCGAGGCCGACGTCCGGTCGACGACGAAGATCCCGGTCGAGCCGCGGGGGCTGATCGAGCTCTTCCGCCGGTACCGGGACCATCCGGCGTGCAAACGGTTCGTGGTCACCGAGTGCGGCTTCGGCATGAACGACCGGATGGCGGACGGCCGTGTCCGCGACGACCTGCGGATCTGGTACACCCGCAACCACCTGGAGGTGGTGCGCGAGGCGGTCGCCGAGGGCCTGCCGGTCGACGGCTACTTCCAGTGGAGCTACGCCGACAACATCGAGTGGGTCTTCGGCCGCAACGGTCGGTACGGACTCATCTACGTGGACTACGACGACGACTTCCGCCGCACCCCGAAGGACTCGTACCGCTGGTACCAGCGCTTGCTCACCGACCCCGACGGCATCGACTGACCGAGGTCACCCCAAGAGGGCGTCCATCTGGCCCATCGCCTGCGCCAGACCCTCGTCCATCCCCATGGAGAGGATCTGCTCCATGGCCTCGACCGACGGGAAGGCCGTCTCCAGCGTCATCGTGGTGCCGCCGCCGTCCGACGGCCGCAGCTCGAGCTGCATGACCATGACCGGCATGTCCGGGTTGGGGGTGCCGTCGTCGAGGCCGAACCCATCTTCGAAGCGCATCGACCGGGTGGCGTCGACGTCGACGATCCGCCACCAGCCGTGCGCCTTCGAGCCGTCGGGACCGGTCATGTAGTAGGTCACGTCAGCGCCCGGCGTCAGCTCGTGGTCGACGAACGTGGCGGGCCAGGTCGGCGGGCCCCACCACTGCTCCAGCTTGCGGGGATCGGCCCACAGCTGCCACACCGCGTCGACGCCGGCCGAGAACTCGGCGGTCATCGTCATGGTGCGGGCCTCGGGGTCCTTGGTGACGGCGGTGACGGTCATGAGGTCGCTCCTTCGGGGGGATCGGTCGGTTGCGTGTCGCCGGGCTCGGCGAGCAGGTCGCCCATCCGGTCGATGCGGCCACGCCACACCTGCTCGTACTCATCGAGCAGGCGCTGCGCCGTGCGGATGGCGTCGATGTTGCAGTGCACGAGCTGCTCGCGGCCGCGGCGTTCCTTGGTGACCAACGCCGCCCGCTCGAGCACACCGACATGCTTCTGCACGGCGGTGACACTCATCGGGTACCGGCGAGCCAGCGCCGACACCGAGTGCTCGCCGTGCATCGTGCAGCGCAGGATGTCGCGGCGCGTGGCATCAGCCAGGGCCTGGAACAGCTTGTCGGCCGTCGCGTCGTCCGCAGCACTTACAACCATTGGGTTGTAGATTAGCGCCTCATCTTCAGTTGTCAAGGATCGTGGGGGAGGTCGTGCGCTGGTTGCGTGCGTTGCCT
>CAZYKR010000397.1:0-2686 GCA_964648005.1 uncultured Iamiaceae bacterium
AATTTCATCGTCAACCCGGACGGTGTGGCTCGTGCACGCGACATCGAGGCGCTCGACATCGATGACGTCCCGCCGACGGCCCACCCGTACCCGTTGGTCAACGTGCTCCGAGCCGACGAGGTCGGTGCCACCCTCGACCGGGACGAGGTGCTGGCGCAGGCGCCATCGGCCGAGGACGGCCGGTTCCGCGTGCCGCCGATCCTGGGGGAGGAGCCGTGAGCGATCCGCTCGACTCGGCACGGGCCATCGCCGCGGCCGTGCGCAGCGGTTCGGTGTCGGCGACCGAGGTGCTCGATGCACACCTCGCTGGCATCGCCACGCACGGCGACGCCATCGCCGCCTTCAACCACGTGATGGTCGACGAGGCGCGCGCCGCCGCAGCCGCTGTCGACGCGGTGGTGGCACGGGGCGACGACCCGGGCCCGCTCGCCGGCGTACCGATCGCGCTCAAGGACAACCTGTGCACCCGTGGCGTGCCCACCACGTGCTCCTCGAAGATCCTCGAGGGCTGGCGCCCGCCGTACGACGCCACGGTCGTGCAGCGCGTGCTCGCCGCCGGCGCGGTGCCGGTGGGCAAGACCAACCTCGACGAGTTCGCCATGGGCAGCTCGACCGAGCACTCCGCCTTCGGGCCGACGCGCAACCCCTGGGACCTCGAGCGCGTGCCGGGCGGCAGCTCGGGCGGCAGCGCCGCCGCCGTCGCCGCGGGCTTCGCACCCATCGCCCTCGGGTCGGACACCGGTGGGTCGATCCGCCAGCCGGCGTCGCTGTGCGGGGTCGTCGGCGTCAAGCCCACGTACGGCCTGGTGTCGCGCTACGGGCTGGTCGCCTTCGCGTCGAGCCTGGACCAGATCGGTCCGTTCGCCACGACGGTGTCCGACGCTGCCGACCTGCTCGGCGTGATCGCCGGGCACGACCCCCTCGACAGCACGTCGATCCCCGACGCCGCCGCCGACCTCGGCCCGGCCGTCGCCGCCGGGCGCAACGGCGACCTGTCCGGCGTGCGGGTCGGCGTCATCGCCGAGCTCGACGGCGACGGCATCGACGCCGACGTGCGCGCCCAGCTCGATGCTGCGGCGCGCGCCATCGAGGATGCCGGCGGGCACGTCGCCACCACCTCGGTGCCGGCCGTGACCTACGGCCTGAGCGCCTACTACCTGATCGCTCCCGCCGAGGCGTCGAGCAACCTCGCCCGCTACGACGGGGTGCGCTACGGCAACCGGGTCGAGGGTGCCACTACCGGCGAGATGATGGACGCCACCCGCACCGCCGGCTTCGGCGACGAGGTGAAGCGGCGGATCATGTTGGGGACCTACGCCTTGTCGGCCGGCTACTACGACGCCTACTACGGCAAGGCGCAGCGGGTGCGCACGCTCATGCAGCGCGACTTCGCCGAGGCCTACGCCTCGTTCGACGTGCTGCTGGCGCCGACGGCGCCCACCGTCGCCTTCCCGTTCGGCGCCAAGGACGACCCGCTGACGATGTACCTGTCCGACGTGTGCACGATCCCGTCGAACCTCGCCGGGCACCCGGCCATGTCGGTGCCGTTCGGTGCCGGGCGGGACGGCCTGCCGGTGGGTGTGCAGGTGCTGGCGCCGACCCTCGGCGAGTCGGTGATGTTCCGCGTCGCCGCCGCGCTCGAGGCGGCGGCGCCGTTGGTGGGCCGAGCGCCGCACGCGGCGCCGCCGATCGGAGGGGTGCGATGAGCGACCAGTCCGCAACCGAGGCCGCCTACGTCGTCGAGGGCAGCGAGGGCGACCGGTGGGTGATCGTCGTCGGCCTCGAGGTGCACGTCGAGCTGGCCACCGCCACCAAGCTCTTCTGCAGCTGCCCCAACGTCTTCGGCGACGAGCCGAACACCAACGTCTGCCCGACCTGCCTGGGGCTGCCTGGCTCGTTGCCCGTGCTCAACCACAACGCGGTCGAGCTGGCCATGCGCATCGGCCGGGCGCTGCGCTGCACCGTCGAGCCGTCGGTGTTCGCCCGCAAGAACTACTTCTACCCGGACATGCCCAAGGACTACCAGGTCTCGCAGTACGACAAGCCGATCAACGTCGACGGCGAGCTGGCGCTGCCCGACGGAACGGTCGTCGGCATCGAGCGGGCCCATCTCGAAGAGGACACCGGCAAGAACACCCACGCCGGCGGCGGCGGTCGCATCCACGACGCCGACTACTCGCTCATCGACTACAACCGCGCCGGCGTGCCGTTGGTCGAGATCGTGTCTCGGCCCGACATCCGCACCCCCGACCAGGCGCGCGCCTACGTCTCCGAGCTGCGGCAGCTGCTCGTCGCCATCGGCGCCAGCGATGCGCGCATGGAGGAGGGGTCGATGCGCGTCGACGCCAACGTGTCGGTCCGGCCAGAGGGCACGACGGAGCTAGGCACCCGCTGCGAGATCAAGAACCTCAACTCCATCCGCTCGCTCGGCCGGGCGATCGAGTACGAGGCGCGCCGTCAGGTCGACCTGCTCGAGACCGGCGAGCGCGTCCGCCAGGAGACCCGCCACTGGGACGAGGACGGTGGCCGCACCCGCCCGGGCCGCTCCAAGGAGGAGGCGGAGGACTACCGCTACTTCGACGAGCCCGACCTGGTGCCGGTGGCCCCCGACGAGGCATGGCAGGCCACCATCGACGCCAACCTGCCCGAGCTGCCCGCCTCCCGACGCGCCCGGTTGGCCGAGCGC
>CAZYKR010000398.1:0-2665 GCA_964648005.1 uncultured Iamiaceae bacterium
TACTTCGACCTGCTGGCGGCGCGCCGCGAACGCAAGATCGGCAACGTCGCGCTGCTGCGCGTCGCTCCGGACCGGGCGGGCCTCGAGCATCTGGCGGGAGCCCTGCCCGACGGCCGGCGTGCCACGACAGCGGTGCGTTCGTGGTGCGCGACGTGGGCGTCGGCCGTCCACGACGATCGGGTGGCACCGGTGTCATGGTCCGCCCCGACGCGCCGCCAGGACGAGTTCGCCTGGTGTGAGCTCATCGTCGACGGGGTCGCGACCGTCGTGCGGTCCCCAGGGCTGCGGCCGATGCGCGTCGCCGTCGGGCGCTGGGGCGGCCGCTTCGCCCAGGACCCCGCCGCCGTGGCCTGGATGGGTTCGATCGTGCCTTGGCTCCCGAGTGCCTGGGCGCGGCTGGGCGTGGCGACGATCGGGGCCACCGCCGGGGTGCGTGACGTGGCACACGGCGACGCCGGCTACCTCGAGCGGTGGTTCGACCCGACCGTGCCCTGGACCGATGCCGTCCACCTCCTCGTGGCGCTGGCACTCGACGATGCGCGAGCGGGCGTGGCCGCCGCCGCGGTCGATCTGGCTGTCGCGGGGTGCCGGGACGGACGGGTCGACGCGCGTGCGTTGGGCGGTCACGTCGGCGCGCTGGCGTCGACGGCGGCGGTCACGCCGGCGCGCTGGAGCCGCACCCTCGGCGAGGTGGCAGCGACGGGCCCCGACGAGCGTGACGCCGTCGTCGAGGCGCTCGCCGCTGCCGTGGCGGCGGCCGAGCCACCACGTCCACACACGATGCTGGTGCTCCTCGAGCTGCTCGAATCGCTGGCGCTCGACACGGGAGCTGGCATCGATGATCCGTCGACGCGCTCGGCGTTGGCGCGCTACGGCGGCGCGGGCAAGACGGCGCAGGTGGCGGCCCGCCTGCTGGCGCTGGAGGCGCGGTGAGCGCCGCCGACGTCGCCGAAGCCGAGCACACCTACCGCTACCTGCGAGCCAGCACGGCGTCCCCGGTCCCCGGTGGGGTCGAGGTGGCGCTGGCGACGGCGGGTGGGTGTGCGGCGCACCCGTGGCTGGCGGACGGGTTCGTCGCCTCGCCGCGCCCGGTGGCTCGCAGCCTGTTGCTCGTCGCCAAGGTGGCGGCGACGCGGTTCTGGATGCCGCCGTCGATGGTGGCGGCAGCGGTCGCCGCCGCGGACCCGGTGGTCACCGTCTCCGACCGGGTGGTTCGCTTCGAGTCCTGCTCGGTGTGTTGCGGCGTCTATTGCCGACTCGACCTCGACGGCGAGGCCTTCGACGGCACGGTGCATCGCCACGGCACGACCAACGTCGACTGCAATCCACCACTGCGTGCCGAGTTGGCGCGGGTCGGTGGACGCGATCCGCTGCGTCTGGCCATCGGGGCCGATGCGCTGGCGGTGACGACGCTGTCGGGCTCGATCGTCGAGCGGCGGGTCCCGCTGCCGGCTCGATGGGTCCGCGGCTTCGCCGAGGTTGGTGTGGCCATGGCCGGTCTCGAGCCGGTTGCCACGTTGGGCATGGCCGAGGCGCGACGGCTCCTCGACAACCTGCCGGCGGCGCCCAGCCGCGGCGCGTCGTGGGTCGTGCCGACCGGTGGTGGTCTGCGCCTGGCGTCGCGAGCGGCACCGGGCGGCGCTCCGATCGGCGGTCCCGAGCGGGCGCGGGTGCTGCGCGACCTAGCACCGTTCGTGCGGTCGTTGACCGTGTACGGCGACCGCCGATCCACGGCGGGCACGGCGACGACGGTGTGGTCGGCCGAGCTCGAGGGCGCCCGCGTGACGATCGCGCTCAGCCCGTCGGCGTCGCGTGGGTTCTCCGGCGAAGGAGGGCTGCTCCTGGCGCTCGCCGGTGCCACCGCCGGGGCGAGCGACGCGGCGGCGCGTCCGGTGGACGAGGTGCAGCGCGCCCTCGCCGGGCGGGCGGGCTACGACGTGGACCAGGCGAGCTGGTTCGCGCGCGATCTCCCGTTCGATCGATCGGCGCTCGCCGGGCGGGCCCGGCGCCTGCGCGACGCCCAGGAGCTGGTGGCGGGAGGCGGTGTCGCCGTGACGGCACCCGGTACGGCTCGGGTCGTCAGCGGCGATGCCGTCTACGGCGTACGCCTCGTCGAGGGCCGATGGCGCTGCACCTGCCCCTGGTGGGGTCGCCATGGCGACGAGCGCGGCCCGTGCAAGCACATCGTGGCGACGGTGCTCGCCCAGGGGGCGGTCAGCCCGTGAACACGGGGGTGACCACCGCACCGGCCGTCGGCACCGCCACCGGGTCGACGGTGGGGTCGGACGGGCACGGCGCGGGGGCGGCCGTGGCCGGGATGGTGGTCGTCGGCGCGGCGTCGGGGCCGTCGAGCTGGAACTGCACCACGAACAGGAACGGGTCGATCGGCGGCTGCTCCCCGGCGCACCACACGACGGTGGCATCGAGGCTGACGTTGTCGGCGTAGGTCGTGTCGGCTCCCAGGCCGTGGATCCAGCGGTACGGGTGGGTGTTGCCGGCGATGGCGGCGGTGTTGTTGCGCACCACGGCGCCCGCCACGGGTTCCCCCAGCACCTCGGTGCGGTAGAGCGTGCCGACGAGGACGGCCATGTGCGCACCCACGTCGCTGGTGAAGACGTTGCCCTCGACGACGGTGCGGTCGTCCTCGACGCGCACGCCGTATGTG
>CAZYKR010000399.1:0-2660 GCA_964648005.1 uncultured Iamiaceae bacterium
GAGACCACCTACATCTGCTCGTCGGAGGTCACCGGCCCCTGCACCGCCGACAACTCCATCGCCCAGCTCAGCGGCGGGGAGGACCGTGAGCTCGTCACGTACGAAGAGATCCCACAGGTGCTCATCGACGCCGTGCTCGCCACCGAGGACCAGGACTTCTTCGAGCACAAGGGCGTCGATCCGGTCGGCGTCGCCCGCGCCTTCTGGTCCAACGTCACCTCCGAGGACGGCGAGCTGAGCCAGGGCGGCTCCACGATCACCCAGCAGTACGTCAAGAACGTCTTCTTGACCCAGGAGCGCACCTTCGACCGCAAGACCCGTGAGGCGGTCATGGCGCTCAAGCTCGAGCGGGAGCTTCCCAAGAAGGAGATCCTCGAGCGGTACCTCAACACGATCTACTTCGGTAGGGGCGCCTACGGGGTGTCGGCGGCGTCGCGCGACTACTTCGGCAAGGACCTGGCCCAGATCGGCCTGCCGGAAGCGGCCTATCTCGCCGGCATCATCCGAGCGCCCGAAGCGGCAGACGCCAACCTGCCGTCGACGGACCCGAAGGCCGCGGCGCAGCGGGAGGCCGCGACCGAGCGGCGCTCCCAGGTGCTGGGCCAGATGCTGACGCAGGGCAAGATCACCCAGGCCGAGCACGACCTGGTCGACGACATGGGGTGGGACTACGTCGTCGAGCGCTCGACCGGCAAGAACTTCGGCAACGTGAAGCACTCGGAGCTCGGCTCGGAGTACTTCATCGAGTACGTGCGCCAATGGCTGTTGCGCCAGGACGTCTTCCCTGTAACCGACGCCGAGATCTACGGCGGCGGTCTGCGGATCTACACCACCATCGACTGGAACGCCCAGGCCAAGGCCTACGAGGCCATCTTCAGCGAGCTCAACCGGCCCGACGACCCGGCGGCGTCGATCGTCGCCGTCGACCACGATGGCAACGTGCGGGCGATGGTCGGCGGCTTCGACTGGAACGCCTCGCAGGTCAACCTCGCCGCCGGGGCCGAGGGTGGCGGCAGCGGTCGTCAGCCCGGCTCGTCGTTCAAGACCTTCGCCCTGGTGTCGGCCCTGGAGCAGGGCATGTCGCTCGGCCAGTACTACAACGCCCCCGGCCGCATGAAGCTGAACCTGGCCGGCGGTGAGGTGTGGGACGTCGGCAACTACGGCGACTCCGGACTCGGCACGCTCGACCTGGTGGAGTCGACCGTTCGCTCCTCCAACACCGCCTACGCCCAGTTGGCCCTGGACGTCGGCGCGTCGAACATCGTCGAGACGGCGCATCGGATGGGCGTGACCGGCAGCCTGCCGGAGTTCCCCGCCGTCGTGCTCGGCACCGGGTCGGTGTCGGTCCTCGACATGGCCGCTGGGTACTCGACGCTCGCCGCTGAGGGCATGAAGGTCGGCCCGCACGTGGTGTCGAAGGTCACCGACGCCGACGGCACGGTGCTCTACGACCGCGATCGCGACCAGCCGGCGCAGCGGGTCGTCGACGAGCAGATCGCCAAGAACGTCAACTGGGTGCTGAGCCAGGTCGTCCAGCGTGGCACCGGCACCAAGGCCCAGTTCGCCCAGCCCGTGGCGGGCAAGACGGGCACGACCGAGAACTACCGCGACGCATGGTTCGCCGGGTTCACCTGTCACTACACGGCGGCGGTGTGGGTCGGCTATCCCGGTAACGAGACCCGGTACATGAAGGGCGTCCACGGCATCGATGTCGCCGGCGGCACGTTCCCGACCCAGATCTGGCAGCGGTTCATGTCGAGCATGGACGACGGCTCCGACGGGTGCCCGCAGTTCGAGTCCGCCAGCTACGCGCCGGTGGCGGCCGAAGGCACCTACGTCGACACGACCCCGGGTTCGATCGACCCGTCGGCGGCGTCGAGCACGTCGTCGTCCTCCACGTCGTCGACGTCCTCGACCGTGCCGTCGTCGTCGACCTCCACCACGGCGTCGACCTCCACCACGGTGCCGACCTCGTCGTCGACGGTGCCGTCGAGCACCGTGCCGAGCTCGACGGTGCCGCCCGGCCCCGGCGGTGCCGGCGCCGGCTCGTCATCCGATCCCTGACGCCGCGGTGGCTTTCCTCGCGCCGGTCTGCGACCGGTAGCCTGTCGCCTCGTGGTAACCGTGCTCTTGGCGACCGATGCGGACTGGGTGCTCGACGAGGTCGAGGCGGCCCTGGTCGACGAGCAGACGGCCATCGCCCGGGTGCGGCGAGGGGTCGACGTGCTGCCGGCGATCGCCGAGGTCCAGCCGACCCTGGTCGTCGTCGACCTTCAGATCGGAAACATGGGCGGCATGGCGGTGTGCATGTCGATCCGCCACGAGCAGGCGGCGGGCCGGCTCGGTGACCTGCCGGTGCTGATGCTGCTCGACCGCGAGGCCGACGTGTTCCTGGCCCAGCGCTCGCATGCCGACGGGTGGCTGATCAAGCCGCTCGACGCCTTCCGCCTGCGCCGGGCCACGGAGGCGCTGCTCGCCGGCTACTCCTACGTCGAGGGTGTGCCGCTCGACGAGGACGCCGACGAGGCCGAGCTCGCTGACGCCTGAGACGTCACCGAACGCCTTTTCCCCACCCAGGTTCGCCTGGGTACACTGTCGCCTCCACCGGGGTGTGGCGCAGCTTGGTAGCGCGCTTCGTTCGGGACGAAGAGGCCGTGGGT
>CAZYKR010000400.1:0-2639 GCA_964648005.1 uncultured Iamiaceae bacterium
CAGCCGCACGTCCGGGTAGCGCTTCTTGAACGCGGCGACCGCGGCGGGCAGCGCGGATACGGCCGCCGATAGGGGGCGTCCGGCCTCGTAGCGGGTGGCTACGTCAGAACGACGCACAACAGGAAGCCCGGCGCGATGCCGGGCTTCCTGTTGTCTCCAGGTAGCATGACCCAGGGCCGACGTGCCCGGCGCCGCCAATGCCTTCGAGTGGTTCGCCCGCATGGCCGAGGAGCGCCCCGACGAGATCCAGCTCGACGGCTCGCCGTTCCCGATCTCGGAGAACTACGTCCGCCACGAGCCCATCGGCGTGTGCACCGGCATCGTGCCGTGGAACTTCCCGCTGATCATGGCGTCGTGGAAGATCGCTCCGGCGATCGCCGCGGGCAACACCTCGGTGCTCAAGCCGGCGACGTTCACCTCGCTGACGGCGCTCAAGCTCGGCCAGATCATCGCCGAGTGCGACCTGCCCCCGGGTGTGGTCAACGTCATCGCCGGTCCCGGCGGCACGGTCGGCGAGGAGCTCGCCTCCAACCCGATGGTGGACAAGACGGCCTTCACCGGCTCCACCGAGGTCGGTCGCCGCATCATGCAGCTCGCCAGCGGCACCGTGAAGGGCTGCACCCTCGAGCTCGGCGGCAAGTCCGCCAACATCGTCCTCGACGACGCCGACCTCGACCAGGCCGCCGCCGCGGTGCTGTGGGGCACGTTCATGCACGGCGGTCAGGTGTGCGAGTCCGGCACCCGGGCGCTGGTGCAGCGCGGCATCTACGACGAGTTCGTGTCGCTGCTGGCCGATCGCGCCGGCAAGATCCAGCTCGGCGATCAGCTCGACATGGGCACGGACCTCGGTCCGCTCGTGCACCGCAGCCAGGTCGAGACCGTCGCCCGCTACGTGGCGCTCGGCCGTGAGGAGGTGGGCGAGCCCATCACCGGTGGCTCGTCGCCCGACGCCATGCCCGGCAACCTCGTGGCCGAGAACTTCTTCCAGCCCACGATCTTCGCCGACGTGGACAACTCGACGAAGATCGCCCAGGAGGAGATCTTCGGGCCGGTGCTGTGCGTGATCCCGTTCGACTCGGACGACGACGCCGTGGCCATCGCCAACGACTCGATCTACGGCCTCGGCGGTGGCGTGCAGTCGGGCAACCTCGATCGGGCCAAGGCCGTGGCGGCGCAGATGCGCACCGGCACGGTGTGGGTCAACGACTACCACCTGATCGACCCGGCCCGTCCGTTCGGCGGCTACAAGCAGTCGGGTGTCGGCCGTGAGCTCGGCGTGCAGGGGTACGAGATCTACCGCCAGGTGAAGCACGTGCACGTGAACCCGGAGACCTCGGGCCGCGACAACCACTTCCACTACGCCCTGCTCAGCGGCAACATCTGAGCCGGCGTCGGGGCGGCGGTGCCGCCCGCACACTGTGTGAACCTCGGGCGCCCACCTGGGCGCCCGAGGCGCGTCCGGGGTCAGCCCGGCGGCGTCCACAGGACGAGGCGATCGGTGATGCCGTCGGTCGTCTCGGTGTAGGCCAGCACGGTGCCGTCGCTGCTGGCGTCCCACACGTCGCTCAAGGTCTCGATCGGGTCGCCGGTGCGATCGTCGACAGCGATGGTGCCGTCGAGGTCGGCGATCAGGACGAGGCCGGGGCCGGCGGCGACCGCGGCGGCATCGTCGTCCCACAACGGATGGCCGTCGCTGCGATCGGCGACGATGAGGCGGCCGTCCTTGCCCGACTCCACCACGAGGGTCGTCTCCGTCACGCCGACGATGCCGGCCCAGCTGTAGCGGTCCCGGTCACGTTCGCTGCGCCAGGTGATCGTGCCCGTCGCGGCGTCGACCGCCGCCAGCTGGTGGTCGTCGGTTCGCACGTACAGCGTGCCGTCGGCGTGGAGCACCGCCGCGGTGGGCAACGGGGCGCGCCATCGCTCGTCGCCCGTGTCGGCGTCGAACGCGCGCAGCGTCCGGTCCTCGCTGACGAAGACCAGGTCGCCGGCGGCCTCGATGGGGTGGTTGCCCTGCACGTGCTCGATGGACCGTCGCCACAGCTCCTCGCCCGTGTCGGTGTTGAAGACCACGATGCCCTCGTCATCGCTGGACACGATCGCCGCTCCCGAGGCTCGTGCATAGTTGCCGAAGCCGCTCGGGCCTCGGCCACGCCAGCGGGCGTCGCCGGTGGCAGCGTCGAACAGGGTGAGCTCCCCGCCGCAGCGCGCCAGGATGGCGTCGTCGAGCTCCTGCGGGCTCGGGTCCCACCACGATCCGAGGTCGCACGGCGCTCGCCACAGCTCCTCCAGCGAAGTGCGGTCCAGGGCCACGAGCTCGTACGACAGCGGCACGTAGACGCGCGTCTCGCCGAGGAGCGGCTCAGCGGTGGCGGTGTCGCCGAGGTCCACGGTGCGCCGATCGTCGGTCTCGACGACGGTGCCGACCGTGGGTGACGGTGCCTGGATCGGTGGACCGGACAGCGGGTCCTCGAACCCGTCGTCGTTTCGCGGGTTGACGACGCCGTAGACGGCGGCGCCGGCGATGAGCAGGACGACCAGGGCGACGGCGGCGAAGGCGATGGCACCGGCCGCGCCGTTGGCCGGTCGAGGTGCGCTCTGGTGCCCGGCCCATACCGCCGTCGGGTCGGCGGCGGTGC
>CAZYKR010000401.1:0-2629 GCA_964648005.1 uncultured Iamiaceae bacterium
GCAGCGACCGGCGAGGGCGGAGGCGGCCTGATCGCCGCGCACCACCCGGTAGTCGCCGGCGCCGAGGCCCATCGGCCACAGGAGTGCGCACGCCGCGTCGTCGGGCGGGCAGGGACCGGCGACGAGCACGGCGGCATCCGGGTGGTCGAGGGCCCACCGCTCGAGCTCGTCCGTGTCGTCGAAGGGCCGGCCGCGCACGCCCAGCTCGTACCACATCCAGTCCTCGGGTTGGACGAGGTCGCCGACGTAGGGCAGCTCGGTCTGGGCGCCGCTCGGCGGGCTGGCGACGAGCGAGCGCACCGCCTCCGTGCCGGCACGGATGTTCTGCTTGGCCGCGCCCGGCAGCGCGACGCCGACGACGGCGAGGACGACGGCAGTGACCGGAACGACCACGCGCGCCCGCGCTGGGTCGGCGGCGCGGGCACGGTCGAACGCGTACCCGTAGCCGATCGTCGTCGGCAGCAGCACCCAGTAGTTCCAGAACGGGTGGCTGGCGGCGGCGCCGCGGAACACGAGCATGTAGCCGAAGACCGCCAGCAGGGAGACGGCGGCGAGGGGCCGGAAGCGCTGGTCGCGCAGCGCCACGACGCAGGCGACCAGGCCGATCAGCCCCACCCCGAGCAGCAGGGTCGTCCAGCGACCCTGATACGCCAGCAGATCGGCCAGCCCGCTGCTCTCGCCGGCCGAGCGCAGCAGCAACTTGTCGCGCAGGGCGTCGAGGCCGCCGTAGACCCACAGGCCGAACCCGACCGATGCCGCCAGCCCGGCAGCGACGCCGGCGAGGTAGGGGGCCGCGGCACGGGCCCGCCTGCCGCCGGGCGGATCGACCAGGTTCCACAGCCCGAGCAACGCGACGAACAGCGACGCCTGCCAACCGGAGAGGCCGACGAGCACCGCCAACGCCGCCGGGGCGGCGACGGTGAGGCTCCCGGACGCGCGGGCGCGCTGCCACACGACGGCGGTGGCGACACCGAACGGCAAGGCGGTGACCGGGGTGTCGAGCATCCACCCGTAGGTGAAGAACATCGGCGTACCGAGGCCGGCGACGACGGCGCCGGCGGCGACGGTCGGACGCAGCCGGATCGCCCGCAACAGCAGGTACAGCAAGGGGATCGTGGCCAGGGCGCCGAGCCACGCGGGGGCGCGTGTCGACCAGCGGTGCTCGCCGAGCACGCTCTCGGTCAGCGCCGTCTCGACGAGGATGCCGGGCGGGTGCGTGGCGTAGAGCCTCCCGTCGACCCGCACGCCGCCGAGCTTGGACTCGATTGGACCGAGCTGGCGCAACGCCCGGCTGCCGTCGCCCCACACGGCGGCGTTGATGCCCTCGTCCGAGTGCCCGAACGGTGCCGAGAGATCGGTGGCGCAGACGACGAGGAACGCCAGCCCGAGCCCCAGGAGCAGGGCGATCGCCACCCGGCGTTCGGTCCGCTCGGCGGCTGGGGAGGGCATGGGCGCAGGAGTGTACCGACCGTGCCCAGGCCCGGCCCGCACGACCGCCGACGACGCGGGACCGAACACGTGTTCTCCGCTGGCTCGGACGGTAGCCTTGGCCCGATGTCGGCCAAGATCGTCGTCCGCGGCGCCCGCGAGCACAACCTGCGCAACGTCTCGCTGGAGCTGCCGCGGGACAAGCTCATCGTGTTCACCGGCCTGTCCGGGTCGGGGAAGTCCTCGCTGGCGTTCGACACGATCTACGCCGAGGGTCAGCGCCGGTATGTCGAGTCACTCTCGGCCTACGCCCGGCAGTTCCTCGGCCAGATGGACAAACCCGACGTCGATTTCATCGACGGCTTGTCGCCGGCCATCTCGATCGATCAGAAGACGGCGTCGCGCAACCCGCGCTCCACCGTCGGCACCGTCACCGAGGTCTACGACTACCTCCGGCTGCTCTTCGCCCGCGTCGGCGTGCCGCACTGCCCCAACGACGGTGCCGTCATCACCCGCCAGACGCCGCAGCAGATCGTCGATCGCATCATGGAGCTGCCCGAGGGCACCCGCTTCGAGGTGCTGGCGCCGGTGGTGCGGGGGCGCAAGGGCACCTACGAGGGTCTGCTCGCCGATCTGGCGACCCAGGGCTTCGCTCGTGCCCGCATCGACGGCGAGGTGCACGAGCTCACCGACAAGGTCGATCTCGCCCGGTACGAGCAGCACACCATCGAGGTGATCGTCGACCGTCTGGTCGCCAAGGACGGCATCGAGCGCCGGCTCACCGACTCGCTCGAGACGGCGCTCGGCCTGGCCGAGGGCGTCGCCGAGGTCCACATCGTGCCGCGCCCGGGCGAGGTCGAGCCGGAGCTGCTGACCTTCAGCCAACACCTCGGCTGCCCGGTCTGCGGCCTGAGCTTCGGCGAGCTGGCGCCGCGCAACTTCTCGTTCAACTCGCCCTACGGCGCCTGCGAGGAGTGCGACGGTCTCGGCACCCGCTACGAGGTCGACCCCGAGCTCGTCGTGCCGAACCCAGACCTGTCGGTGGCCGACGGCGCCATCCAGCCGTGGGCGAGCGGTCACGCCAAGTACTTCCACAAGTTGCTCGAGTCGACCTGCGAGGTGCACGGCATCGACCACGACGCCCCCTGGTCGACGCTGTCTCGCAAGGAGCAGAAGCTGTTGCTCTACGGCAGCGGCTCGG
>CAZYKR010000402.1:0-2621 GCA_964648005.1 uncultured Iamiaceae bacterium
CGAGGTCGCCCACGCCGTGGCGACGGCCCGCTGCAGCACCAGCCACCTCTGGCCATCGTCACCTACGTCCCGGCCGATCGCGAAGGCCTCTTCGACGAGTGCTGGCCGTGGATCGCCGACGCTGCAGCGCAGCTCGACGCCGATCGCTTCGCCACCTTGATGCGGACGTGGCGCCTCCATGCCGACCAGGATCGACCACCGGCCGACCCGGCACAGCGCAACCGAGTGCGTACGTGGGTCGGTCCCGACGGCACCGGCCACGTCGACGCCGAGCTCGACCCCGAGGCGTGGGAGATCGTGCTCGCCGCGCTCGAGCGCCACGACCGTCCCGATCCGACGGGCGGCCTGCTGCCGCCGCGCTCGCGCCAGCAGCGGCTGGCCGACCAACTCCTGATCATGGCCAAGCACTGGCTCGGTCGCCTCCCTGGGTCAGACGTGTCGACCCCTGCACCCGTGCCCGACGGCCAGGGGCACGAGCCGGCTCAAGCAGCGGCCGACCCGGCGTCGGGGCCGCCGCAGCCCGGGCCCGGACGCACGTCGACCATCAACGTGCTCGTCGACATCGAGCTGCTCCAGCAGGACGTGCTCGACCGGCTCGGGCTGGCCGAACGGATGGCGCTGCGGTGCGAGCTCGAGCGGTTCGGCCCCATCGCACCCTCGACGGCCCAACGGCTGCTCTGCGACAGCTACGTGTCGCGCCTGGTGCTGCAGGGCCGGTCCGCGGTGCTCGACATGGGCTTTCGCACCGCGACGTTCACCGAGACGCAGCGCCGAGCGATCCTCGTCGAGTTCCCGACGTGTCCGTGCGGCTGCGGCACCCCGGCAGCGCACTGCGACATCCACCACATCGAGCCGCACGATCCGGCCAGCGAGCGAGGTCCTACCGACCAGGGCAACGGCGTGCCCCTCTGCCGGCGCTCGCATGTGCTGGTGCACGATGGCCGGCTGCGACTCCGCAAGCTCGCACCGGGCACGGTGCTCTTCCTACCAACCTGACGACTCGCTGACGTCAATCTGACCACTCCGAGCCTGGCTAACCGGTGTTCACCACTTTGCGTGGTTGCGATATGACGTAGCATGACGATGTGATGCGTATCGTCGTCGGACCGGTCGACACTTCGAGCGCTCGATGGTGGGTCAGCTACGCGCGCGACGTCGTGCGTCGGGCCATGGCCGCGCCCGGGTCGCTTGCCGATGTGGACGACACGGTCCTGATGGTCTTCGTGGAGCTGCTCGACGAGTGGGAGCTCGTGGCCGCTGCCGGCGACGATTGCACACCCTTCGTCTGGCACATGGACCTCGGCGCCGACCAGCTGGTGGCCTTGGCCGAGGCCTTCTACGACCTGGTGGTCGACCTCGCCGCGGCGGCGGAGGTACGTGGCTACGCGCTGGCACCGCCCGAAGGTGAGGCGTTCTACGCCGCCGTGGTCGACGCCCTGCTGGTCGGCCTCGATGCAGCCGGCGGGGCGGCAAGGGCGCTCGGCGAGCGGCTGGAGCAGACCTGGCCCGGCCGCAACCAAGTTCTGACACCCAGCCCCGCAGTGCTACATTCGCCGGCCACGGGCCGTTAGCTCAGTTGGCTAGAGCACTTGCATGACGCGCAAGGGGTCGGGGGTTCGAATCCCTCACGGCCCACCCTTTGTGACCAGGACCGACGGATCGATGTCGGCCTGCACGGCGACGAGCTTCGAGCGGCTGCTCTCGCCCCGCACGACGGTGACCTCGCGCACCGGCACGTCCAGCTGGGAGGCGAGGAACCGGACGAGTGCAGCGTTGGCCTTGCCGTCGACCGGTGGCGCCGCCACCCGGACCTTGAGGTCGTCGCCCAGCGGGCCCGCCACCTCGGTGCGCTTGGCGCCGGGCTGCACGCGGATCGCCAGCTCGACGGTGCCGTCGGCCCGGCGACGCCACCAGGGGGCGCTCAGCGTCCGGTCCCCCACGGCTCGAGCAGCTCATCGGTGAGCAGCTCCAGCGTCGGCACGACGACGTGCGCGTCGTCGAGACGCTGGTGCGCCGCATGGCCCGGCTCGGCGTTGGCCGCTTCGACACCGACGGTCCACATGCCGGCAGCCACCGCCGACGCCACGCCGACCATCGAGTCCTCGATCGCCACGCACCGATCCGGTGGCACCTCGAGGCGCTCGGCGGCGAGCAGGTAGCAGGCGGGATGCGGCTTGCCGGGCCGGTAGTCCTCGGCGGTCAGCACGATGTCGAGCACGTCGAGCACCCCGAGGCCGGCAAGCGCGTCGGTGGCCTCGCCACGCATCGACCCGGTCACGACGCCCACCGGCACGCCACGTTGCTGCAGGCGGTGGACGAGGTCGGCGCCTCCGGGAAGCACGCGGATCGGGAAGCCGTCGTCGATCAGCACCGCCGCCGTGGCCTGGATGCGGTCCAGGAACGCCAGCAGGTCCAGCCCCGTGCGCTCCTGCACGCCGAGGCCGGCGTGGAAGTCGGGCCAGGCGCTGCCCACCCACGACTCCGCCGTCCCGCTGCGCAGGTCGATGCCCAACTCGGCGGTGACCCGGATCACCGCCTCGGTCATCAGGGGCTCCCGGTCGACCAGGGTCCCGTCCAGGTCGAACAGCACGGCGTCGGGCGGCATGGGACGCGACGCTACC
>CAZYKR010000403.1:0-2563 GCA_964648005.1 uncultured Iamiaceae bacterium
CCTTCGCCGGCAACCATCCGACCAACACGATGCTGCTGTCGAAGCTCACGCCGCACACCCTCGGCCAGCTCATCGCCCTGTACGAGCACACCGTGTTCACCCAGGGCGCCGTGTGGAACATCAACAGCTTCGACCAGTGGGGCGTCGAGCTGGGCAAGAAGCTGGCCCAGACCATCGCCCCCGAGCTGATGGCGAGCGACGATCCCGAGCTCGACCACGACAGCTCGACCACGGCGCTCATCCGCCGCTACCGCAGCCTCCGCCGAGACTGACCGCAGGCGGGCCGCTCAGGTGCGGGGGCCGGGTTCGTGGAACTCGAGCGTGCGGTAGCGCTCGACGACGAGGTTGGTCGGCCAGGTCCCCGGCCGCAGGCCCGCCTTCTGCCACAGCATCCCGAGGAACTCGCGGGTGCTGCGCGTCTGGCGCCACACGGCGGGGAGGAACGTCGCCCGGTGCCGGCCCGACGTGATCAGCACGCCGTCAGCACCCGCGACCAGTGCCGCCTCGAGCTCGGGCATCGAGTCGACCCACAGCGGCACGAGCTCGGACAGCACGGACACCTCGATCTCCATGCGCGTGAACTGCTCCGCCGTCAGCGGCGGCAGCCGCGGGTCGGCGAACGCAGCGGCGACGGCGTTCTCGGCCACGTCCTGGACGAGCGGCCGGTAGCCGGCGAGCGAACCGATGCAGCCGAGCAGCGAGCCGTCCTCGTCGTGGAGGCTGACGAACGTGGCGCACTCCGCCGCGAGGGCGCCGGTGAACGACCCCAGCGCGCCGTACTGCGGGGCGCGGTCCTCGAGGCGGGCCCGGATCGCCTCGGCGGCGACACGCAGCAGGGTCTGCTGCTCCTCACGCGACAGTGCGGGAGGCGTTGGGGCCGCGGCGTCGGTGCTCATGTCAGGACGAACGCTCCGTAGCCGACGACCTGATCGCGCGGACCGGCCGTGTCGCCCGAGCTGCGCAGGTCGAGCAGCTCGACGTGCAGATCGTGGCGGCGCGCCGCGGCGAGCAGGCCGGTGACGGGATGGGCGCCACACGCCTCGTCGGGCGCCACGTCGACCGAGCGGGCGACGATGGCGGCGGCGGTGCGGTGGTCGAGGGAGGCGGCCTCGTCGTAGGGGTGGTAGTGGCTGAGGTCGGTGCTGACGACCACCAGCGTCTCGGAGCCGCCCCACACCCGGTCGAGCGCGTTGGCGACAGCGTCGGGGGTCGCCCAGCCGACCACGATGGGGAGCAGGCTGAACGGCCCGGTGAGCGTGCGCTGCAGGAACGGGAGGTGCACCTCGAGCGAGTGCTCCTGCGAGTGGGCGCGATCGTCGACGGGGACGCCGATCTCGGCGAGCGCCGCGCAGCCGTCGGCGTCGATCGGCACCTCACCGAGGGGCGTGGCCCACGCATCGGCCGAGCTGCGTGCCATCGTGCGCACCGGCGAGCGGTGGGCCGGACCCAGCAGCACCACGCGCTCGATGCGGTCGGCGACCGGTGCCAGACGCTGGTAGGCGCTCGCCGCCACCGGCCCGGAGTACACGTACCCGGCGTGCGGGGCGATCAGCGCCTTCGGCGCGGTGGTGTCGGCGGGCACGGTGCGGGCATGACGCGTCGCCTCCGTGAGCAGGTCGTCGACGACGCGGGCGAGGATCGCCGGCTCGTCGGGGTAGAAGGTGCCGGCGACGGCGGCGGGGCGCACCCTCACGACACACCCCCGTCGCCACGGTCGCTTCGACGCGTCGAGAGCTGCACGGGTTGCCGGCGCCGGCCCCACTCGCCGGGCGGACCGTCGAACACCCCGGCGATCGGCGTGTCGCAGGTCCGGCAGCGGCCGTCGCCGGTGAGCGCCCAACGGCGCAGCTCGTACCAGTCGCGCTCGATGACGGCCGCGCCGCACGACGGACAGGTAGTGCGATCGCCGTCGCTGTCGTGCACGTTGCCGGTGTAGACGTAGCGAAGACCGGCGTCGAGGGCGATGCGCCGGGCGCGCGTCAGCGTCGCCGGGGGTGTGGGTCCCACGTCGCGCAGCTTGTAGTCGGGGTGGAAGGCCGAGAAGTGCAGCGGCGTGTCCGGGCCGAGGTGTTCGACGATCCAGGCGGTCATCGCCGCCAGCTCGTCGTCGCCGTCGTTGCGCCCCGGGATGAGCAGGGTGGTGAGCTCGAGCCACACATCGGTCTCGTGGCGCAGGTAGCGCAGCGTGTCGAGCACCGGCGCCAGCTCGCCGGCGGCGACGTGGCGGTAGAAGTCCTCGGTGAAGCCCTTGAGGTCGATGTTGGCGGCGTCCATGTGTGCGAACAGCGCCCGGCGTGGCGCGTCGCACACATACCCCGCCGACACCGCCACCGTGCGGATGCCGCGCTCGTGGCAGGCGATGGCGGTATCGATGGCGTACTCGGGGAACACGACCGGGTCGTTGTAGGTGAACGCCACGCTGGCGGCACCAAGCTCGGACGCCGCCAGGGCGATGTCCTCGGGCATGGCCCGGTCGGACAGGCGCGCCGTCTCCTTGGACTTGGAGATGTCCCAGTTCTGGCAGAAGCGGCACGCCAGGTTGCAGCCCGCCGTGCCGAAGCTC
>CAZYKR010000404.1:0-2557 GCA_964648005.1 uncultured Iamiaceae bacterium
CGGCCGGTCGCCGGGGCGGCGGGGGCCGGCCACTTCGATGGTCATGCGTGCCTACTCCGCCCGCATTCCCGAAGAGCTGTTGTCGGTCGGGTCAGCCCCGAGCGGCCTTGACCTGCGGACCGACGTAGTCGATCAGGTCGACGAGGCGGTTCGAGTAGCCCCACTCGTTGTCGTACCAGCCGAGGATCTTGACCATGTCGCCCATGGCCATCGTCAGGCCCGAGTCGAAGGTGCAGCTGGCGGGCGAGCCGACGATGTCGCTCGACACCAGCGGGTCGTCCGAGTAGACGAGCACACCGGCCATCGGGCCGTCCGACGCCGCGGCGGCGAAGGCGGCGTTGACCTCGTCGACGGTGACCTCGCGGTTGAGGGTGCCGACGAAGTCGGTGATCGAACCGGTGGGCACGGGCACCCGCAGCGACGTGCCGTCGAGGCGGCCCTTCATCGACTCGAGCACCAGGCCGGTGGCCCGGGCAGCGCCGGTCGAGGTCGGCACGATGTTGATGGCGGCGGCGCGGGCACGGCGCAGGTCGCTGTGCGGGCCGTCCACCAGGCTCTGGTCGCCGGTGTAGGCGTGGGTGGTGGTCATCAGGCCCTTCTGCACGCCGAAGGCGTCGTCGAGGACCTTGATCATCGGCACGAAGCAGTTCGTCGTGCACGAGGCGTTCGACACGACCTTGTGCTCGTTGACGTCGAAGGTCTCGTGGTTGACGCCGACGACGAACGTGGCGTCGGCCTCGCCGCACGGTGCCGACACGATGACCAGCGGGGCGCCGCCGTCGAGGTGCGCCGCGGCCTTGTCGCGCGAGGTGAAGAAGCCGGTGGACTCGACGACCACGTCGACCCCGAGATCGCCCCAGGGCAGGTCGCCCGGGTTGCGCTCGGCGAGGACCTTGACCTCGTTGCCGTCGATGACGATCGTCCCGTCACCGACCTCGACGGTGCCGTCGAAGCGGCCCATCACCGAGTCGTTGCGCAGCAGGTGCGCCATGGTGTCGATCGAGCCGAGGTCGTTGACGGCGACCACCTCGATGTTGGCGTCCTGGGCCTTGATCGCCCGGT
The DNA here is from genome assembly GCA_964648005.1 of uncultured Iamiaceae bacterium. Lineage (GTDB taxonomy): Bacteria > Actinomycetota > Acidimicrobiia > Acidimicrobiales > Acidimicrobilacustridaceae > JAGQTE01. The sequence continues at coordinate 1,063 of CAZYKR010000404.1, forward strand.
AGAAGTTGCGGCCGATCCGACCGAACCCGTTGATGCCGACCCGAATCGTCATCCGTGCTGCCTCCCGATGTGTGACGGACGCCGCTATCCGAACAGATCGCGGCGGGCCGCGCCAATCCGCCGGCAGGCGGCGTGTCGGCGCAGGTCAGCGGCCCTCAGCGGTCGATGTCTCGGTGCGTGACCGTCGGGTGCACGCCCTGGTTGCGCAGCACGGCGGCGACCCGTTCGGCGATGGCGACGGAGCGATGGCGACCGCCGGTGCAGCCGAAGGCGATAGTCAGGTACGACTTGCCCTCGGCCACGTAGGCCGGCACCAGCAGCTCGAGCAGCCCGGTCAGCCGGTCGAGGAACGGCCCCGTCACCTCCTGGCCGAGCACGTAGTCGCGCACATCGGCATCGAGGCCGGTGAGCGGCCGCAGGTGCTCCTCCCAATGGGGGTTGGGCAGGAACCGGCAGTCGATCACCAGGTCGGTGTCGAGCGGCAGGCCGTGCTTGAAGCCGAACGACACGACCGTCGTCTGCATCCCCGAGTCGGGCACCTCGTCGCCGAACAGGTCCACGATGCGGCTGCGCAACTGGTGGACGTTGAGCTCGGTGGTGTCGACCACGACATCGGCCTCGGCCTTGACGGACTCGAGCAGGCGCCGCTCCTGGTCGATGGCGTCGGCCAGGCTGTCGGCGCCGCCGAGCGGGTGCCGGCGCCGGGTGCTCTCGTAGCGGCGCACCAGCACGTCGGTCGCGGCTTCGAGGAACACGATGCGCAGGCGGGTGGCCTGCTGGCGCAGCGCCGCCAGCGCAGGGAGCACCTCGTCGTGGTAGGGCCCGGTGCCGACGACGAGCACGACCCGCTCGACGGCGCCGGTGGGGCCGGCCGCCAGCTCGGCGACCTTGGGGATGAGGCTCGGCGGCAGGTTGTCGATGACGAACCAGCCCAGGTCCTCCAGGATGTTGGCCGCATGCGACCGCCCCGCCCCCGACAACCCGGTGATCACCACGAACTCGCCCACGGGGGTCAGCTTACGGGTCTGCCAGGATGAGCCGGTGACCACCGCCAACGACTGGGAACGCCACGCCGCCTGGTGGCAGGCCGAGTTCACCGAGGGCGCCGACCCCGAGTACGACGAGCAGCTCATCCCGCTGGCGGTCGAGCTCGTCGGCGCCGCCGCTCGGGTGCTCGACCTCGGCTGCGGCGAGGGCCAGATCGCCCGTGCCGTTCGCGCCTCAGGCGGCGGGTCGCAACGCCTCGTCGGGGTCGACGTGGCCGCCGGCCAGGTGGCCGAGGCCATCCGTCGTGGTGGCGGCGTGACCTACGCCCGCGCCGGCGCCGAAGCCCTGCCGTTCGTCGACGGCGCCTTCGACGCCGTCAACGTCACGTTGGTCCTCGAACACCTCGACGACCTCGATACCGCCGTCGCCGAGATCGCCCGGGTGCTGGCGCCCGGTGGCCATCTCGTGCTGCAGCTCAACCACCCGTGCTTCCAGACCCCGGCGTCGG
>CAZYKR010000405.1:0-2550 GCA_964648005.1 uncultured Iamiaceae bacterium
AGTACCTGACCGAGACCTACCCGAACGGCAAGGGCCTCGGGCGTGAGCCCGGCCACGCCGAGCGGCCGCATTTCCTGCAATGGATGCATTATGGCGAGACCATCCTGGTGCATGGCGCCAGCCTGGTGCAGCAGTGGGTGTTCATCGGCAAGGAAGAGCGTTCGCCGAAGGTGATCGAGCTGGAGAGCAAGCGCATCGGCAAGGGGCTCGAGGTGATCGAGGCCTACGAGCTGTTCGGCACGCCCGCCGGCGCCGCTGGGGTCGGGGTGTCGCTCGACGCCATCGACGTGGTCGTGCACCCCCAGTCGATCGTGCACTCGATGGTCGAGCTCGCCGACGGCGCCACCATCGCCCAGCTGTCGGTGCCGGACATGCGCCTGCCGATCGCCCACGCGCTGGCGCATCCGGCCGGGGCCACGACCCCGTTCGGCCGCATCGACTGGGCGACGGCCGGACGCCTCGACTTCGAGCCGCCGGACCGCGCTGCGTTCGCCTGCCTCGACCTCGCCTACGACGCGGCGCGCGTCGGGGGCACCGCCCCGGCCTGGCTCAACGCCGCCAACGAGGTCGCCGTCGCCGCCTTCCTGGACGAACGGCTGGCGTGGCGCGCCATCGCCGAGGTGATCGCGGCCACGCTCGACCGCCACGACGGCGCCGACGCCACGACGGTGGACGACGTGATCGCCGCCGACGCCCGGGCGCGGCGGGTGGCCACGGCCGCCGTCGAGGAGCGGACGTTGGTCGGAGCGCACCGGTGAGCGCCGTCGTCGACGCCGGCCCGGCGGGAGCAGCAGATGCGGCGGCGTCGCCAGGGGTCGCCCGGGTGCTGCTGGCCGATCCCCGTGGGTTCTGCGCCGGGGTGGAGATGGCGATCAAGGCCCTGGCGTGGTTGGTCGAGCTCGTCGAGCCGCCCGTGTACTGCTACCACGAGATCGTGCACAACCGGGCCGTGGTCGAGGTGTTCGAGCGCGCCGGCGTCGTGTTCGTCGACGACATCGCCGAGGTGCCGGCCGGAGCCGCCGTCGTGCTGTCGGCGCACGGCTCGGCGCCCGAGGTCGTCGCCGAGGCCACCGCCCGCGCCTCGGTCGTCGTCAACGCCGTGTGCCCCCTGGTCGCCAAGGTGCACCACGAGGTCAAGGTGCGCGCCGGGCACGGCTACCAGATCGTCTACGTCGGCCACAGCGGCCACGACGAGGCGATCGGCACGATGGCCGTCGCCCCCGACGCCGTGCACCTGGTCGAGCACCCCGACGACGTGGCGGCGCTCGACGAGCCGGGCGTGCCCGTGGCGCTGCTGTCGCAGACGACGTTGGGCATGGGGGAGTGGGCCGACGTGCGCACCGCCGTGCTCGACCGCTTCGGCGACGTGTGGACGCCCGGGCGCGGCGACCTGTGCTTCGCCACCACCAACCGCCAGGGCGCGCTGCGAGCCCTCGCCGATCGGGTCGACGCCGTGATCGTCATCGGGTCGCAGAGCTCGTCGAACACCAACGCCCTCGAGCGCCTCGCCCGCGAGTGCGGCGTGGCCCGCATCGTGCGCATCGAGACCGCCGATGACCTGCCCGCCGACCTCACCGGCGTCGTCGGCGTCACCGCCGGTGCGTCGGTGCCCGAGCAGCTCGTCGACGAGGTGCTGGGTGCGCTCGACCCCGCCGAGGGCGTCGAGGCGGTGCGCGTCACCGACGAGGACGAGTACTTCCCGCTGCCCGCCGGTCTGCGGTCGCGCCTGCCGGCCGACGTCCTGGCCGCCGACCGCCACACCAGTGCCAGCGACGCTCTGGCCCGCCTGGCGTCGCGCGTCGCCGCCACGCCGTGAGCGCGGCGAGCGGTGGTGCGCCCGCCGTCGACCGGCCGGTGGTGCTGGCGGCCCCGGCCAAGCTGACGCGCTCGCTGCGCGTCGTCGGCGTCCGTCGCGACGGCTACCACCTGATCGACGCCGAGATGGTCACGCTCGACCTCTGCGACGAGCTCGTCGTGGAACCGACGCCCGACGCCGGACGCTCGACCCTCGAGGTGCGCAGCGCGGCCTCCGGGTTCGCGGTCGCGGCCGATGCCGACAACCTGGTGCTGCGTGCGCTGGCGCTCGTCGGGCGCCGTGCGCACGTGCGCCTCACCAAGCGCATCCCGGCCGGCGGGGGGCTCGGGGGCGGATCGGCGGACGCCGCAGCGGTGCTGCGGTGGGCCGGCTGGCGCGACCTCCCCGGTGCCGCGGCGCTCGGAGCCGACGTTGCGTTCTGCGTCGTCGGCGGTCGGGCCCGGGTGCGCGGCATCGGCGAGGTCGTCGACCCCCTGCCGTTCGTCGACGAGGCGCTGACCTTGGTCCTGCCGCCCTTCGGCTGCGCCACCCCGGCGGTGTATGCCGCCTGGGACGAGCTGGGCGGGCCGACGGCCGATGGCCCCAACGATCTGGAGCCGGCGGCGCTGCGGGTCGAGCCGCGCCTGGCACGCTGGCGTGACGCCCTCGGCGACGCCACGGGGCAGACGCCGGTGCTCGCCGGCAGCGGCTCGACCTGGTTCGTGCCCGGCGCCCACCCCGGACCCGGGCACGTC
>CAZYKR010000406.1:0-2524 GCA_964648005.1 uncultured Iamiaceae bacterium
GCCACCGCGCCGACATCGCCGCTTGACACGCTACGCCCGTGGGATGTCTAGGTCGTCCCCATCTTGGGAGGGCGGCATCTCCTGCAGAACAACTGCAGACAGTGGCCGAATGCCGCCCGAGCGGAGGGCGACGCGACGGTCAGGCGCCGGGCGCGAGCGCCTCCAACGCGTCCCAGTCCACCTTGCCCAGCTGGTTGTCCGGGTGCAGTGGCTGGATGCAGATCTGCGTGGCGCCGGCCTCCCGGTGCTCGTCGAGGCGGGCCTTGATGGTGTCGGCATCGCCCCAGGCCACGACGGCATCGACGAAACGGGGCGCTCGACCGTCGATCTCCTCGGCGCTGAAGCCCAGCCGGTGCCAGTTGTTGCGGTAGTTCGGCAACGTGGCGTACAGCGCCAGGGCACCGTCGGCGGCGGCGCGGGCGGCCGCCGGATCGGTTGTCAGGCACACCTTCTGCTCGACGCACAGCAGCTTGTCCGGGCCGAGGATGGCGCGGGCCGTCGCCGTGTGCTCGGGCGTGCCCCAGTACGGGTGCGCCCCGTCGGCACGCTCGGCCGCCAGCTCGAGCATCTTGGGGCCGAGCGCGGCGAGCAGCCGGGGCGCCGGCTCGGCCGGCTCGACGCCCATGATCATCGAGGCGTCCATCCGGTCGAGATACGAGCGCATGGTGCTCAGGGGCTTGGACCACGCCAGGCCCCGCACGCCCTCGACGAGCGGTGCGTGCGACACCCCCATGGCCAACACCATCCGGCCGCCGGTCTGCTCGGCGACGGTGTTGGCCGCCTGGCGCATCGGTCCGGGCTCGCGGTTGAAGATGTTGGCGATGCCGGTCGCCAGGCGCAGCTCGGTCGTGGCGGTGCCGAGGAACGCCAGGTGGGCGAACGGGTCGCGGCCCATCATCTCGGGGATCCACAGCGTCGAGTAGCCGAGGGACTCCACGCGCTGCACGAAGGCAGTCGCCTGGTCGGCGGACATCAGGTCGGTGAAGAACCAGACCCCATCGGTCGTCAGGTCACGCATGGCGACCGACGCTAGCGACCCCACGGTCGTGCGCGGTCGCCGAGCCGCGCGCTCGACGCGGGCCGACGCCGCCAAATCCTCGGACCGGCGCCGTCACCGCGCGCCTAGCGTTGCCCGGATGCACGTCCTGCGGGTCCGCGGGTTCGCCCCGTTGCTCGCCAGCGAGGCGATCAACGCCATTGGCAACTGGATCGCCGTCATCGCCATCTGGGGCTTCGCCGCGTTCGCCTTCGACGCCGACGCCGGCGACCTGGCCCTGCTGTTCGTCGTGTTGAGCCTGCCCGGAGCGGTGCTCGGGCCGGCCCTCGGGGTCGTGATCGACCGGATCGGTCCCCGGCGGGCGCTCATCTTCGCCAACCTCGGCGGCGTCGCCGCCGCCCTCGCCCTGACGCAGGCCGACAGCTACACGATGGTCATCGTGCTCGCCCTGCCGCTGGGGTTGATCGAGGCGATGGCGGCCGCGTCGCTCGACGCCCTACCGCCGCGTCTCGTCGACGACGAGGACCTCGTCACCGCCAACGCCCTGCTCGGCGGCGCCCAGGACCTGGCCATCGTGATCGGCCCGATCCTGGCCGCCGTCGTCAACGTCCGCTGGGGATTGGCCGGAGCGTTCGCCGCCGATGCCGCCACCTTCGCCGTCGGGTTCGTCGTGGCCTGGCGCCTGCGCCTTCCCGCCGAGGCCGACGGACGCGCCGCCGGCGACACCGGCGACGAAGACGCCGGGGCGACGAGCGACGAGCCGACGAGCGCCTGGCGGGAGCTGCGCGAAGGCTTCACCATCGCCCGGCGCACGGACGGCGTGCGCTGGACGCTGGGCGTCGCCACCGTGACCTACGCGCTGTGGGCCACGTTCGGCGTGCTCGAACCGCTCTACGTCAGCGAGGTCCTCGGGGCCGACGACACGACGTTCGCCCTGCTCCAGACCGTGTTCGGGGTCGGGCTCGTGGTGACCGGCCTGGCGCTGGCGACGTTCGGCGAACGCATCGCCCGTCCCCGCTACGTCGCCCTGGCAACCATCGCCTCGGGCGCCACCGCAGCGCTGTACCTGGGCACCGAGTCACTCGTCGTCGCCTACGTCGGCGTGTTCTTGTGGGGGATGGACGTGGCCTTCTTCTACGTCCCGGCCAAGACGCTGCTGCAGCGATTCACCCCGGCCCGGGCGCACGGGCGGGTGCTCTCGCTGAACCAGGCGATCGAGCCGGCGGCCGCCATCCCGATCACGCCGCTGGCAGCCCTGGCGGTCGGCCTGGTGGGGATCCAGGTCGTCGGCGTGGCCGCCGGTGTGCTGGCTGCCATCGCCGGCCTGGTGGCGCTGCGCCTCGCCCGGCGACTCGGTCCACCGCCGCCGGCCGGTCCCGTCGATCCGACCGCCGGGACGTCGCGCGACGCCGTGGCGTTGGGCGGGCAAGCCCCGATGTGACCGATCGCACGCGGCGTCGGGACCGGTCTGCCAAGGTGTCTGCCATGCGACCGCACCGACTGACGACCGCCTGGGCTCTGTCCGCC
>CAZYKR010000407.1:0-2518 GCA_964648005.1 uncultured Iamiaceae bacterium
ATCACGACGCTCGTGATGACTGCCGACCTCGATGCCGACGTGCGACGAGCCACCGACGCCGCGTCGACCGCCACCGACACCGACGACCTGTGGGTCGACGCCTCCCAGCTCGGCCTCGGCCACCCCGGCCTGGCGCGCGCCGCCAAGGACCTGTTCGCGCTGGCCAGCGCCGCGCTCGATGCCGACGGCTGCGAGACGGCGGCGGAGCTCGTCGACGTCTACCGCCGGCGGTGGGTCGACGCCGGCCGCTCGCCGGCAGACGACGCCCACGACCGCTGGCGACGCGACGGCACGCTGTTCCCTCGTCGCGAGTCGCCGGTGCCGATGGACGAGGTCCTGGCGGAGGTTGCCCGCTCGTGAGCACCCCCGACAGCGCCGCGTCCATCGGCGCGCCGGCTGCGGATCAAGCGCCGGTCACGGCCGACGAGATCGCCCGCCTCCTCGAGGCGGCGCGAGCGCGGACCCTGGCGATCTGCGACCAGCAGGCGGAGGATGACCAACGTGCCCAGCAGTCGCCGCTGATGTCGCCGATGGTGTGGGACCTCGCCCACATCGGCAACTACGAGGAGCTGTGGCTGCTGCGGGAGCTGGACGGCCGGCCGGCCGTCGACCCGACCCTCGACGACCTGTACAACGCCTTCGAGCACCCGCGCTGGGAACGGCCGTCGCTCCCGATCCTCGGACCCGACGAGGCGCGCGCCTACGACGCGTCGGTGCGCGCCGCCGTGCTCGACCTGCTCGCAACGGTCGATCTCGACACGCCGCCGACCGGGCCCGACGACCGGCGAGGCCGGCTGGTGCACCAGGGCTTCGTCTACGGCATGGTCGCCCAGCACGAGCACCAGCACTGCGAGACGCTGCTGGCGACCTTGCAGCTGATGGGGGCACGCGCCGTACCGCCACCGGGGACCTCGCCTGCCCCACACGCCACGGCTACGACGGCGACCACCGCGGCCGGCACCGACGACGCCACGGCCGATCTCGTCCGCCACGATGGCGGATGTGTCGTCATCGGCACCGACGACCGGTGGGCCTACGACAACGAGCGGCCACTGCATGCGATCGAGCTCCCCCCGTTCGCGCTGGGCCGCGACCCGGTGACCGTCCGGCAGTGGCGAGCGTTCGTCGACGACGGAGGCTACGACGACGTGCGCCTGTGGACCGAGGCCGGCTGGGCCTGGCGGCGCGAGGCCGGCCTCGAGGCCCCGCGGTTCTGGCGCCGCGTCGGCGAGGGTGCCTGGTGCGTCGAGCGGTTCGGCCGACAGCTCGATCTCGACGACCTCGGCGACGAGCCGGTGCAGCACGTCAGCTGCCACGAGGCGGAAGCCTTCTGCCGCTGGAGCGGCACGCGCCTGCCGACCGAGCACGAGTGGGAGGCTGCGGCGCGGTGGGACCCGACCACGGGTCGATCGCGCCGCTTCCCCTGGGGCGACGACGAGCCGACCGCCGCCCACGCCAACCTGGGCCAGCGCCACGACGGCCCGGCACCGGTCGGGAGCTACCCCGACGGTGCCAGCCCGCTCGGTGTGCAGGGCCTGATCGGCGACGTCTGGGAGTGGACGGCGAGTTCGTTCTTGCCGCATCCCGATTACGCCACCTTCCCGTATGCGGAGTACTCCGAGGTGTTCTTCGGCGACGAGTACCGGGTGCTGCGGGGCGGGTCGTGGGCCGCCGATCCCGTCGCCGTCCGCGGCGCCTTCCGCAACTGGGACTACCCGATCCGCCGCCAGATCTTCTGCGGCCTGCGCGTGGCGAGGGACGCCTAGATGTGCCGGCTGCTCGGCTACCTCGGCGTGGAGCGCACCCTCGCCGACCTGCTGTCGGGCGAGCCGCACGCGCTCGAGGTGCAGTCGTGGGCCCCGCGCCGGCAACAGCACGGCACCATCAACGCCGACGGATGGGGCGTCGGGTGGTATGTCGACGGTGCGCCGACGCCGGCCCGCTACCGCACCGAACGGCCGATGTGGTCCGACACGTCGTTTCGCGGGATGGCGGCGCAGGTACGCACCCGGTTCGCCGTCGCCGAGGTCCGCTCCGCCACCCCGCCGGCGCCCAGCGAGGAGTCCGGCGTGGCACCGTTCGTCGACGGGCCATACCTGTTCGCCCACAACGGGGTGATCGACGGCTTCCATGACGGCGTCGGGACCGAGCTGCGCCGCTCCCTCAGCGCCCGACGGGAGGCCGGCCTCCTCGGTGCCGCGGACAGCGAGGTGCTGTTCGCCTTGGTGCTCGACCGGCTCGACGGCGGCGCCGCCCTCGTCGAGGCCGTGCGCGGTGCCATCGCCGACGTGCGCGCCTGCACCGGCGGCAGGTTCTGCGTGCTGGCGTCGGACGGCGACCGCCTGGTCGGCGTGCGCGCCGGCGACACGTTGTGGCTGCGCGCCCTCGGCTCGGGCACCACCGTGGCCTCCGAACCCACCGACGACGACCCTGCCTGGCGCGAGCTGGCCGAGGAGTCGCTCGTGACCATCACCGTCGACGGCATCGCCGAGGAGGCGCTGTGAGCCCCAGCGAAGAA
>CAZYKR010000408.1:0-2500 GCA_964648005.1 uncultured Iamiaceae bacterium
TCGTCGTGGCGGTCACGCCGCCAATCGGGGGCTGAGCCGACGGAGCGGACCGCGGCGCGCGAGCTCGCCGAGGAGGTCGGCCTGCGCGCCGACGCCCTCGACCTGCTGTGTCGCTTCCACAACTCGCCGGGGTGCACCGACGAAGAGGTGGTGGTCTACCTGGCCACCGGGCTGGAGCCGACGGCATCGGATGCGCAGGGCGTCGAGGAAGAGCACCTCGAAGTCGTCCTGATGCCGCTCGCCGACGCCGTCGCGCAGGTCCACGAGGGAGCGATCACCGATGCCAAGACCGTCATCGGCCTCCTCCTCGCCGCCGCCCGCTGATCTCCAGCTGCCGCTGGAGATCGAGGAGTTCCTCGGCTGGCTCGCCGCCAGCCAGGGCCGATCGGCCAACACGCTCGCGGCGTACCGGCGGGACCTGCGCGGGTACGTGGCATGGCTGACGGCGCACGGCCTCGACCTCGGTCGGGTCTCGGGCGACGACCTCGTCGGCTGGATGGCAGACCGCCGGGCGTCGGGCCTGGCGCCGTCGACCGTCGCCCGGGCTGCGGTGGCGGTGCGCTCGCTGCACCGGTTCCTCGCTGCCGAAGGGCTGGCCGACACCGACCCTTCGGCCGAGCTGGAGGCGACCCGCGTGCCGCGCGGGCTGCCGAAGGCACTGGCGGAGGACGAGGTGGTGCGCCTGCTCGAGGCGCCGGTCGGTGACGGCCCGCTCGTGCTGCGCGACCGGGCATTGCTCGAGCTGCTGTACGGCACCGGCGCGCGGATCTCGGAGGTGGTCGGGTTGTCCCTGGCCGACCTCGACCTCGAGGCCGGGTTGGTGCGGGTCTTCGGCAAGGGTGCCAAGGAGCGCATCGTGCCGGTCGGGCGGATGGCGGCCGCCGCGGTGTCGGCGTGGCTCGGTCCGGGCGGGCGCGAACTGGTCCGCCGACCGAACGCCCGACGGACCGACGACGACGCCGTGTTCCTCAACGCCCGGGGCGGTCGCCTGACCCGCCAGGGTGCGTGGGGCATCGTGGAGCGCCACGCCCGCACCGTGGGCCTGGCCGACCGGGTCACCCCGCACGTGCTGCGCCACAGCTGTGCCACGCACATGGTCGATCACGGCGCCGACATCCGCGCCGTGCAGGAGCTCCTCGGCCATGCGTCGATCACGACGACGCAGGTGTACACCAAGGTCTCCGCCGAACGGCTCCGCGGGGTCTACCTGGCGGCGCATCCGCGAGCGACCGGCCGACCGCGTGGGGCGGGCGAGCCGGGCGCGCCCTCCCCGGCGCGGTAGCGTTGTCGCCGTGAACGGGGACGACCAGACCGAAGACGCCCCGCGCCCGGCGCTCGAGGCCGAGCGCGAGGCCCTGTCGCATCAGCTCGTCGAGCTGTCCGGTGACGAGACGACCGACTTCGACGACAACTTCGCCGACAGCGGCCAGGTATCGGCCGAGCACACCGAAGCGCGGACGCTGGCGGCGTCGCTGCGCGAGCAGCTCGACGACGTGGACCGGGCGTTGGCCAAGCTCGACGACGGCACGTACGGCAGCTGCGAGGTCTGCGGGGCGACGATCCCCGACGAGCGCCTCGCCGCCATGCCGGCCACGCGCTTCTGCATCGAGCACGCCGGCTAGACGCGCCCGATGGCGCGTGCTGCTCACCTGATCCGCCGGTTCTTCGAGGCCGCCGTCCCGGTCGGACCATCGGCGGTCCACGCGGCGTGGGCCGAGGAGCAGCTGCTGCCCGCCGAGGTCGAGCAGTGGCGGCTGATGAAGCGCTCCGATCGACGCCACGCGGCCGGGGTGGCGCGTCGGGTGCAGGCTGCGCTCGGCGAGCAGGCGACGCGCCCCGTGCTGGCGGCGGCGCTGCTGCATGACGTCGGCAAGGTCGACAGCCACCTGACCACGTACGGACGGGTGGTGGCGACGCTGTCGGCGGCTGCCGTGCGCCACGATCAAGACGTCATCCTGGCCTGGACGCGCACGCGCGGCTTCACCCGGCGCGTCGGTCTGTACCTGCGGCACCCGACCCTCGGCGGTGATCGTTTGGAGCTGGCCGGGTCGGACCCGCTGACGGTGGCGTGGGCTCGTGAGCACCACTGGGGCGAGGACCGCTGGAGCGTCCCGCTCGACATCGGCCGGGCGCTGCGCGACGCCGATGACGACTGACGACTGACGATCAGTGCGCCGGGAGCAGACCCAGCGCCTCTCGGGCACGAGCAAGCGTCGGACCGGCGACGGCGCGGGCCTTGGCGGCCCCGACCGCCAGGATGTCGTCGACGGCGCCGGGATCGGCGTCGAGGGCGGCGTAGCGGGCCTGGATCGGCTCGAGCACGGCGCAGACGGCATCGGCGGCGTCGGCCATCGGTCCTCCGGAGGCTCGGGCGGACCTCCACCCTGCCCCACGCGCCGGCCGCGGCGCAGCATCCGGGGACCCGGGGGGGTGCACCGGTGGCCCGGGTGGCGCCCGGTAGGTTGGGCCGCCATGGAGGCGACGCCGTCCCCGGGCTCGT
>CAZYKR010000409.1:0-2490 GCA_964648005.1 uncultured Iamiaceae bacterium
CGGATCCAGCGCACCTCCCCGTCGGCCCGGATGATGCGGACGGTCACGGCGCCGTCGGCTTGCGCCGCCAGTGCCCCGGCCTCGAAGGACATGGTCTTGTCGGTGCCCGCGATGGCCGCGGACACGCGCTTGGCGTCACCCATGGGTGCTCCTTTCGGCCGCGCCGCGCGCGGCCTGTCGCCGGAGGAGCGGTGACGCCAGTTCCCAGTGGTCGGTGCCGCAACCCTGGCTGCGGCACTCACCACTGGCAGCTGACGTCTCGATGCGTCGCTCCGGTGGGTTTCGGTTGTCTGTCTGCCCGTGCGTTCGCCCGGACACGCAAGAGGCGACCCCGAAGGGTCGCCTCCCGTTTCAGCGGCGCAGGCCGAGCTTCGCGATGATCGCTCGGTAGCGCTCCACGTCGTTGGCCTTGACGTAGTCGAGCATGCGACGACGCCGACCCACCAGCATCAGGAGCCCGCGCCGGCTGTGATGGTCCTTCTTGTGGACCTTCAGGTGCTCGGTCAGGTGGTTGATCCGGTCGGTGAGCAGCGCGATCTGCACCTCGGGCGAACCCGTGTCGCTGTCGTGCTGGCGGTGCTCGCCGATCGTGTCGGCCTTGGGCTTGAGGTTGGTGGGCTTGCGGTTGGACATGGAGATTCCTCTGAACGGGTGTCGGACCCGGCCCCCCTGCCCGCCAGGCGAAGCGGAAGGCCATGAGCCACATGCCCAGGAGGGCACGAGCAGCCCATCACCGTAGCAGCGTGACCTCCCGATCAGGTAGTCCCCTGCCGGAGGAGTCGTCCGTGGCCCGGCCCGCGGGTCGGGTCAGCGCACCGACCAGCGATAGCGCGGCGGATGCGCCGCCGTGCCCAGCGCGCCCATGTGCATCTCGGGGGTGAGCGCCCGGATGGGTGCATCGGGCTCGAGGAAGTGGTCCTCGAGCTCGTCGACCGTGTTGGCACCGGCACCGGCCAACGCCCGCCGGATGGCGATGCCGAGCCGGTCGGTCAGCAGTTCGTCCACGATGGCCGGGAGGGTCTCGGGGTCCTTGAGCAACCACGAGTGCCCGGCACCGTGCACCCGGATCAGCTGGCCGCCGCTGAGCGCCGCCGCCGACATGGCGGTACGGAAGGGCACGGCGACGTCGAGGTCGCCGTGGATGACGAAGGTCTCGATCTCGCGGTGCTCGAGCTCGCGCAGGATGCTGCGCGAGCCGCGCGAGCGCAGGATCGAGATACCGGGCCCGAGCAGACGCCATGGCTGCATGGCGTGGCCCACCGCCGTCGGGGTCACGAGGCGTCCCAGCTTGGCGGCCTGCGCCGGATCGCGCACGAGCGGCAGCGTCGTCGCCGTGTCGGCCAGCAGCGCCGCCCCGATGACCCCCAACAGCAGCGGGTTGAGCCGGAAGACGTTGACCATGGCGTCCCAGGTGTCGCCGACGATGGCATCGATCAGCAACAACGCCACGACCTGCTCCGGGTGCGCAGCACCGATCTGGGCGACGATGCGGCCACCCATCGAATGGCCGGCGAGCACCGCTTGGCGGATGCCCAACTCGGTGATGCAGCGCGACATCAGCTCGGCGTAGTCCCCCAACCGTGCACCGCTGGCCGGCAGCCCCTGGGTCCCGCCGTGGCCCGCCATGTCGATCGCCACCACCTTGAACCCCTTGGCCACGAGGCGATGGAGGGTCTGGGCGTACAGGAAGCCCTCGGCCGTGAACCCGTGCACGACGACGAGCGGGACGCCTCGCCCGGACACGGCCAGGCCGATCCGGTGGCCGTCGCTGAGGGTGAACGAGTGCCGTGCCAGACGCGGCGCACCGTCGATCTGCGGATCGAACGTGGTCGACTCCTGGTCGGATGGTGGCTGGGTCACGCTGGTCATGGGTCGTGCGGTCGAACGAGAATCACCACGAGCAGTGGCAGAAGTGCCGCTCGCCGTCATCTGACGCCCTGTCAACCTAACCGGAACGGTAGCTGGGCGCGAGCACCCGCTTGAAGGGCCGAACGGCCCGCCGCCACGGGACGGACCGCGGCTCAGCCCAGGCCGAGGGCGCGCCGGGCGTCGTCGCAGTCACGCCCGATCTGGGCGACGAGGTCCTCGACCCGCTCGAAGCGCAACTCGTCGCGCAGGCGTGCCACGAAGCGCACGCTGGCCGGCTCGTCGTACAGGTCGCCCGAGAAGTCGAGCAGGTGCGCTTCGAGCAGCGAGAACGGCTGGGAGTCGTAGAAGGTGGGCCGCCTCCCGAGCGAGAGGGCGGCGGGCACCTCGGTGCCGTCCGGGCGGACGTACACGCCGGCGTAGATGCCGTCGGCGGGCAGGCAGATCTCGTCGGGGACCGAGACGTTCGCCGTCGGGTAGCCGAGATCCCGGGCCCGCTTGTCGCCGTGACCCACCACGCCGCGCACCTCGTGTGCCCGCCCCAGCATGGCGTTCGCCGCCTCCAGGTCGCCGCGGCGCAGCGCGCCGCGGATGCGGGTGGAGCTGACCGGCTCGTCGCCGTCG
>CAZYKR010000410.1:0-2464 GCA_964648005.1 uncultured Iamiaceae bacterium
CCGGGCGGCGTCGGCGAATCGGCGGGGTGCGCGGTCATGGGTCGGACCGTACCGGCGCCCGTCGCCGGACGCGTTCGTGCACCGATGCTGCACATCTAGCGGCTGGGACGCCAGACTGAGCGGCCATGAGCCGGCAGTTCCGCGTCCGATTCATCGCTGCGCTGCTGGCCATGCAGGCCGTCACGGTGCTGACGATCATCATCGGTGGCGCGCTCATCACCCGGCCGGCGCTGGTCGACCAGATGAGCCAGCTCATGGACCTGCAGGCGACGTCGGCGGCCAACCAGGCCTCCGAGCGGCTCGAGGCCCAGGGCATGGTCGCCGAGCAGGCGGCCGGGCTCATGACGGTCGGCACCGTCGCCTTCGACGACGACGTCGCCATCGAGCAGCTGTTCCGCACCAACGTCACGCTCGACGACGGCACCTACGCCATGTTCCTCGGCCGGGCCGACGGCGGCCTCGTCTACGTCGACCGCGACGTCACCGACCACCCGGACGCCGCCACCCGGACGTGGATCATCGGCATCGATGCCGCCGGCACCCGCACCGAGTCCTACACCTGGCGCGACGCCACCGGCGCCGTCGTCGCCACCGCCACCGAACCCGCCACCACCTTCGACCCCCGCCAACGGGTCTGGTACGCCGACGCCGCCGCCGCCGAGGCCAGCGTGTGGACCGACCCGTACATCTTCGTCACGACGCAGGAACCCGGCGTCACCGCCGCTACCCCGGTGCTGCGCGACGGGGCCGTAGCCGGGGTCGTCGGCCTCGACCTCGGCCTGTCGGAGCTGTCCCAGGTCGTCGGCGCCATCGACGTCTCCGAGAACGGTCGAGCGATCCTGCTCACCGACGACGGCACCCTCGTGGCGCACCCGCTGCCCGAGAAGGTGATCACCACCTCCGGCGCCGACGTGCGCAACGCCCGCATCGGCGAGCTCGACGACCCGGTCACCCAGGGCGGCTACGAGGCGCTGCGCCAGGCAGGCGAGCTCGAGACGTCGACCACGTCGAGCACGGCCACGTCCAGCACGGCCACGTCCAGCACGAGCACGTCCAGCACGAGCAGCACCAGCACGTCCAACACGGTGGCCGGCGAGGCGGCGTCGGTGGACGACGCGGTCGCCGACGCTGCCGACCAGCCCTCGGCTGAGGAGATCTCGGAGGTGTTCGAGGTCGACGGCGAGACGTACCAGGTGGTGGTGGCGCCGTTGAGCGAGCCGCTCGGCTGGTTCGTCGCCATCACGGCACCGCAGTCGGACTTCGTGGGCGAGATCGTCGCCGCCGAGCGCCAGACGGCACTGATCGCCGTCGCCGTCGGTCTGGCCGTGGTCGTGCTGGCCATGCCGCTGGTGCGGCTCGTGTCGCGCCGGCTGTCTCGCCTCCAGCAGCGGGCCAACGTGGACGCCCTGACCGGACTCGTCAACCGGCACGTCTTCGGCGAGTCCCTGGCGCGCGAGGTACGCCGCAGCGCCGGCGACGAGCGCAAACCGCTGTGCGCGGCGCAGATCGACGTCGACTACTTCAAGCATGTCAACGACAACTACGGCCACGCCGTCGGCGACCAGGCGCTGACCGTCGTGGCCAAGCGCCTGGCCCACGGCGTGCGCGAGCGCGACGTCGTGGCGCGCCTCGGCGGCGACGAGTTCGCCGTGCTGCTGGTGGACACCGACGAGGTCGAGGCGGCACACGTGATGGAACGCATCCGTGGCGCCATCGAGGCCGAGCCGGTCGAGACCGCCGACGGCACGAAGGTCCCGATCACCATCACCGTCGGCCTCGCCCAGCTGCCCACCGGCCACGAGCTCGAGGCGTTGACGGCGGGCAACGGCGCCGCGGGCGACGACGGTGCTGCCGGCTCGGGGGACGGGACCGGTGCCGAGGCCGACCCGAACGTCGTGCTCGGTGAGCGCCTCCTGGACCTCGCCGACCAGGGCCTCTACGTGGCCAAGGAAGGCGGCCGCAACAAGGTGGCGACGCGCACCGGCATCTGCAGCGGCGGGCCCGACCCCGTCGGCAAGCCTCGCTGAGTACCCTCGCCGGCATGGCCGAGGTCCACGAGCAACTACCCGACGGCTGGGACGTCGTCGACGGCAAGCTGCACCGCACCTTCACGTTCGCCGACTTCTCCGAGGCGTTCGGGTTCATGACCCGGGTGGCGCTGGCCGCCGAGAAGCTCGACCACCATCCCGAGTGGTCGAACGTGTGGAACCGGGTGACGATCGACCTGATCAGCCACGACGTCGGCGCCATCACCGACCGCGACCTCGCCCTGGCGGAGATCGCCAACCGTCTCGCCGGACCGGCACCGACCGCCTGACCGCACCGGTCGGACGGGCTCAGTTCGTCGGCTCGGCCTCGCCCGACTCGTCCTCGTCGCCACCGCGGGTGTCGTCACGCCCGACGTCGTCGTCATCGCCGGCATAGACGCTCCCCGCCTCGGCGGCGGCGTCGACCGCAGCCCCCA
>CAZYKR010000411.1:0-2437 GCA_964648005.1 uncultured Iamiaceae bacterium
CACCGTGCGAACTTGCACCGGCGACACGCCCGCACGACGCTGGCGGCACGCGGCCACGCAGCAGCGGGCCGACCGATGCGGCGCAGCGATGCTGCGCGAACAAGGGGGGACCCATGAAGGTCGACGGAGGATTCGGACTCGGCGCAGGCGACCTGGCCGGTGCCGGCGAGAACGCTCGGGCATCCGAGGAGGCCGGCTACGACGGCATCTTCACCGCCGAGACGAGCCACGACCCCTTCTTCCCGCTGCTGATCGCCGCACAGCACACGTCCACGATCGAGCTCGGCACCGCCATCGCCGTGGCGTTCAGCCGCAACCCGATGACGATGGCCCAGATCGGCTGGGACCTGCAGGCGTTCACCCAGGGCCGGTTCGTGCTCGGCTTGGGCAGTCAGATCAAGCCCCACATCACCAAGCGGTTCTCGATGCCGTGGTCGTCGCCGGCGGCGCGCATGCGCGAGTTCATCCTGGCGATGCGCGCCATCTGGGCGTGCTGGAACGACGGCACCAAGCTCGACTTCCAGGGCGACTTCTACACCCACACCCTGATGACGCCGTTCTTCAACCCCGGGCCCAACCCGTACGGCACGCCGAAGGTCTTCCTCGCCGGCGTCGGCCAGCTCATGACCGAGGTGGCGGGCGAGGTGTGCGACGGCTTCCTGTCCCACGGCTTCACCACCGAGCAGTACCTGCGCGAGATCACCGTCCCCGCCCTCGAACGTGGCCTCGCCACGTCGGGACGCACGCGTGCCGACCTCGAGATCTCGCTGCCGGCGTTCGTCGTCACCGGCGCCGACGAGGAGGCCATGGCACAGGCGGCCACCGGCGTGCGCCAGCAGATCGCCTTCTACGGTTCGACCCCGGCATACCGGCCGGTGCTCGAGCTGCACGGCTGGGGTGACCTGCAGGACGACCTGAACCGGCTCTCCAAGGAGGGCAAGTGGGCCGAGATGGGCGAGCTGATCGACGACGAGATCCTCGACACCTTCGCCGTGGTGGCCGAGCCCGGCGACGTGGCAGCCGGGCTCAAGGCCCGCTTCGGTGATCTGATCGACCGGGTGACCTTCTACGCCCCGTACCAGGCCGACCCCGACACCTGGCTGCCGGTGGTCGAGGCACTCAAGGCCGACTGAGCCCGAGCACGACCCGCAGGGCGTCGGCGTCGGCCACCACGTGGTGCGCCCCGGCGTCGGTGAGCTCGGCGGCGCTGCCGTAGCCCCACAGCACGCCGATCGCCCGCACCCCGACGGTGCGGGCGCCGGCGATGTCGTGGTGCCGGTCCCCCACCATCGCCACGCCGTCGAGGCCGTCCTCGTCCACGCCGAAGTGGTCGAGCACGCTGCCGATCAACGTCGCCTTGTCGCCGCCGGTGCCGTCGGCTGCGGCGCCAGCGACGACGTGCAGGTGCGGCGCCACTCCCACGTGCTCGACGATGTCGACGGCCAACCATCGGCGCTTGGTCGTCGCCAGCGCCACCCGCCGCCCGCCCGACGCCAGATCGGCCAGGATCTCGGCAACCCCCGGATAGGGCGTGAGGTCGTACTTGCCCGACATGTCGTAGGACGCCAGGTAGGTGTCGATCGCCCGGTCGAGGTCGGCGCCGGTCAGGTCGTGGCGCTCGGCCAGCATCGGGCGCAGCGCTGGGCCGATGTAGCTGTCCCAGTCGTGGTCGGGGCCGGGATCGGCGTCGACGGCAGCCAACGCCGCCCGGATGCCGGCGACGATGCCCGGCTTGGAGTCGACGATCGTCCCGTCGAGATCGAACAGGACCGTGTGCGGCACCGGGTCGAGTGGCACCGGGCCGGGCGGCGCGTCGGTCACCGTCCGAGCAGCTCCGACGCCGTCACGGTGCGCAGCCCCCGCTCGTCGAGCAGGTCGAGGATCGCTGGCAGCGCCTGCACGGTGCCGGGGTGCCCGAAGTGCAGGCTGATCACCGAACCCGGCCCGACCTGCTGGCGCACCGCCTGCTCGATCGCCGCTGCGCCCGGGTCGCGGTAGTCGTAGGGCTCGACGTCCCAGCCGAGGATCACCTCGTAGCCGGCCTCGCCGGCGACGTCGAGGATGGTGGCCGCCGGCGGCACCGTCCCGTCGTCCACGCCCGAGGGGCGGAACAGCCGGCCGGGCCCGCCCGTCAGCTCGACCAGCGTCTCCTTGCAGCGGCCGATCTCGTC
The DNA here is from genome assembly GCA_964648005.1 of uncultured Iamiaceae bacterium. Taxonomy (GTDB): domain Bacteria; phylum Actinomycetota; class Acidimicrobiia; order Acidimicrobiales; family Acidimicrobilacustridaceae; genus JAGQTE01. The sequence goes on from CAZYKR010000411.1 coordinate 2,172, forward strand.
GGCCATCTGCGCCGCCGACAGCGACGAGAAGGTGGGGTGGGTCCAGGTGTGGTTGGCGAACTCGAACGTGCCCGCCATGCGGTCGGCCATCGAGGGATTGGCTGCCAACCACTCGCCGATCATGAAGCTGGTAGCGACGGCGTCGCGCTCGGCCAGCGTCGAGATGAGCCGGTCGGCCAGGTCGAGGTCGCCGTTGGTGTGGAACGTCAGCGCCACGGTGTCCTCGTCGCCGGAGCCCTGCACGATGAACTCCGCCGGGCCCGGCA
>CAZYKR010000412.1:0-2428 GCA_964648005.1 uncultured Iamiaceae bacterium
CGACGTGCTGCCACACCTGGTTGCGGTCGACGCAGACCCGGTCACGGATGGCCTCGAGCTCGGTCATGAAGTCCTCGACCGGGACCGCCTCGCCCACACCACCGCCGCGGATGTCCTTGAACGCTCGCCCCTGCGACATGTGTGCTCGCCTCCTGGCATCGGGATCGAATCGGTACAATACTGACACGAGCGTCAGGTTTGCGCCGGTGCCGCCACGGTCCGGCGAGATCCGACGACCGACGACCGACGACCGCCGAGATGGGGGAAGGTCACGATGCACGTCGACCTCTACGAGCTGGCGCGCAGCCGTCCCAGGCTGCGCACCCACCCCGACGTCGATCCGGTCACCGCCGAGGTCGTGCGCGGCGCCATGGAGACCGTCTGCTTCGAGATGGCGACCTACGTGTCGCGCACCGCCACGACGCCGATCCTCAACCAGTCCAACGAGCGCAACGCCACCATCCTCGACGCCACCGGCCGCCTCGCCGCCCTCTCGGTCGGCATCCCGCAGTTCATGCTCACCTCGACCCTGCCGGTGCGCTTCGCCCTCGACTTCCTCGGCGCCGACGAGTTCCGCGAGGGCGACGTGTTCGTCGCCAACGACCCGTACCACGGCGGCGGGCACCTGCCCGACTACAACGTCTTCGCCCCGGTGTTCGCCGACGACCCAGCCACCGGCGGGCGCCGCATGGTGCTGATCGCCTCGATCCAGTGCCATCACGGCGACACGGGCGGTGCCGTGCCCGGGGGCTACAACGTCACGGCCAACGACGTGTGGGGCGAGGGGGTGCGCTGGCCGGTGCTCAAGGTCGTCGACCGCGGCGTCGAGCGTCGCGACGTGCTCTACGCCATGCAGGCCAACAACCGCATCCCGGACTACATCGGCGACCTGCGGGCGCAGATCGGCTCGGCGCAGCTGGCGGTCGAGCGGCTCGGCGGCCTGCTGGAGCGCTGGGGGCCGGCGACGGTCGAGGAGTCGGTCGACTACATGATCGACTACGCCGCCCGGCGCTTCCGTGAGGAGGTGGCCTCGTGGCCCGACGGCACGTACGCCGCCGACACCTGGGTCGACCACGATCCGCTCGGGCACCCCGACATCCACCTGCACGTCGCCATCACCATCGACGGCGACCGCCTGGCCATCGACTTCACGGGCACGGACGACCGGCCCGAGCTGCAGGCGTGGTCGACGTTCGGCAACACCCGGGGGTACACGGTCGGCCAGATCGCCGCCATGATGGACCCCGAGATCCCCAAGAACGAGGGGTTCTTCGAGCAGATCGAGCTCACCGTGCCCCAGGGCTGCGTGCTCAACCCACCTCCGGGCAAGGCGGTCAGCGCCGGCACCCATCACCCCGGCGCCGAGGTCGGCGAGGTCATCGCCCTGGCGCTGCAGCACGTGCTGCCCGACAAGGCCGTGCCGCAGGTCTACAAGACCGGCATCCCCACGGTCATCGTCGGCGTGGACCCGACGACGGGCCAGCCGTTCACCGACCACTCCGCCGAGGTGTATGCCGGCTGGTGCAACGCCGCCAAGGGCATGGACGCCTGGGGCTGTCAGGCCGCCGCCTTCGGCAACCTCTGGAAGGCGACCGCCGAGATCAACGAGAGCCTGTACCCGCACGTCCAGTGGAGCCGCGACTACCGCACCGACTCCGGCGGTCCCGGGCAGTGGCGGGGCCTGTGCGGCAGCCACTACGTGAAGGAGGTCCGCGTCGACGCCAAGGTCTACACCTACGTCGTCGGGATGCGGTACCCGATGCCGGGCATCGCCGGCGGTGGGTCCGGTGCGCCGAACCGCCTGACGATCCGGTGGGGGTCCGACGACCCCTACGTCGTCGCGCACACGGCCGACTGGGTGCCGATCGCCGCCGGCCAGAAGATCAACTACGACTACGGCGGCGGGGGCGGCTGGGGCGACCCGCTCGACCGCGAACCGCAGGCGGTGCTCGACGACGTGCTGGACGAGTACGTGTCCATCGGCGGAGCCGAGCGCGACTACGGCGTCGTGCTGAGCGGTTCGCTCGAGGACCTGACCCTCGCCGTCGACGGCGACGCCACCGCCGAGCTGCGGGCACAGCGGCGAGCCGATCGGCTCGGGACCACCGACTGATGGGCTACCGCATCGGCTGCGACGTCGGCGGCACCTTCACCGACCTCATCTGCGTGACGCCCGCCGGCGACGTCGTGCTCGACAAGACCCCGACCACCCTCGACGACCAGTCCCGGGGCGTGATGATCGGCATCGGCCAGCTCGCCGAGCGCTTCGGCCTCACTCTCGGCGAGCTCTGCGACCAGCTCGACCTCGTCGTGCACGGCACCACCACCGCCGACAACACGATGATCGAGATGGACGGCGCCGCCGTCGGCCTGCTCGTCACCGAGGGCCACCGCGACGAGATCGAGATGCGCCGCGTGCACAAGGAGC
>CAZYKR010000413.1:0-2414 GCA_964648005.1 uncultured Iamiaceae bacterium
GGGTGATCGTCGTGGCGGCGGCGATCATGATGTCGGTGTTCGCCTCGTTCGTGCCGAACCCGGACCCAGAAGTGAAGATGATCGGCTTCGGCCTGACCATCGCCGTGCTGATCGACGTGACGCTGGTGCGCATGGCGCTGGTGCCGGCGTCGCTGCAGCTGCTGCCGAAGGCCAACTGGTGGTTCCCCCGCTGGCTCGACAAGATCCTGCCGAAGATCAGCGTCGAGTAGCCGCGTTGGTCACTGCCGCTCGGCGGCGGCGATCGCCTCGGCGATCGGGTCGAGGTACGGGTCGCCCGTGACGTCGACCACCACCCGTTGCAGGGTGCCCGACCAGCGGAACGGCCCGACGTAGTCATCGGAAGGCGCCAGCGCCGGGGCCTCACCGCAGCGCAGTCCGGCGCCGGTGAGCGAGAAGCGGGTCGGGGTGAACCGCTCGACGGCGCCCTCGCCGACGACGGCGTCGTCGACGCACAGCACCACGGCGCCGGCGTGGTCGCCGGTGGGCTCGTACATGAAGGCCAGCTCGTGCACGCCCGGCGTCAGCGACGGCAGCGGCGCGGCGACGCGGTGGCGCTCGAGTCCGCACAGATCGTGCTCGTAGACGAGCTCACCATCGGCGACGTGGAACGACCAGCCTCCGAGCACGCTGCCTTGCACCAGCAGCGCGCCGTGCGGCGGCGTGCCCGCCTCGGCCGCGCCGACCTCGACGGTGGCGGTGACGACGTGGCGGCGGTTGCGCACGTTGACGGCCACGTCCTCGGGCACCGGCGCCGTGTGGGGCCGGTACTCGTAGCGCTGCCGCGGCGCCACGCCCCGGGGCCGCTCGGCCACCAGGTCCGAGAACGCCCGCTGATCGAGCGGGAGCACGCCGTTGGCCTCGGCCTCGACCCAGAAGCGCTCGACCATGGCGGCGAGGCGATCCGGCTCGGCCTCGGCGAGGTCGACCAGCTCGGTCGGATCGCTGCGCAGGTCGTAGAGCTCCCACCGATCGTCCGCCAACGGACGCGCCGCGTCCTGCAGCTCGTGGAAGGTCACCGCCTTGTAGCCGTCGTGGTACAGGGCGCAGCAGCCGAACATCTCGAAGTACTGCGTAGTGCGGTGCTCCGGGGCCGAGGGGTCGGCGAGGGCGGCGAGGAACGACACGCCGTCGAGGGGACGCTGGGGCACGCCGTCGAGGACGTCGGGCGGCTCGATGCCGCAGGCGGCGAGGATGGTCGGCGCCACGTCGACTGCGTGGGTGAACTGGTGGCGCACGCCGCCGGGATCGGGGATGTGGCCGGGCCAGTGCACGATCATCGGGTCGGCGACGCCACCTTCGTGCACCTCGCGCTTCCAGCGCCGGAACGGCGTGTTGCCGGCGACGGTCCAGCCCCACGGGTAGTTGTTGTGCCGGCGGGGCCCACCGATCTCGTCGATGGCGTCGAGCGCTTCGCCGACGGTGCGGCCGAGCAGGTTCCACGGTCGGTTGTCGTTGAGCGATCCCGTCGGGCCGCCCTCCGAGGAGGCGCCGTTGTCGGAGCACAGGACGAGCAAGGTGCGGTCGAGCTCGCCGCGCTCGTCGAGGTGCGCCACCAGGCGACCGATCTGCTCGTCGGTGTGTGACAGGAAGGCGGCGAAGGCCTCCATGTAGCGGGCATAGACGGCACGGGCGCGCGGCGAGAGGTCATCCCAGGCCGGCACCCAGTCGGGGCGCGGGGCCGGCGTGCAGTCGGCGGGGATCACCCCGAGGGCGCGCTGGCGCTCGACGGCGCGCTCGCGCCACACGTCCCACCCCTCGTCGAAGGCGCCGCGATAGCGGTCACGCCACCGCTGTGGGCTCTGGTGCGGCGAGTGGCAGGCGCCGGTGGCGAACCACAAGAGGAACGGCTTGTCGACGTCGACGGCACGCAAGTCGTCGACGAGGCGGATCGAGCGGTCGACCAGGTCTTCGGTCAGGTGGTAGCCGTCGTCGGGCGACGCCGGCGGGTCGACCGAGTGGTTGTCGCTCCACAAGGCCGGCTCGAACTGGCTGGTCTCGCCCCCGTGGAAGCCGTACCACCGCTCGAACCCCCGACCGAGCGGCCAGGTACGCCGTGACCCCGCCTCGTGGGCGTCCTCCTCGGGGGTGAGGTGCCACTTGCCGACGGCCCAGGTCGCCCAGCCGTGCTCTCGCAGGATCTCGGAGAGGAACCCGTTGGCGCGCGGGATGCGGGCGTCGTAGCCCGGGAAGCCCATCGCCAGCTCGGTGATGCGGCCCATGCCGTTGGCGTGGTGGTTGCGCCCGGTCAGCAGGCACGACCGCGTGGGCGAGCACAGCGCCGTCGTGTGGAAGCGGCTGAAGCGCAGCCCACCGTTGGCGAGGGCGTCGAGGTGGGGCGTGGCGATGTCGGAGCCGTAGCAGCCGAGCTGGGCGAACCCGACGTCGTCCAGCAC
>CAZYKR010000414.1:0-2402 GCA_964648005.1 uncultured Iamiaceae bacterium
GGCGGGCAGCGCCAGCGCATCGGCATCGCCCGCGCCCTGGCGGTGCACCCGCAGGTCCTGCTGATGGACGAGCCGTGCTCCGCGCTCGATCCCACGTCGACGCGCCGGATCGAGGAGACGATCGCCGAGATCCGTCACGAGGTGACGGTGGTGATCGTCACGCACAACATGCAACAGGCGGCGCGCGTCTCGGACCAGTGCGCGTTCTTCCTGGCGTCAGAGAACAAGCCCGGACACATCGTCGAGGCGGGCCCGACCGACGACATCTTCAACCGGCCGCGCGACCCGCGCACGCTGGACTACGTCAACGGGCGGTTCGGCTGATGGCGCGCGCACGCAGGCTGGCACCGGTCCTGGTGGTGGCGTTGGCGGTCGGGCTGTTGGCAGCGATCACCTGGACCCGCCCGGCGGCGGCCGCGCCGGAGAAGGTGACCGGCGCCGGATCGACGTTCGCCAAGATCGCCATCGACCAATGGGTGCGTGACGTGTCGGGCCGCGGACTGCAGCTGAACTACCAGGGTCCCGGCTCGTCGCAGGGTCGCAACCTGTTCAAGGGCAAGACCGTCGACTGGGCGTCGTCGGACATCGCCTTCGAGCCGGAGGAGCAGCCGGTCGGGCGGCCGTTCACCTACCTGCCGCTCGTCGCCGGCGGCACGGCGCTGATGTACAACCTCGTCGACACGGCCGGACGCCAGATCGATTCGCTGGCGTTGTCGGGCCGGACGGTGGCGCGCATCTTCACCGGCCAGATCCGCAACTGGCGCGATCCCGACATCCTCAAGGACAACGAGGCGCTGGCGCCGCGCATCCCCGACCAGGACATCAAGACGGTCGTGCGCTCCGGTGGTTCGGGGACCAGCGCCGTGTTCACCGGCTACATGGCTGCGGTCGCCGGGGACGTGTGGGCCCAGTTCGCCTCCCAGTACGGCATCCCCGGCAACTTCGTATCGAACTACCCGGACGTGCCCGGCTTCATCAAGCAGCCCGGTTCCAGCGAGATCGCCACTTTCGTGGCCAACCCCAACGCCGGGCGCGGGTCGATCGGCTACGCCGAGGCCGGGTACGCCCACCAGGCCCGCATCCCGATCGCCTACGTCGACAACAAGGCGGGGAAGTGGACGTTGCCGACGGCGCGCAACGTCGCCGTGGCGCTGCTCGAGGCACGGCGCAACCCCGACGGCACCCAGGACCTGTCGAACGTGTACTTCAACGGGCGGGAGGAGACCTACGCCATCTCCAGCTACAACTACATGATCGCCCCGACCGACGTGGCCGAGGGCAAGGGCGAGACGCTGGTGCGTTTCATCGCCTACGCCGTGAGCGACGGGCAGGCCAAGGCCGCGCCGCTCGGCTACTCGCCGCTGCCGCCGAACCTCTGCGACCAGGCGCTGCAGGAGGCGCTCAAGATCCCGGCGCCGGCGGCGGCGCACGACGAGGCTCGCTCCAAGATCGGTAGCTGCGGCAACGTCTACCAACAGCTCGACGTGCAGAAGCCGCGCGCCGTGCCGAACACCCCCGGGGTGGGGGGCAACGGCGGCGGCGGCGGTGGGGGCGACGGCGGCAGCGGACCCACGGCCCGCACGACGGGCCCGGCCGCGGGACCGGCCGCCGGCAGTGCCTCCGGAGCGGGCGCTACGGCGACGACGGTCGCCGGGGAGGCCACCGTCACCGAGACCGAGGTCACTGCCGAAGAGGAGCTCGGCGGCCTGGCCACGCGGCTGCAGACCGACGAGTCGGGCCGCGCCGTGCTCGGCACCGCCACCCTGGCGGCGTTGTCCCAGTCCGAGAACCGCACCGGCGCGCTGCTCCTCGGCGGTGTCGTGCTGCTGGCGATCTTCTTCGTCCCGCCGATCGCCGGCCAGGTCGCCGGACGGCGCAAGCGAGGTTCGACGTGAGCCGCACCAACGTTCGTCACCTGTCCTCGGGCGGCGCCGGACGGTCGTCCCGACATGGCACGACCGAGCCGGCCGGCGAGGACCTGCGCCGGTACGGCCGCGTGCTGCGCCGGCACCTGGTGCTCGTGCTGTCGTGCGTGGTGGTCGCCGTGACCGGCGCCGGCGTGCTCACGGCGTTGCAGTCCCCGCGCTATGACGCCACCGCCACGTTGCTGCTGGGCACCTCGGCGACCGAGCAGGTCGTCGAACCCGGATCGTCGTCGTCGGGCGTGGCCCAGCGGCTCGTCGAGAACGAGATCCAGGTGCTGCAGAGCGCCGCCGTCGCCCAGGCGGTGACCGAGCAGACGGGCCATGCCCCGACCATCGCGGCGAGCTCGGGTGGCTCCAACGACACGATCGAGGTGACGGCGACCGCGGGCGACGCCCAGACGGCCGCCGCCGACGCCAACGCCGTGGCCGAGGCCTACGTCGCCAACCGGCGCGACCGCGCCGTGCAGGATCTGCTCC
>CAZYKR010000415.1:0-2401 GCA_964648005.1 uncultured Iamiaceae bacterium
GCGCTCGCCGGCGGAGCCGATCTCACCGGCGCGTTGCTGTGCGGCACCGTGCTGCCCGACGGCACCGTGCACGACGACGACTGCTGATCGGCCTCATCCCGCCACCGGCGCCGAGGCGTCGCGGTCCACGACGGCCCGGTACAGCGCCCGCACCGCCAGCGTCACGCGGATGCGGTCGGTGATGCGCTCGTAGAACGTGGTGCGGTAGCTCTCGTCGGTCAAGGCGGCGACGGTGAACTGCAGGCCGGCGACGGCGGCGATGAACAGCGCCGTACGCACCAGCTCCCACGTCAGCACGATCTCGCCGCCGAGCGCCGGCAACTCGAGGATCGTCTCGAGGTCGGTCGAGCCGGTCCACTGCTCGATGGTCGTCGGGATGACCGAGAACAGGCCGAACACGACGTAGAAGACGAAGATCAGCGTCGTCACGATCAAGATCTGCACGGCCTGGGTGAAGAACAGCACGAAGGTGACGTTGAGGCGTTCGCGCCGGTCGAGGTCGGCCACCTCCGGCGGCTCGACGAGCACCATGGAGGCACCGGCGACGGCGGTGTCGTCTCCGGGCGCGCCGACCAGCTCGAGCACCGGCGTGTCGGCGGCGTCGGCACGGGCCGCGTCCCAGCTGTCGAAGGCGCCCAGGTCGGCGAGCTCGGTCGGCATGCGCAGCAGCACGAACGCCGAGCCGACCACGACGAGCAACGCCAGCACGGCGGCGAAGAAGGCCTGCGGGATGTCGTCGGTGACCTTCCACACCTCGGCGTTGAGGAACATGAACATGGTGAACAGCAACAGCAACGGCAGCGACCGCGCCATGAGGTTGGTGATGTTGCGCAGCTGCGCGCCGGCCTGGCGCAGCGCCCACACGACGATGGCGGGCAGGCCGTAGCTGGTGATCAGGTAGACGGCGCCGAGCAGGACGAGGTTGGCGCCGAGCGTGACGAGGGCCTGGCGGGGCTGATCGAACAGCAGCGGCACGATCGGCGGGACGAGCACGAAGACGCCGAGCTCGATCGCCCCGATGCTGTCGGGTCGCCGGAAGGCCGGCCGCCCCCGCAGCGTGTTGATCAGGGCGAAGATGCCGACGCCGATGGCAACGCCGGCGGCGGCCGCCGCCACGTTGTGGATCCAATCGAAGCTCTCGGTGTTGATGCCGTTGAGCAGCTCCAGGATGAAGATGAGCGAGAGCGGCAGCGCGGCGCGGGTGAAGATGTCGCGCCGGGCGCTGTAGCCGACGATGAAGTGCGGCACGCCCTGGCCGATCAGCCAGTTCTCGGTGGCGGCCCGCCGCCGCCCGTGATCCTCGTCGTTCCCGTCGTCCGCATCGCGCACGGCGACCAGTGTCGTCTCCCGACCCGTCGCCTTGGCGGACTCCTCTGCCTTCTTGTGGTGTCCAACCGCGTATGCGCGGTCAGACACCACAAGATCGTGCGGAGTCGGGGCATTGCGCGTTCAGTCGTAGGTGGCCTCGATCCACCAGCGGCCGCCTTCGAGGACGACCAGGTAGGCATGCGCCTCGTCGGTGACGACCTGCACCCGGGCGCGGCGCCGTCGCGACGCCTCGTCCCACCACCGCTCCTCGCACGGCCACGGCCCCGCCCACGCCACGACCTCACGCCAGGCCCCCGCCGGCACGGGCGGCTCGGCATGCCCGGCGCCACCGCGCCCGGCCGCCTCGACGCCGGTGGCCAGCCGGGCCGGCGCGGCGCTGGCCATGCCTCGGCCGCTGACCCGCACCGGTGCGCCGTCGGCGTCGACGAGCAGCGCCGGGATCGGCGTCGGGTGCACGCTCGCCGGCGACGGCGGCGGCACCTGTCCCGGCCACGGAGCCGGCAGCGTCGCCGGCGTCGTCGCCCGGCTCGACGACGCCAGGTCGACGGCGTGCGCCGGCACCAGCCGTACCTGATCACCCGGACCGCGGCCGCCCACCCACTCGGGGACTCGTGCCGCGTCGGCGCCGAGCAGACCCTGCACCCGAGCCAGGGCCCGTGCCGCCCGATCGGCCGCCGCCGCCTCGGCTCCCCAGAACCCGAGCTGGCGCCCCACAGCGGGGATGACCTCGTCGGGGGCGAGGCGCAGCAGCGCGATGCCGCTGGTCGGCCGCCGCGCCGCCGAGCCGTTGAGCCACCCGTCGAGCTGCCAGCGCACCCGATCGGTGAGGGCGGCGGCGTCGAGCCCACCCTCGTGCCGCCACAACCGCTCGATCGTCTCACCGTGCTCGGTCTCGGCGAACACGGCGACGCGGGTGCACGTCAGGGCCAGGCGCTCCAACCCGGCAAGCAGCTCGTCGGCGAGGACCTTGGCCGTGAAGGCCGCCGTGTCGACCCGCTCGGCCGGCGGATCGAGCTCGGCGGCGACGACCAAGTCGGCCGGCGGGTCGGTCGTCGCCGGCGGGTGCTCGTCG
>CAZYKR010000416.1:0-2388 GCA_964648005.1 uncultured Iamiaceae bacterium
ATGGTCCGTGGGTCGACGCCGTGGTCGAGCAGCCACCGGTAGGCGGTGAGCGAGTCGTCCAGGGCCGCCGGGAAGCGGTGGCGAGGCGCAAGCCGGTAGGTGATGGCGAACGTGCGGGCCCGCAGCGACCACGTCAGCCAGGAGGTGATCTGGCGCACGAACTTGGGCGACCCGACGACGTAGGCGCCGCCGTGCAGGAACAGCACGGTCGTCAGGTCGGCCTCTGGGCGGGTCAGCACCTCGGCGTACACGCCGTCGAGGTCGGCCTTGCCGACGCGGACGACGCGCCCCAGGCTCATCGGGGTCCCCGACGCCACGAACCGATTGACGAACGGGATCAGCCATGGCGGCACGGCGATGACCTCGTCGGTGAGGGCCGCCAGCACGTCGCGCACCGTGGACGTCCGCCAGGACCAGGCTGGGTCCACCGGACCGAACCGCACCCGCCGCCACAGGGAGAAGACGAGCTCACGTACGGCGATGTAGGGCAGCTTGAGCACGGCGGCGAGTGTACGACACCAGTTGCGTAGGTTGACGAATATACATAGTAAGTCCTATGTTTCTTGTCGTGGCGACCCAGACCGAGCGGCGAACCGAGACCCGCACCCGCCTGCTCGAGGCCGCCGCCGAGCTCTTCGCCGAGCGCGGCATCGAGGCGTCGAGCATCGACGCGGTCGCCGCCCTGGCCGGGCGCACGTCGGGGGCTGTCTATGACCACTTCGGCAACAAGGACGGCCTGCTGCGCGCCCTGCTGGAGTCGTGGGTCGACGACGTGTCGAGCGCCGTCGTAGCCGAACTCGACGCCGCCACCACCCTCGACGAGCGCTTGCTGGCGTTGTGGCACAACGTGGCGGCCCCGCCGAGCGGCGACGGTCGCTGGATCGCCCTCGAGCACGAGCTGTGGGCCTACGCCGTGCGCCACGATGACACCCGTGCCTACCTCGAACGCCGCTATCGAGCGGCGTGGGCCGGCGTCGAGCTGGCGTCGGCCGACTGGGTCGATCACGACACCTCCGGCATCGGGCCGTCGGTCATCGGCCTGCTGCTCGGCCTGGAGATGATGCGCCGCATCGACCCGTCCGCCGTCACCGACGCCGTCGCCCTCGAGGCCCTGCGCGGCGTCGTGCTCGGCGCCCGCTCCCCCGCTACGGCCTGACCGCCACGACCCGACCACTGATCCCACCTGACCCGGAAGGCTCACCACCATGCACACCGCGATCTGCGACGACCTGGGCATCGAGTTCCCGATCTTCGCCTTCACCCACTGCCGCGACGTCGTCGTCGCCGTGTCCAAGGCGGGCGGCTTCGGCGTGCTCGGCGCCGTCGGCTTCAGCCCCGAACAGCTCGAGATCGAGCTGAACTGGATCGACGAGCACATCGGCGACCACCCCTACGGCGTCGACATCGTCATCCCCAACAAGTACGAGGGCATGGACACCGACATGTCGGGCGACGAGCTCGAGAAGTTGCTCCAGGACATGGTCCCCCAGCAGCACCTCGACTTCGCCCGCAAGTTGCTCACCGACCACGGCGTGCCGCTCGAGGAGGGCAACGACAACTCGCTGCAGCTCATCGGCTGGACGGAGGCCACCGCCACCCCGCAGGTCGAGATCGCGCTGCGTCACGAGAAGATGACCCTGATCGCCAACGCCCTCGGCACCCCGCCGCCCGAGGTCATGACGATGATCCACGACGCCGGCCGCAAGGTGGCGGCGCTGTGCGGCTCGCCGTACCAGGCCCGCAAGCACGCCGACGCCGGCGTCGACATCATCATCGCCCAGGGCGGCGAGGGCGGCGGCCACTGCGGCGAGGTCGGTTCGATGGTGCTGTGGCCCCAGGTCGTCGCCGAGGTGGCGCCGGTCCCGGTGCTCGCCGCCGGCGGCATCGGTAGCGGCCAGCAGATCGCCGCGGCGCTGGCGATGGGCTGCCAGGGCGCCTGGTCGGGCTCGCAGTGGCTGATGGTCGAGGAGGCCGACAACACCCCGGTGCAGCAGCAGGCCTACATCGACGCCGGCTCGCGCGACACGGTCCGCAGCCGCTCGTTCACCGGCAAGCCGTGCCGCATGCTGCGCAACGACTGGACCGAGGCGTGGGAGACCGAGGGCAACCCCGAGCCGCTCGGCATGCCGCTGCAGTACATGGTGTCGGGCATGGCCGTCGCCGCCACGCACAAGTACCCGGACCAGACGGTCGACGTGGCGTTCAACCCCGTCGGCCAGGTGGTAGGCCAGTTCCGCAAGGTCGAGAAGACCGGCGCCGTGATCCAGCGTTGGGTCGAGGAGTACCTCGAGGCCACCGAGCGGCTGAACACGTACAACGCCGCCGCCGTCTGACACCTCGCCGTCTGACGTGACCGCACACGTTCTTGTGGTGTCCAGCCGCGCCTGG
>CAZYKR010000417.1:0-2355 GCA_964648005.1 uncultured Iamiaceae bacterium
GTCGAGGTCGATGAACAGCACCGTGACCGCGTCGCCGTCGCGCTGGAGCCGGCTGCACGCCTGGTGCAGCCGATCCTCGAGCAGGGTGCGGTTCGGCAGGTCGGTGAGGGGGTCGTGGGTGGCCTGATGGGCCAGGGTCGACTCCGCCCGTCGTCGATCGGTGACGTCCTCGATCGTGGCGATCCATCCCGCCGTGCCCTTGCCGCCGGCGAGGGGCACGAAGCGGGCGTGGGCCCAACGCACGAACAGGCCGGTGTCGACCCGGAAGGTCACCTGGTGCGGGGTGCCGGTGGCGAGGACCTGCCCGGCGGCATCGGCCACGTCTGGCCGGTCCTCCGGGTGGACGGCCCGCTCCCAGCCGCGATCGAGCAGCTCGTGCGCCGGCAGGTTCAACAGCTGCGAGGTGGCGCTGTTGCAGTACACGACGCAGCCGCGCTTGTCCGCCGACAAGATGCCGAGCGGCAGCGCCTCGGCCAGTGACAGGAAGCGGTCGCCGCCGACGGCCGCGTCCGGCGGGCGGTCGACGGCGTCGTCGGTGGGCGGGCGGTCGAGTTGACGCACCCGCAGCACGGCGCCGCGCAGCCGGTCGTCCTGGGTGGCGTCGATCACCTCGGACTCGAACCACCCCCACGTGCCGTCCTTGGCGCGTGCCCGCACGGTGATGCGCTCGTGGAAACCCGGGGTGGCGCGGGCGCGCTCGATCAGATCGAACACGCGCGGCAGGTCGTCGGGGTGGAGGTGCTCGCCGATGTGGCGACCCTGGCGTTCGAGGGCGCCGTAGCCGAGCGTCGACGCCTCGCTCGTGGCGACCAGGCGCCCGTCGGTGCGCAGCAGCAGGAGGAACTCCGTGGCGTACTCGCGCAGGGCGGCACGGGCCAGGGCGTTGGCGGCGATGGCGGCGGCGTCGATCTCGTCGATCGGCTCGTCCGGCTCCGATGCAGCGGCTGCGTCGGGTGCGCCCTCGTCGTCTGGGTCGTGCTCCATGCGGTGTCCTCCGGCTCCGGTCCGGCAGGCACTCCGAGTGATCGGCGCCGCGGCTCGGTTCCTTCAGCGATCGGTCAGGTTCGGGCCGATCGACCCAGGCTCAGCGGCCGAACATGGCGAGCCACTCGCGCTCGTCCTTGGGAGCGAACACGTAGTTCCACTTGCGGGTGTCGCCCATCGAGGCGGAGGGCTCCGCCGAGTACAGATGGCCGGGGAACAAGATGGCGTCGTCGGGCACCTTGGCGAGCTTCTGGGTGAGGCTCTCGTACAGCGCGGCCGGGTCGCCGCCCGGCAGGTCGGTACGACCGCAGCCGTCGAGGAACAACGTGTCGCCGGCGACGAGACGGTTGTCGACGAGAAAGCACTGGCTGCCCGGCGTGTGGCCGGGCGTGTGGATGAGCTCGATCGGGATGGCGCCCACCTCGACCACGTCACCGCTGCGGTGGCCGACGACGTCGGTGTCGGCGATCTCGGTGGTGCGGGTGATCCACGGCACCTCGTCCTGCTGGACGTGGATGGGCACCGGCTGCATGGTCAGCAGCTCGCGCACCCCGGAGATGCGGTAGCCCATCATCTCGCCGCCGACGTGATCCGGGTGGTAGTGGGTGGCGAGGGCGCCGACCAGGCGCATGTCATCGGCGGCCAACACGTCCAGGATGCCCCGGACGTCGTAGGCCGGATCGATGACGACGGCCTCGCCGGTCTCCCGGTCGCCGACGAGGTAGACGAAGTTGACCATCTGCCGGGCGATCGGGTCGGTCTGCGCGAAGTCGCGGCCGGCGAGGAGTTGGCGGAAGTACAGGCGGTCGGTCACGGGCACATCCTAGGGAGCCACCGGACGCGCCCGGAGGGGAGCCGGCCTCGCCCGAACGGCCGTGGCGATGGCGGTACGGTGCCTGCGATGCGCGTCGACACGGACCCGTCGCCCTCGGAGCCGACCGACCTGCCCGCCGGTTGGCCGCGCCACTGGACGATCGTCGGGGTCGGCGGGGTGGGCGGTCTGTACGGCGGGCGGCTGGCGGCCTCGGGTGCCGACGTCCGGTTCCTGGCGCGATCCGACGTCGAGCACCTCCGCGCCCACGGACTCGAGTTGCGCTCGCCGTGGGGCGACGCCCATGTGCGGCACCTCGCCGTGGCCGGTGACGCCTCGGAGCTGGGACCGAGCGACGTGATCGTGCTGGCGACGAAGACGACCGACAACGCTCGGGTGGTGGCGCAGCTCGGTCCGCTCGTCGGGCCGTCGACGGCCGTGCTGGCACTGCAGAACGGGCTCGGCATCGAGGCCCCGATCGCCGAGGCGCTCGGCGTGCCGGTGCTCGGCGGCCTGTGCTTCGTGTGCTCGGCCAAGGAGGCACCGGGCGTCGTCGTGCA
>CAZYKR010000418.1:0-2348 GCA_964648005.1 uncultured Iamiaceae bacterium
CCAGCGACCCGCCCTTGGTGCGCACCGACGCGCCGTCATCGGACAGCTCGGCGATCCACCGGTCGACGTCCATGCGGGTGATCCGCCCGAGGCGGACCTTGCCCCAACGGGGGAGCACGTGATTGTCGAGGTAGGAGCGGTCACGCGCGTAGCTGGTGCGGGCGAGTCGCTTCTCGGCCATGGCCATGTAGTGCTCGGCCCACTCGCCGAAGGTGATCTTGGCGGCCTTGTCGTCGACGTACACGCCGCGGTCGATGTCGGACTGCACGTTGCGCAAGAACCGCACCGCGTCTCGCTCGCGGTCGAAGCTCTTGGAGCGTTGCACTCCGGTCGGGTCGAACCAGCGGGCCCGGAACTTGCCCGTCGCCAGCTTCTCGGTGAACCCCATGCCAGACTCCTCGCAGGCCGTCGAATCGGCGACATCGTAGCCGAGGAGCGGGAGCGAAAATGGAGTGAGAATGGAGCGAACCCCTTCCCAACGCTTCCGCCGATGGGTCACCAAGGGCGCTCACCCCGAACGCAGACAATGGCCCTGACCTGGGCAAACAGTAGCCCGTGAGAGCCCACCACGACCCATCTGCGGATACGGCTCCCGAGGGTGAACCTGTCTTCACACGGCAGAGGTCGGGAGTTCGAGTCTCCCATCGCCCACCCTGGGAAACCCCTGCTCAGCAGGGGTTTTCCTCGTTCGGGCGACAGGCCCTTGAGCCGGCCAGAACTCCTCGCCCTCGGTGTAGACGGTCGTCGTGAGGGGGCGGCTGCCGGGGCCGGTGACCTGGATGTCGAGCGCCACCGGCGCGCCGTCCGGACCCGTCACCGTCACCGCCGGCGGGACGGTGGGCCCCAGGTCGCGGTCGTCGGTGAGCACCTGCGGCCCCTCGTGGAGCAGCATCCAGGTGCCGGTGGGGAGGTCGACCGTGCCCGCCGACCCGGGGGTGACCACCAGCTCCTGATCGACCCCCATGTCGCCCTGGGCCGTCACACGCGACCACGGGATGGTGGCGAGCGCGAGCCCCAGGCCGGCGACGATCATCACCAGCCCGAGGGTCCGGACGGCCGGTCGGGCGCGGGAGAGGGCGCGGCTCACCGGTAGTAGCCGATGACGTCGACGATCACGTCGGTCGCAGCGCCGACGCCACCGCAGCGGACGGTGATGCGGCCGGCGGCGCTGCACGCCACGACGGTGGTGGTGGCGGCGTTGGTGCCCTGGTGGTCCCAGTTGTGCACGCTCGTCGCTGGGACCGCGCTCCCGGGGGCGAACGCCTGGAGGAAGCCGGCGGTGCTCGTGTTGGTGACGGTGAGCGTGACGAGGACCCCGGTGGCGCCCGGGGGCACCTGACCGCCGAGGGTGCCGTCGACCTCGCGCTGCTGGCCCGAGGCGAGCACCCCCTTGGGTACCGACACGGGCTGCTGGCCGGGACGGCTGTCGTAGACCCGCACCGGGGTGACGAGGTGCAGCGAGCCGGCGGTGGTGGGCCCCGCGAGCTTGCGCCACGTGCCCGGCGTGCCGCTGGCGACGCAGAACCACAGCTCGCCGGCCTGGTCGTACAGGAACGAACCACGGACCCGTCCACGGGCGTCGGTCACCGTGGTCGTGGCCGGCTCGAAGAAGGCGGTGACGATGGTCCCGTTCAGCGTGGCGCCGACGGCGCCGGTCGCGAGGATGCCGGCGCCGGTGGGGCCGCCGGAAGCCTCGACGCCACGGAACGACCCCACGCCGCGGACGCCCACCCCGAACGGCGAGTCGCAGCGACCCAGGACGCCGTACCCCGCCTGACCGAACGCCTCGCCTTCGATCCCACGACCCGACGTGCCGGTCGAGTGCCCGATGACGCCCGAGCTGTCGGTGGAATCCGTGCGGCCGAGGACCCCGGCCGCGACGCCCCGTCCGACCACGCCGTAGCCCGAGCCCGCCAGGCCGAAGACACCGACGCTCGAGGGTCCCGCCTCGCTGTACCCGGCCACCCCGCACTCGAACTGGCCCTTCGTGTGGCCCAGCACGCCGCTGCTCGCACCCTGGGGCACCGCCGCCAGACCCCGGTCGGTGACCCCGAACCCGTAGGCGTTGTTGGTCGACCCGTTGCGGTCGACCGCCAGACCCGTCGGCAGCGACCCCTGGTTGGACGACGACCCGATCGTGACGGCGTTCCCGTTCGCCGCCGCGGCCGGCGTCGCCCCGGCCAGCAGGACCCCGCCGGCGAGCCCGGCGGCGGCGCCCCCGACCTTCGAGAGCACCGTCCGGCGGTCGACCGGCCGCGCCGCCTCCGGCGACGGGTCGCTGGGAGGGGGTGCCGGGCGCTCGAGCGCGTCGAGCCGCGCCTCGAGCTCGGCGATGCGAGCGAGAAGCA
>CAZYKR010000419.1:0-2333 GCA_964648005.1 uncultured Iamiaceae bacterium
CCCATGCTCGAACGGTGGGCGGCGGCGCGCGCCGCCGCCAGAGGTGTCAGCGGCGAAGGGCCCTGATCAGCACGAACGTGCCGGCGACGCTCATCACCCCGCCCGCGACCATGAGCCCGATCGGCCACAGCGCGATGTCGGGCGTGCCCTCGGTGATCACGAACGCCCGTCCTTCCGATCGTGCGGCACGCGTCCAGCCGCACCGCACCCTGGCCTCGCCGGGGGGCGCGGCGAACCAGCCGATCGAATGCTCGTCGCCGATGGCCACCGAGGTGGACTGACGCGCGCCTGACAGCTCCTCCTCGCCGGCGTCGGTGCGCACGACGCACGTGGTCGACGCCACCTGGTCCTCGACCACCTCGCTGTTCTCGATCCCGTCCTGGATCAGCCAGATCGTGTAGTTGCGTGGTCCGCCCGGCGGGACGTCGACGACGACCGGGTTGTCGGACCCGATCCTTCCGGTGGCCGCCGGGTTGGCCATCGTGGCGCTGTGGGTCGAGGTCGTGATGACGATCCCGGCGACGACCAGCGCGATGCCGATCAGGTCGATGGTGAGCGCGCCCACGAGCAGCGCCCAGGTGCCCGGCCCGCGTCGACGCGTCACGACCGGCGTGCCGTCGGCGTTGCGCACGGTGCCGACCGGCTGGACATCAGGCAGCGACCACCCGCTGGGCACGACGGGCCCTCCGACGGGTCGACCGTCAAGGCCGTCGCCCGACGGCGGCGACGGCGGTTGGGCGGGTGGCTGCGGCGGCGGGAGGCTCATCGACGTACCGGCGGCCAGCAGTAGCGGAACGGTGGCAGCTGCTCGACGCCATCCATCCAGTCGGTCAACGAATCGATGGTGTCGAGCGCCCCGAAGGCGGTGCGCAGCAGCGGGTTGGCGATGTCGCTGCCGTCGGTGGCGTAGAGCGGTTCGCGCCCGACGGGTCGGTCGAAGCGGGCCTGGAGCACGTCGCGCTGGTAGGCGGCCCAGCGAGCCCGGCCTGGTTCGTGCTCGGGTCGGTCGCGATGGACGATCACCACGCATGATGCTCCGGCGATTCGGGCGCGGGGTTTGCCGTCGGCGCACGGCTGGCGCGGCCCGGTGTTCACCTCCCCGCCCCAGGCGAAGGACCCTGTGATGTGCCGCGCGTCGAGGGCGGTCACCTGGGCGCTGAAGCAGTCGGCGGCGCGGATGCCGACGATCTGGAGGTAGGCGACCAGCAGCTCCTGAGGCGACGACGGCAGGTAGGGGAACGGTGAGGGCACGCGGGGTGGCTTCTGCGCCTGGGGCTGCACGACCCGGGGGACCTCCGTCCAGTCGAGCACGACGACCCGCGCCCCCCAGTCGGCGTCGGGCGGCAGCTCGAGGGGTGCGCCCGACGCCATCCGCTGCACCATGCCGTCGGCCTCCGGCACCGGCGCGTGCAGGGCGTAGATGCCCTCGATCACGGTGGCGAGGTCGGGGGACGCGTCGTCGCCCCCTCGCCCGACGCGCCGGATGTGCACGTGGCGTGCCAGGCCGAAGCAGCGCTCGGGAGTGACGCCGGCCCAGGCGCAGTAGGCCAAGGCCAGGTCCTCGTCGAGCACGCTCGGCTCCCCGATCGCCCGTGCGACCCAGGGCAGGCGTGCCGGGAAGAGCGCCGTCGTCACAGCGGGAGGAGCAGGGGAGAGGGCGGCCGGCTCGTGCACCACGTCCCACTCCACCACGCGCCCGCGCTCGGAGTGGGTGGTCAGGGTCGGGCTGATGCGATCGGGGACGCGCGTCACGCCGTAGACGAGATCCGGTCGTGCGGCCAGGCCGCTGATGCCGAGCCAGGCGATCACCTCGCCGACCTGGGTGGCGCCGCGGGTGGCCAGGCGCGAGATCGTCACGGGCGGCGGTGGCGCGGCGAGAAACGGGACGCGGGCGGCATCCCGGGCGGCGCGTTCGGCGGCGGCGTGTCGGGCGCGGGTCTCGGCGTCGTCGATCTCGGGCGGCGCGCCTGTCGAGTAGGCCTTGACGAGCTCGCGGCCGAAGTCCTTGCCCGCCTGGGCGAACGACTGCCGCATGAACCGCAAGGCGCCGCCCTGGCTGAGCTCGGCCTGGATCTGCTCCGGGGTGCGCGTGTCGATCGGTCCGTGCAGGTGATCGCCGGCGGGACCGCGCAGCACCCGGCGCTCCAGCGCCGCCTCGGTCAGGGCGCGCGCCTCGGCGTGCGCACGCGCCGCCTCTTCCTGCGCCGCGGCGATGCGGGCCTGCTCGGCCTCGTAGCGCGCGAGTTGCTCGGGGGTCAGCTGCGACACGTCGACCGTGCCCGACCGGGCGTTGCGCACCGCCTGGCGGACGTTGTCGAAGATCCCCACGTCGT
>CAZYKR010000420.1:0-2327 GCA_964648005.1 uncultured Iamiaceae bacterium
GAGCGGTCGACCCGTGACCGTGCCGCGCGCCACGGTGTTGATCCGCTCGACCATCGACGTCTGGACCTGGGTGGTCAGCGTCTCCTGCGGGCGGAAGGCGGCGGTGTACGGATCACCGAACTCGTCGGTGAACTCGACCCGGCCGGGCGACTGCGCGTCCACGACGTGGACGTCGGTGAGCTGGACGATGGCGGCGAGCGCCGTGCGACGGTCGACGCGTCCGGGATCGAGCTCGGCCAACTCGGTGCGGGGAAGGGTTGGCCAGCCCGGACCGTCGGACAGGGTCACGAAGCCGTCGCCGGTCCCCAGCACGATCGTGGACGCCAGGGTCGTGCCCTCCGGCGCCACCGCGCCCGTCAGGGACTGGCGCAGCGCCCGGGCGCGCGCCGGCGTCCACAGCTGCGGGGTCCACAGCGTGGCTCCGGCGGCCAGGCCGGCTGACGCGCCCGCCGTGCGTCGCAGCAGTTCGCGGCGGGTCCATCGCAGCTGGTCGCTCGTCATCGGAGGCGACCGTAGGCGCGACGAGCCGTC
The DNA here is from genome assembly GCA_964648005.1 of uncultured Iamiaceae bacterium. Taxonomy (GTDB): domain Bacteria; phylum Actinomycetota; class Acidimicrobiia; order Acidimicrobiales; family Acidimicrobilacustridaceae; genus JAGQTE01. The sequence goes on from CAZYKR010000420.1 coordinate 532, forward strand.
GACGTGTGACAGGCTTCACATCGGCGGCGCGTAAGCGCGGGGCTGCGGTGCGGTCAGGTCCAGCACCACAGCGGCCGAACCCGGCCACGACCTCACGACAGGAGCCCGTCATGCACACCCCCTTCGACCCCACCACCGCCCTCGAGCCGGCCCAGCCTGCGGCGCCGTCCGCTCGCTCCCGCCGAGGCCGGACGATCCTGGCCGCCGGTGCCGTCGCCGCCGTGGCGCTTGCCCTCGGCGCCTGCGCCAAGGGCACCGACGCCACCGTCACCGGCACCAAGGACGCCGCAGGCACCTCGACCTCGGCCGCGCCGACGACCGTCGCCGATGCCTCCGGCCAGACGAGCACGGGCGGCGACAGCTCCGGCCAGAACAGCTCCGGGGGGAACACCGGCGGCAACAGCTCCGGTGGGAACACCGGGGGGAACACGGGCGGCGGCAACTCGGGTGGGAACTCGGGTGGGAACACGGGCGGCAACAGCGGCGGCGGTGGGTCGAACACCAGCCCGGCGCCGGTGATCACCGAGTTCTGGACGCCGGACTCGATCGACTGCCACAACGGCATGCAGCAGACCTTCACCGCACGGTGGTCGACCACCAACGCCACGCGGGTGACCATCTCGATCGACGGCCCCGGCGTCTACAAGGAGTACGGGCCCTCGGGTGAGGACAGCCTGCCGTTCAACTGCTCGAGCTCGCACACCTTCCTGCTGACGGCGTACAACGCCGACGGCAAGACGGCGACGAAGCAGATCACCCTGCAGCCCCGCAACGTGCAGCCGGAGGGCCCCACCTCGACCGACGAGGAGGACCCGAACGCCTGAGCGTCTCGACGTCGCACGATCGAGCGGCCCGGCCACCCCGGTGGTCGGGCCGCAGCGCGTGGGGGGGTGCCCGTCAGGTGGTGGCGAACCCGGCCTCGTCGGGCAGGTCGTCGGCGTCGGGGTACCGCCGGCGGATCAGCCGATCGGTGACCGAGAACAGCGCGAAGACGGCGAACGCCCACCCGCTGTTGCCGTCGCCGGTGATCAGGGCGATCAGCGCGCCCAGGCAGAAGATCCCCGCCGCCGTCGCCGACTGCCACCGCCGGGCCACCACCTGGCTGTGGGTCGTCGTCGCCGCGACGCAGCGCCGTCCCCAGTCGGCGTACCAGCCGACGGCGGCCAGCGTCAGGCTGGCGGCGAGCATGAACAGCAGGTAGGTGGCGGTGGCGGCGGAGCTGTCGGCGCTGCCGAGGTCCAGGAACACGCTCAGGCCGAACGGCTGCAGGGCGATGACCATCAGGTGGACGAGCGCCAGCCACAGCAGCGGCGTACGGAAGCGAACGATGCGCCCGAAGATCGAGGCGTGCACCGACCAGAACAGCCCGACCGTGTAGAAGGTGAGGCCGAAGGCGACGAACGTGTCGTACTGGCCCTGCAGCTGGGCCCACAGCTCGGCGCTGGTGAGGCTGTCGGTCATCGGCTCGGCCTCGGAGCCGCCGAGTTGCTCGGCGATGATCGTCAGCACGACCGCGTAGATGCCGTCGGAGTAGGCGACGAGGCGCTCCAGCCCGTGGTCGACGGTGCCGTGCCCGCGGTGGCGTCTCGCCAACACCGGCGGGTCGTCGTCGTCGGCCGGGTCGATGAGGTGCGCGCCGATCAGCGCCACCGGCAGCGCGATCCACGCCAGGGCGGCGGCCGTCACCGAGAACGCGATGAGCACCATCGACAGCACGAGCACGCCGGGGAGGATGAGCAGGTGCGACAACAGGTGCTGGCCGTGGTCCGCCCCCGGCGCGGTCAGCGAGCGACGTC
>CAZYKR010000421.1:0-2320 GCA_964648005.1 uncultured Iamiaceae bacterium
GGGTCGCCGGCGCACGAGCGGTTCAACATGTCGCCGTACCGGGCAGTCCGGAGCGGTACGGGTCGACGATGCCGCCGTGCCGCTCGGTGACGTCGAAGCCGCCGCCCACACCGCCGAGCCACGGCAGGTGCAGGGTCGGAACGTGCACGGTGGCGCGCACCTCCACCGGCGCGCAACGGGCGAAGCCCTCGACCGCTTCGACGGTGACGGTGGCGCCCTGGTCGCGCCCGCTGCGTTCGAGCACGTGGCGCGCCGCGGCGTCGGCCCGGGCGGCCGCCGTGGCGGGATCTGGTGCCTCCACCGCGGCGCGCACTCCCGCCCTGGCGGCGCTGTCGACGGTCGCCTTGGCGTCGATCACCGCCCAGGCGTTGGCGACCACCAGTGACGCCACCACGAACAGCAGCAAGCCGAACGGCAGCACCTCGATGCCCCCGACCTGGCCTGCGTCGGCGCGTCCGCGTCCCGGATCGCCGCTCACTGCATCGTCTCCACCCGCACGACGGCCGTGCGCTCGAGGTGATCGGTGACGAGGCTCCCCTGGAAGCCGAACATGAGTCGTGGCGCGTCCGTACGCACCACGAGGACGACGTCGTCGGGTGTGCTCGCCGACCAGTCGAAGGTCGTGGCGTCGGCCTGTGGGCCGAGCAGCGTCCGCATGTGCTGCTCGGCGCGTCGCCGGGCGGCGGCGACGGCCACCGGATCGGTGTGGTCGACGCTGGCCGAGGCCGCACGCAGCGCGCCTTCGTCGGCGACGGCGCCGACGGTCGTGGACAGGTGCAACGCCACCAGGAGCTGGGTGGCGAACAGGACGAAGGCGACGAAGGCGAGGACGCCGGCGGCCGACGCGATGAGGCCGGTGCCCCCGTCGCCGTGGCATCGGCTGCGGCCGTCAGGGAGCGTCGGCACCGATCTGGCTGACACGGTCGTTGGTCTGCTGCTCGGTGGTCTGCCACATGCGCTGGAAGCCGAACCACATCAGCGCGCCGAGGAACGCCATGATCAGCACAGCGATGGCAGCCGAGATGACGCCTTCGCCGGCGTCGCCGCCCAGGCGCCGCCGCATGGGCGAGCGTGCCGCGGCCTGGAGCGGTGGCCGGTGGCAGGCGGCCTCGATCGTGGCGATGGTCCACGTGAGGGTGAGGGGCATGGCGTGGTCCTTTCGGTGGGAGGTCTCGTGTGGGACGGAACGGTTGCGGTCAACCGCCGCTGAACAGCTGCATGGCCTGCAGGAACGGGGCCGCCAGGAACAGCACCCCCGGGACGAGCGCGGCGACGGTCACGGGGATCCACACCTGCTGGGCGCGCCGTTCGATGCGTTCGATCTGCAGGCGATGGGCCGCGCTGCGCACGCGGTGGGCTTCGTCGCTGACGAGTCGACCCAGGTCGGTCGTCTCACGGTCCAGTGCCAGCACGGCGACCAGGTCGTGCACCTCCTCGACGCCAGCGCCGTCGGCCCACTCGCGCAGTGCTTCGGTGTCGCTCAGGCCCTGCTGGGCGCGCGTCGAGACACGACGCAGGTCGCGCGCCACGGCGCCGTGTCCCCGGCGTCCGAGCCGGGCCACCGCCGCGCCGATGGAGTAGCCGGAGGACAGCAGCATGCCGAGCTGCTCGGCGGCGACCGGGAGCTCGTCGAACAGGGCGCGCTGCCAGGCGACGGATCGGCGTTGCAGCCGGTCTTCGATGATCAGGAAGGTCAAGGTCGGGCTTCCCGCGACCAGAAGCACGGCGATCAGGGGCGGGGGAGCGGCCACGATCGTGGCGGTGGCACCCGCGAGCAGGGCACCCAGACACCATCCGAACTGGCGGAGTCGGAAGGTGACCGGGTCGTCGGCGTCGTGGACCCGGTGGAGCCGGGTCGCCACGTCGTCGTGCACGCCGCCGAGCTGCGCCAGGCGGTCGCCGAATTGGTGGGCGACGGGAGCGAGCACGTCGCGGAACGAGGCCACGGACAGCACACCGATCGATCGCGGTGCCCGTCCGTTGCCGGCGACATACGGGCGGACGCGGTCGTGCAGGTTGCGGCGCCTCGACCATCGCATCTCGGCGCAGATCAGGGTGCCGCCGACCCACAGCGTCACCGCCAGCAGCGGCAGGAGGCGGGTCACTGCGCTGCCCCGTCGTCGATGAAGATCCGCGGTGGCGCCGGCAACCGCATGATGCGGCCCGCCCAGAACCAGCAGGCCGCCGTGGCGGCGAGGCCGCACAACACGAGGACCTGACCCTCGGATGTGGCGTAGGCGGCCCGCCCGTCGCCGATGGCCATCCCTGCTGCGGCCATGCCCAGCGGGACGAGGAGCGTGAACCGCCGAGCGAACCGCAC
>CAZYKR010000422.1:0-2283 GCA_964648005.1 uncultured Iamiaceae bacterium
CCCGACGAGGTAGAAGCCGTCCTCGCCCGGCGCGTCGGGGATGGCGGGCGTGATGCCGGAGGCGGCCTCGGCGGCGAGGATCTCCTCCGGCGTGCCGGTCAGTCCGATGAACGCGCCGTTGAACCCGTCGAGCCAGCTGCGGATGCGCTCGGGCGTGTCTCGCTCGGGATCGGTGGTGACGAACACGACGGTCGCCGACAGGTCGGGCTGGGCTCGCAGTGCCTGGTTGAGCGTCGACAGGTGGATCGGGCAGATGTCGGGGCAGTTCGTGTAGCCGAAGTACAAGAACGTGAGCTTGCCCTCGGTCTCGGCGGCGAAGTCGAAGGGCTGGCCCGCGGTATCGGTCAGTGTGAACTCGGGACGCGGCCGGGTGGGCTCGAGGACAGCGCCGGCCCAGCCGTCGTCGCCGGCGACGGCGTCGACCGTCGTGCGGTTGCGGGTCGCCATCGACACGATGACGGCGGCGGCGAGCAGGGCGATCGCCACGACGATGAGCGAGATGGCGCGTCGGGACGGTCCGGCGGGTGGCAGGCGGTCCTGCGGCAGCCCGCCGGCGGGCGGCCGGACGCCCGGCGCGTCGGGCGCCGCGGCGTCGGGGCGTCGGGCCTCGGTCGAAGCCGCGGACGAATCGAGCACGGTCCCATTGTCGCGGCGGGCCGTGCCACCGACCAAGGCAGGCCGGCGTGACGGGTGGCGCTCAGGCGAGCTGGTCGCGGCGCGCTCGACGGCCGAAGCGACCGGCCGGCGCGTCGGCGGCGGGATCGATCAGCGCCAGGTCGAAGACCATCGGCTGCTGCTGTCGGGCCGCGGCCCGCCGCTGCCACGGGTCGGGCGCCGACTCGGCCGGCGTGGCGGTGGGCGGCTCGGCCGCGGCTTGGGGACGGGCTCTTGCGGTGTCGGCAGCGGACCGTGCGGGGTCGGGCGCTGGCGCCCGCGTGACGCCGAAGCGTGCCGTGCGGGTCGTGACCCGTCGCGTGCCGGCAACCATCTGGGCGGAGATCCGCTGGTAGGCGTCGGACCACTCGAGCGCCTCGGCGCCGCCTCGAAGGGCCTGGCGTCGCTGACGTGGCGTGAGGTCGTAGTAGCCGAGGTCATCGACCGTCGGGTTCGGCGAGAACGCTGCCCGGTCGAGCCCGTGATCGGCGGTGAACGCGTGCAGCTCATCGATGGTGTCGGCCCGCAGCTTCGAACGCTTGCCGTCGTCGGACCGACGCATCGGCTCCAGGTACACGCCCATTGGTCATCCTCCCCGTCCCGCCGCCGATCCCGGATGGGCCGTTCGGCCCATGTAGCGGCGCCGATCCTGCTATCGGATCACACAGCGTGGTGACTTGAGCACTAAACGGCGTGGCACCGAAAGTAATGAAACGGGGCGAACTGTAAAGTGATGAACCGGTGGAATTGATAGATTCCGCCGACGCCGCCACGGACCGTGGTGGCGGCGGAGCGGACCGGCTCGTCAGGCCGCGGTCGGCAGCGACGTTGCCGTGGCGATCGCCGGGTCGGGCAGCGCCGGAAGGCAGGCGGGGGCGCACTCGTTGTGCTCGGCCACCCACGTCGCCCACTCGAAGCCCGGCGCGTCGACGATGGCGGCGGGGAGGTAGCCGAAGACCTGGTGGTGGTAGCCGATCGCCGGCCCGCCCCTGGTGGCAGCGATGGTGTACACGTCGCCGAGCAGCGCCTGACGGAAGTGCTCCCGGTTGGCGTCGACGTACGCCCCGACGGGCACCTCGATGCCGGGGATCTTGGAGAAGCGCAGGTTGTAGTCGTGCCAGAAGGACAACGGGTCGACGGGCCCGGTGCCGGGCACGCCCATGATCTCGCGTTCGATCGGGTACACCAGTTGTGAGACCCGTGGTCCGACCTCGGCGCCGACCTCGATGCCCGAGGGGTTGGTCTCGAGGCCGACGGCGACGACGCCGATCGCCACGGCCACGACGGCCAGCAGGGACGCCAAGGCCCCACCCCGCCGCGCCGCCCGGTGCTCCGGTGCGATCGGGCCGGCGGCGTGTCCGGTGGCGATGAGGTGATGGGCGGCCGCCAGGACGGTGGCGGCCCCCGGCTCGCGTCGGCGACGGGTGCCCGAGGTGGTGACGGGGAGCGCGACGTCGCCGGCGCGCTCGTGTTCTCCGGCGACCACGACCACGGCATGGTGCAGATCGGTGCGATCCCACCGCGCCAGCGGCCTGCGCACCAGACACCGGGCCAGGGCCTCGGCCACCACGTCGTCGGCGCGGGCCTCGCCGACGAGGTCACAGGCCAATCCGTGCAGGCCCGGATAGT
>CAZYKR010000423.1:0-1232 GCA_964648005.1 uncultured Iamiaceae bacterium
CGAGCTGCCGGAAGGCGCGTCGCACGACCCGGCGCGCCTCGGCGGCGTCGAGCTGGTCGGCGGGATCGATCCCGCGCTCGAGCATCATGACGCCACCCCGGCGGCGACGGTCGGGTCGTGGTGCGCGGTCGCCAACACCTGCCGGTAGGCCGCACTCGACGCCAGCAGCTCCTGGTGGGTGCCCTGTGCGGCCACCCGACCCTCGTGGAGCAGCACGACGCGATCGGCCAAGGCGATCGTGGCCGGCCGGTGGGCGATGACCAGCGTCGTGCGATGCGCCATCACCTGGCCGAGGGCGTCGCGGATCTCGTGCTCCTTGGTCGGATCGACGGCGGACGTGGCGTCGTCGAGGATCAGCACGCGGGGGTCGGCGAGGATGGCCCGGGCGATGGCGATGCGCTGGCGCTGCCCGCCGCTGAGCGAGTGGCCGCGCTCGCCGACCAGCGAGGCATACCCGTCGTCGAGCTCGGCGATGAACGACGCCGCTCCGGCCAGCTCGGCGGCGCGGTGGACCTCGGCGTCGGTGGCGTCGGGCCGCCCGAAGGCGATGTTGGCGGCGAGCGTGTCGGAGAACAGGAACGTCTCCTCGAACACGATGGAGATGGCACGCCGCAGCTCGATCGGGTCGAGGTCGCGGACGTCGACGCCGTCGAGGCGCACCGCCCCGCCCTCGACGTCGTAGAAGCGGCACAGCAGGCGCGCCACCGTCGACTTGCCCGACCCGGTGGCGCCGACGAGGGCGACCGACTCCCCGGGTTCGATCACGAGGTCGAGGCCGTCGAGCACCGGGTGCGGCCGGCCGTAGCCGAACCGCACGGCATCCAGCTCGATGCGCCCGACCCCGGTGGCGACCGACGGCGGCTCGGGGCGTGCGGGCAGGTGCTGCGGATGCGCCGGTGCGGTGATCTCCGGCGCCGTGTCGAGGACCTCGTGCACGCGCTGGGCCGAGGCCGCGGCCCGCTGGCCCTGGGCGATGATCATCCCGAGCATGCGCAACGGCCAGATGAGCAACGCCACGTACACGTTGAAGGCGATGAGCGACCCGAGCGACAGCTGGCCGTCGATCACCTGCCAGCCGCCGTAGCCGAGCACGAAGATGAGCCCGATGTTGGGCAGCAGCTCCATGGCGGGGAGGAAGCGGGCCCGCACCCGAGCGGCTTCCATCGACACGTCGTAGAGGTCGTCGGCCTCGGCGCCGGCATGGAGCTCGAGCAGGTTGTGACGGTCGGAGT
>CAZYKR010000423.1:1242-2279 GCA_964648005.1 uncultured Iamiaceae bacterium
CCCCTTCACGGCCCGGATGCCCGACACCGACTCCTCGACGACCGTCGCCAGCGCAGCCGACTCCCGCTGGAGACCGATCATCGTCGGGTGGAGCCGGTTCGAGAACCGCTTGCCCAACAGGTTCAGGAACGGCAACGACCCGAGCGCCAGCACGGTCAGCACGGGATCGATGCTCACGAGGAGCACGGCGACGGCGAGCACCGTCACGGCGTTGGAGATCGTCAGCGGGATCAGCACCACCACGTTCTGCACCTGCTGCAGGTCCGTGTTGGCACGGCTCATGAGGTCGCCGGTCTGGACGCGGTCGTGGAAGGCGAAGTGCAGCCGCTGCACGTGGGCGAAGAGGCGATCCCGCAGCACCGTCTCGAGGCGCCGGGACTCACGGAACGCCCAGTAGCGGCGCAGCCCCGTGAAGGTGGCGGCGACGGCAGCGGCGATGACGATGGCGATGGTCCAGGTGCGCAGCGCCTCCAGATCGCCGGGGGTGATCCCGAGGTCGATCGCCTGCTGCACGAGCCAGGGCACGGCGACCTTGGCGGCGGTCCAGACCAGACCGACGGCCACGCCCACGGCGATGCCCCGCCATTGCTGACGCAGCGTCGACAGGATCAGGCGCCAGCCGTCACGCGACGGCGGCACCGTCAGATCTGATGGGCGCGTACTGTCGCCCTCCTCGTCCATCCGACCGTCCCCCCTCGTCAGCGTCGGTGTGAACCGGAGCGAATCTACCGGCGCTGCTGTGTCGTCCGCGTCGGCCCGCTCGGGCTCGACGTCCCCTAGACTGCCCTCCGTTCGCCGCCCTGGAGTCCCGAGTTTGTACGTCACCCCGGATCCCGACGCCTCCGCACCGCTCGCCACGCCGACCGTCGCGGGCGAGCCCGGGCCCCGCCGGTGGTACCAGCGGGTCCCCGCCTGGGCCGGGCCGGTCGCCGTCGGCGCCATCGCTGCCTCGGCCTGCGCGTACACCGCCATCGTCGACCCGAACACCAATGCCGGCATCTTCCCCGCCTGCTACTTCAAGGAGATCACCGGCCTCG
>CAZYKR010000424.1:0-2270 GCA_964648005.1 uncultured Iamiaceae bacterium
CAGGCGCCGATGGCGGCGGGCAGTCCGAAGCCGATCGAGCCCAGGTAGCCCGACATCAGCACGTCTTGGGCCGTGCACTCGAAGTAGCGCCCGAAGGAGTAGGTGTTGTTGCCCACGTCGACGGCGATCACGGCGTCGTCGGGCACCAGGCGGCTCATGGCGTCGAAGACGGCGGCGGCGTTGACGCCGTGCCCGCGATCGTCAGCGAGGCGGCGCCGCTTCTCGGCCCGCCAGATCGCCCACCGGGCGGCTACGTCGGCGCGCTGGTCGGCGGCGTCGGGGCGGGCGGGCAGCCGTTCGGCCAGCAGTCGAGCCGTCACGCCGACGTGGCCGAGCACCGGCACCTGCACCGGGTGGAACCGCCCGAGCGCCATCGGGTCCAGGTCGACCTGGACGATCGGCTTGTACGGCGCGATGCCGGTGTGGTTCGAGAACGAGGCGCCGAACACCACGAGGGCGTCGCTCTCGTTCATCAGCCAGCTCGCCACCGGCGTGCCGCTGCGGCCGAGCACGCCGCACCCGAGCGGATGGTGATCGGAGATCAGCCCCTTGGCCTTGAACGTCGTCAGCACCGGCGCGCCGAGCAGGTCGGCGAGGGCGATGACGGCATCCATGTCGCGCCGGGCGCCGTGGCCGACGACGATGACGGGTCGGCGCGACCCGGCGAGCAGATCGAGGGCGGCATCGAGCGCCGCGGCCGGAGGCACGACCTCGTCGTCGGCGACGCGCCCGGTCGGGCCCGAGGCGGCGGCGTCGGATGCCTGCAGGACCTGCACCTCGTCCGGCAGCACGAGGTGGCTGACCTGGCGACCGACGATCGCCTGCTTGCACGCCAGCGTCGTCAGCTCGGCGTGATCGGACCCGGGCAGGACGGTCTGCGATGACCCGGCGACGTCGGCGAAGGCGCGGGTGAGGTCGAGGTCCTGGAACGCGCCACGACCGAGCACCTTGGAGGGCACCTGCCCCGAGATGGCGAGGACCGGCGACCGGTCGACCCGGGCGTCGTAGAGACCGGTGAGCAGGTTCGTCGAGCCGGGCCCGGCGATGGCGAAGCAGGCGGCGGGGCGTCCGGTGAGCTTGCCGTAGGCCGACGCTGCGAACGACGCCGCGCCCTCGTGCCGGATGCCGACGTAGGTGAGCCGCCCGTCGGCCTCGGCGCGGCGCATGGCGTCGGCGAACCCGAGGTTGGAGTGGCCGACCATGCCGAACACGTGCGTGATGCCCCAGGCGACCATCGTGTCGACCATCACGTCGGAGACGGTGCGCACGTGTGGCTCGGGTGGCCGGATCGCCACGTACACCCCGTCGGCGCGCACCTCGCACGGCAACGCCTCGGGGGCGTCGTCGAAGCCCTCGGGCGGCCGACCGGTGATCGGGTCGTAGTCGTAGCCGTGCCAGGGGCAGCGCAGCCAGCCCTGCTCGATCGACCCTTCACCGAGCGGTCCGCCCTGATGCGGGCAGCGGTTGTCGAGGGCGCCATAGCGGTCGCCGCAACGCGCCAGGGCCACCGTGCGGTGCCAGGCGTGCACGGTCGTGACGCGCCCGTCGTCGAGGCCGTCGACCTCGGCGACCTTCACCCAGGTGGCGTCGGGTGCGGCCTCGGGGCCGCGTGCTGCCTCGACGCCGGGTGCGGCCTCGTCGCTCGGAGCGGGCTGCGGGTCAGCGGTCGGTTCGGTCATGGCAGCACTCCCGCGTAGGCGACACCGGTCAGGTGGTGCAGGTCGCGATCGAACGTGGTCAGGTCGTCGGCCGAGAAGTCGCGCAGGTGTCGGTGGCCGCAGGCGCGGGCCAGCACGCACATCAGGTCGGTGGCGGCGGTGAGGAACCGGCCGAGGCGCGCTGCGGCTTCGTCGACCGGGAGCCGGGCGCGCAGGTGCGGTTGCTGGGTGGCGATGCCGACCGGGCAGTTGTTCGTGTTGCAGGCGCGCATGCCGACGCAGCCGATCGCCTGGATGGCGGCGTTGGCCAGCGCCACAGCGTCGGCGCCCAGCGCCAGCGCCTTGACCATGTCGGCCGGGTGCCGCAGGCCGCCGGTGATCACGAGTGTGATGTCGGGGCGCTCGAGCCGGTCGAGGTGGCGGCGGGCGCGTGCCAACGCCGGGATCGTCGGCACCGAGATGTGGTCCCGGAACAGCAGCGGGGCAGCGCCGGTGCCGCCACCGCGGCCGTCGAGGATCACGTAGTCGCAGCCGATCTCGAGGGCGGCATCGAGGTCGGCCTCGATGTGCTGGGCCGACAGCTTGGCGCCGATCGGGATGCCGCCGGAGCGT
>CAZYKR010000425.1:0-2258 GCA_964648005.1 uncultured Iamiaceae bacterium
GGGACTTCGGTCCGGTGGCCGGCACGAACCCGGCGCGCGAGTCGTAGACGCGCTTCGGCGCGCTCAACAGCACCAACGAACCGGCGGTTGCCGGACCGGCGAGCCGTCGCCACGTGCCCGGAGTGCCGGCGACCGTGCACATCCACAGGTCGCCGTTCTGGTCGTACACGACCTCGCCTGCACTGCGCGTCAGCGCGCCGGTGGTCGGGACCGGCGCTGGCCCGACGAGCAATAGATGCGTGTTGTTGCTGATGGCCTGGATAGCCACCCCGTTGGCCGTCTGAGCCCGGACGCCGTAGAACCCTTGGCCGTACACCCCGGTGCCGAGGCCGTTGGTGGACTGGCCGTAGACGCCGATGGCGGACGCGGTCGTGCCGAACGAGGCGAGATACCCACCGATGCCCGACGTGGAGGATGAGGTGCTGTAAAGGGCGACAGCCGTGCCGGTGGGCGCAGTGTTCTGCGCTCGAACCGCGTAACCCCCCGGGGCACCGGACTCAGCGAGCACGCCGATCGGGCTCCCCGTCGCCCCCAGGGCACGACCGTGGACGCCGATGCCGGTGTTCGGGCTCGCCGTGGCCAGCACGGCGGGGTTCCCGGTCTCGTTGATGGCGGCAGCGGCGGGCGACGCCTGGCCGAGGACGACTGCGCCGGTCGCGACGCCCGCTGCGGCGACGCCCGCGGCACGTAACATGCCGCGCCGATCGGTGCGCCGATCGCCGAGGTCGGTGTCCTCAGGTGGTGTGGTGACGCGCTCCGCCACGTCGATCGTCGGGGGCTCGGCGGCATCGCCTGGCACCGCCGCCACCGACGGTGATGCGACGTTCAGGTCTCTGATGACCGGCGGGCCGGCAACCCCCGCCTCCAGCGCCGCGAGTCGAGCTTCGAGGGCATCCATACGCGTCAGCCGCTCCGCCTGGGCGTCGAGCGTCGCCTGCTGTGCTGCTACAAGGTCGCGCAGTGCTCGGATGTCGTCGGTGGTCATGTGGTTGGTCTCCGTTTGATGTGCGGTCAGCGGTAGTAGCCGATGATGTCGAGGATCAGGTCAGTCGACGAGTTGGGTGCGCAGTACACGGCTACCTGTGCGCTGGCGTTCACCGCCGACACGGTGGTGGCGGCGACGGCGCCGCTGTTGGACCAGTTCACGGTTGAGGTCTGCGGGGTGGCTTGCCCGGCGGCGTACATCGCCAAGAAGCCGCCGTTGCCCGAGCCGTTCACGACGGTCAGGGTCGCCAACACGCCGGTGGCGCCGTTCGGCACGCCAGACGAGTTGTTCTTGGTGTCCAGGACTCGTACCTGCGCTCCGGTGATCTGGGACTTCGGTCCGGTGGCCGGCACGAACCCGGCGCGCGAGTCGTAGACGCGCTTGGGCGTGCTCAGCAGGGTGAGCGCACCGGCCGTGGCGGGACCCGAGATCTTGCGCCACGTACCCGGCGTGCCTGACACCACGCAGAGCCAGAGATCCTCGTTGGCGTCGAAGACGACCTCTCCGGCGAGGCGGGGCACGACGCCGGTCGTGGGCTGCGGCACGTCACCGCCGAGCCGCAGTTGCGCGCGGGTGGAGACGCTATAGACGCCGAACCCGTCGGTGCCCTGCGCACGCAGGCCGGTCGATCCGTAGGCGACGACGCCGGTGCCGCCACCGTTGGGGCACTGGCCGTAGACCCCGATCCCGGAGGACCCGGTGCCGAGGTTCTGCCCGTAGATCGCCATGCCGTTCGGTGCGGTGGTCGTGCTCTCGATGCCGACCGGCTGGGCGCCGGTCCCGGTGTTGACGGCGCGCACGGCGAGCGACGTCGGTCCGCTCACCTCGGCGTACACGCCGACCGGGTTTCCCGTGGTGCCGAGCGCCCGGCCGTGCACGCCGATGCCGGTGTTGGGGCTCGCCGTGCCGAGCACCGCCGGGTTCCCGGTCTCGCTGATGGCAGCTGCGGCCGGCGACGCCTGACCGAGGACCACCGCGCCGGTGGCGACGCCCGCCGCAGCGACGCCGACGGTGCGCAGCATCCCGCGTCGGTCGGTTCGCAGGTCGCCCGGTGGTGTCGACGGCGGCGCGGTCGCGGTCGACGTCGGGTCGACGATCTGGCCGGTCTCGGCGTCGTCGACGAGCGCTGGGGTGCGCGGTGCGCTCCCCGCAGGCGGACTCGCCGCGACCTCGTCGAGGCGTCGTGCGAGCGCCTCGATCACCGCCGCTTGCGCCGCCAGCTCCCGTCGTTGCTCGGCGAGCTGCGCGCGCAGTTCCGTGATCGCTCCGCCGC
>CAZYKR010000426.1:0-2241 GCA_964648005.1 uncultured Iamiaceae bacterium
GCCTTCGTCGACGAGCTCCGCGCCGCCGGCGGCGACGCCATCGTCCGCGCCCTCCGCTGACCGCCGCCGAGCGCGGATCTCCGTCACGCGCCGCTCCGCCACCGCCGTGGTCGGACCGGTGGTGGGAGCCCGAGGCTCAGGTGTGGCAGTGGCTCCCGTGGCTGGTCGACGGGGGCACGTCGAGCGCGGGGTTGCGGTCGAAGAAGCCGTAGGGGATCAGGTGGAACCCCGTGCACTCGACCGGCATGACCGGGAAGTCCTCGGGGCGCACCAGGTGGGTGACGCCGAAGGTGTGCCACACGACGATGTCGGTGCCCTCGATGGCGCGGTCCTGGGCCACGAAGGACGGGAGCCCGTCACCGCCGGTGCTCTGCGACGGGTACCGACCGGCGGCGTAGAGCTCATCGGGGTCGTACCGGGTCACCCACAGGTTGGCGGTGGCGAAGCCAGCGCGCCGGGCCACCCAGGACTCGGGCCGGGCGTACAACGTCGGCGAGGCGACGGGGAGCAGCTTGTACGCCGTCGGCAGGCCGAGGCCGTTCGTCACCTCCGGATTCGAGATGCGCCAGGAGCGGCTGCGGCTCGGGTCGATGACCCGCTTGGCCTCGGACTCGTGTCGCAACACGGTGGCCACGGTGTGGAACCCGTTGTGCTCGGGGTTGTCCGGCCCCGGCGGGTCCGGCTCGACGTCCACCTCGGTGACCGTGTTCGTGTGGCCGTCGACCGCCATGTCCAGGCGCACGCAGAACAGGTGCTGGTGGTGCGGCGCCGCCACCTGGGGGGCGACGAGGTTGGCGTTGCCGATGTCGCCCGGGCCCGCACCTGGAGGCACGGCCATCGGTTGGATGATGCCGGTGAGCTTGACCTCGAGCTGGATCGTGCCGTCGAGGTAGAAGTACCAGTAGAAGGCGTACTCATAGTTGCCGACCGTGTAGATCGAGCTGATCACCAGCCGCCGCTGCCGGCGCACCTCGGTGCGGAACGAGTGCAGGTCCTGGTGCTTCCAGAGGATCGAGAAGTCCTCCTCGTGCATGCAGATGGCATGCTCGACGACCTGCGGCTGGCCCTGCTCGTCGGGGAGCACGGCGTCGAAGTAGTGGATCTCGCCCAGGCAGTCGCAGCCCAGCGTCAGCGAGTTGACCATGCGACCGAGGCCCCACTCGCCGGCATCGAAGGCGTTCTTCCACCGTTGCGACGGGGACGTGTGCCCGTAGGGGACGACCATCTCCGAGAGGGCGGCTCGGTGCAGCACGGGTCGCGGCGCACCGCCGCGCTCGGGGTCGGCGTAGGCCACGTCGTGGAGGACGAGCCCCTCCACCTGGTCCATCGACACCCGAACCTGCCACCGCTGCCAGTGCACCAGGTTGCCGTCGACGCGGAACGATGGTCCGTCGGGTTGGGTGACGTGGATCGGCCGCAGGTCGTCCCGCATGGGGCCCTGGTGCTCCGGGTAGTAGCTGTGGCGCGCCTCGGGGACCGGCACGACGCCCGTGTCGATGACCTCGAGCACCTCGGCGGTGGCAAGGTCGACGTGGGCCATCACCCCTTCGATGGGGCGGGCGTAGCCGTTGTCCTCGGTATCGGCGCGCAGGTAAAAGATGACCCGGCTCAAGCGCCGCCCGCGCTCCACGTCGAGGTCGAAGGTGCCGGGCGGCCACGGGTCGATCTGCACCCGGTCGAGGGCCTCGCCTTCGATGCCGCGCCGCGCCATGGCGGCGATCCAGTCCGGGTGGTGGCGCACGGCGGCCATGGCGAAGAGCAGCTCGCTGATGAGCAGGTACGGGGTGGCGCCGGGCACGACCTCGACGGAGGTGGCGGTGCGGCCATCGACGTCGACCACGATCTCGGTCACCTCGTCGGGCCCGGTGACGAGGACGGCGAACGCCCGGCGAGGCGGAACGGTGCCGTCGGCGGCGAAGGCGGCGAGCTCGTCGTGGGTCGGCTCGGACCACCGCAGGACGGCGAAGGGCGCGTCGGCAGCGACGGTGTCACGGCAGACCGCCGCGGCGGTCCGCAGCTCGTCGGCGCTGAGCGGGGTCAGCGGATGCGGCGGATGCGGCGGCGGTGCTGCCGCGTCTGGCGTGGCGTTGGCGGCATTGGGCACGGGACCTCCTGAAGGTCGCGTCGATGGATCGTGCGGCGCCGCCGGTCAAGGCGCCAGGAACGCCCCGAGTGCTCGGGCGAGCAGTGCCGGGTCGTCGGCGCCGCCCGCTGTGGCTGCTCTGGGCGCCTTTCCTGGCG
>CAZYKR010000427.1:0-2182 GCA_964648005.1 uncultured Iamiaceae bacterium
GAACGCCTACAAGTCCGCCTTCCGCAAGAAGCGCTGCATCATCCCAGTCGACGGGTTCTACGAGTGGGCGGTCGTGCCGGGGGAGAAGCGCAAGCAGCCCTATTACCTCTACCGGGCCGACGGCGAGCCACTGGCGTTCGCCGGCCTCTGGGCCACGTGGCGCCCCAAGGACGCCGAGGGTGAGACCATCGAAGACGAAGGCCTGCGCTCGTGCACCATCATCACGACCGCCGCCAACGACACCATCGCTCCCATCCACGACCGCATGCCGGTGGTGCTGCCACCGGACGCCTGGGAGCCGTGGCTCGATCCCTCCCTCGATGACATGGACCTGCTCCAGTCCTTCCTCGTGCCCGCACCGAACGAGCTCATCACCATGCACAAGGTCAGCACCGAGGTGAACAGCGTGCGCAACAAGGGCGCCGAGCTCGTCGAGCCGCTGCCACAGTGACCATGACCCTGCGTCGCCGCGTCGACGCCTCCGTCCTGCGCTGGCAGGCTCGCCTCGACAGCGCCTGGGCCGATCGGGTGGTGCCGTGGGCGACCGCCGCTGGGCTCTTCGTCGTCCTGGCGCTCCTCGCCCTGGCCCAGGCCCGATCGCTCGAATCGCCGGTCGACCTCGCCGGCTACTCCCAGGCGGCGTGGCTTATCCAGCAAGGCCTCGATCCGGTCATGACGGCCACCACCGACCTGCCGGTGCTGTCCCAGCAGGCCGCCTTCCTCTTCGTCCCCTTGGCGTGGGCCATCAGCCCGTTACCGATCGCCCCCGCACTGCTCGTCATCCAGTCGGCCGCGCTTGCCATCGGCGCCGTGCCGGTCTGGAAGATCGCCCGCCGCCACGCCAAGCTCCGCACCGGCGGCGCCGGCGCCCTGCTCTTCGCCTATTGCTTCTATCCGGCGGTGCACAACCTCAACCTCGACGGCTTCCACCCCGAGACGATCGCCCTGCCGGCGCTGCTCTTCGGCATCTACTGGGGGATGGCCGACCGTTGGCGCCTGTTCATGGTCATGTGCCTCGTCGTCGTGCTCACTCGGGCCGACCTGGGCCTCGCCGTCGCCGGTCTCGGCGGGGTCCTCGTGCTCAACAAGCACCCTCGCCGCGGCGCGCTGACCATCGTCGCCGGCACGGCGTGGACCGTCCTCGCCATCGCCGTCATCCAGCCCCACTACGCCGCGGGCGACTTCCCGCACCTCGACGCCTTCGCCGCCTTCGGCGACACCCCGCTCAGCGCCCTGTGGGGGATGGTCGTCCATCCGGGCCAGGTCCTCGGGCAGCTGATCAGCGAGCAGAATTTCCAACTCCTCGTCTTCCTGCTGGCGCCGGTGCTGTTCCTGCCCTTGCTGGCCCCCCGGTACCTGGTGCCGATCCTGCCGTTGCAGTTCCTCTACATGCTCGCCGACGTGCCCTCGTCGGCCGTCTTCGGCCAGCAGACCGTCGCCATCACCGCCTTCGTCTTCCTCGCCACCGCCTTCGCCCTGGCCAAGATCGGCCGTCTCGGGGTCGAGAAGATCATCGTGGACCGGCGGGTCCTCTATGCCCTCGTACTCGCCTCGACGGTGTTCTTCATCCATGACGCCGCCGCGTCGCCGTACCGAGCGCCGTGGAACTGGGGTGGCCGGGACGTCGTCGACCAGGCCCGGGTCAACGCCGCCGAATCCTTCCCCGACGACGCTGCGGTGCGTGCCTCGCCATCGGTGCTGTCGCTGTTGGCGCAGCGCCAAGAGGTGTTCCCGCTCGAGGCGGGCGACCGCCCCGACGGCGCCGCCGCAGCTGCCGGCGTGGACGTCGTCGTCCTCGATCAGTCCCAAGTGCCCGACTGGACCACCGTCGAGCAACAGGTCTTCCGCCTGCAGCTCGACTCGCTCGGCTTCGACAAGGTCTCCGAAGCCGAAGGGATCGAGGTGTTCATCCGGCGCGGCTCACCCGCTGCCGAGGGCGGCCCGTAGCCGCTGCGCCGCGTCGTCGAGCGCGGCGGGGTCCGGGTTGGCGTCGGCGTTGGCGAAGTCCAGGTCGTGCACACCGCGGATCGGTACCACGTGGATGTGCAGGTGCGGCACCTCCAGCCCGGCGATCATCATCCCCACCTTCACGGGCGAGAACACCTCCTGCTGGGCCACCGCCACCCGCTGCGCCACGGTCATCAAGTGCGCGTTCAGCTCCGGTGGCGCATCCACCCAGTGG
>CAZYKR010000428.1:0-2169 GCA_964648005.1 uncultured Iamiaceae bacterium
CGAAGACGGTGCAGCCCTCGAGGCGGGCGCCGCTCAGGTCCTCACCAGTGAGGTCGAGCAGGGTGTCGTCGTCGGTGAAGACGGCGGGGTCGCACGCCGAGCCCACCACCTGCTCGGTGCCGACGGCGGTGGTGCCACCCGAGGTCGGGTTGTACACGGTGGCGCCGACGAAGGCGTTGACCAGCCCGAGGTCGTTCACGTCGAGGTTCGGCGAGAACTCGGGTCGAAGCCCGACCTCGGGCCCGTTGATGAAGTAGTTGGGGTCGAGGTAGAGGATCTTGATCGGCTCGGTCGTGAGCCCGCGTAGCTCCCAGTTGCCCGCCGGATCGGTGACGGCATAGGTCGGGATCTGGCCGTTGGCGGCACCGACCACGCCGACGAGCATCTGGCCGGCGGGCGCGTCGCCCACGGCGATCGTGCCGTTGAGCGTGGCGCCGAGGGCCAGGGTGACGTCGACGTCGACGGTGTCGCCATCCACGACGACGAAGTTCGTGGCGGCGGCGCCGTACTGGGTCGCCGGATGGAAGACGTTGGTGTAGGTGCCGGACGGGTCCTCGACGTGGATGCGGTAGGTGCCGGCGCTGACGTCGGGGAGCGTGTAGTTGCCGGACCCGTCGGTGGTGGCGGTGGCGATCACGGCGTCGAGGAAGGTGCGGGCCTCGACGATGGCGCCTGCGACCGGGTTGGCGCCGGTGTCGGTGACCGTGCCCGAGAACACGGCGCCGAGCTCGATCATCGTCACGTCCTCGACGTGGCTGCCGCTCTCGGGGACCGTGATGGTCGACGACGTGGCGAACGACGCGGCGTTGCCACTGAAGCGGTCGGCGTAGCTGGTGCCGGGGTCGCGGAACAGCATCCGGTAGGTCCCTGCGGCGACCGGCACGCTGTAGTCGCCGTTGGCGTCAGTGGTGGTCTGCGAGACCGTGCTGCCCCACACGGGGTCCAGCACGAACACGTCGATGCCTGCGATGGGGTTGGCGCCGACATCGGTGACCGTGCCCGAGACGGTGCCGGCGGCGCTGGCCGGAGACGCCAGCAGCGCGATCAGGCCAGCCGCCAGGGCAACCCCGATGGCGAGGAGCCCCGCCAGGGTGCCGAACGTGGTCCGCGAGCGCGTCGCCGCCGGGACCGGAACCTGCGATCGGTCGCGCATCGCCGCCTCCAGTTGTCGAAGCACCGAACGCTACTGCAACCGCTTCTGCCTTGTTCTGGTAGTGCAACCGGTAGGCGAAGCCACCGGTTGCACTACCAGAACGATGTGGTTGGCGTCACCATCACCGGGGCGTGGGGATGCGGCTGCGAACATGGACAGCGGTGGCCGCAGAACCTGTGTCGATCTTCGCGGCGCGCATCGATCCCGCCGGGGTCCTCGGCGCGCTCGCCCGGGCGTCGGCGCGCGTCGTGACGGACGGCGGCGACGAGCACTGGCGACGCGCCGAGGCGAGCTTCGATGCGGCCGGCCTCGAGCACGCCCCCGTCGTCCTGGTGCACGACAGCCTGCGCTACCGCGGGCCGGGGTGGCGAACCGAGCTGGCGTTGCTGCGCGAACAGGTCGGCTCCTTCCCGCCGAGCTCGCAGCGCTCCGACGTCGTGCGCGCCGTCGCCGGCTGCCGGTTCGTGGTGTCGTCGGACCGTGGCTGCCTCGTCGACTTCGAACGGACCGACCTACGTAGCGCAGCCGTGCTCACCGTGGCCGACCAGCTCGACGGGTTGATCGTGACGCCGTCGGGCGTGCGCGATCCGGCCGGCCGCGTGCTGGTGGGCGCCAACGGCGGGGACCGTCTGGCACGGGTACCCATCGGTGCGGCGACGGTGCCGACGGGCGAGCTGCTCGGCTCGTGGAGCAGCGGCGACGACGGCGAGCCCGACGCGGCCCGGGTCGCCCGCCGGGCGCTGGCGCTCGCCGCGGTGTCGAGCCGCGCCTTCCTCGAGCAGCTGCCGTCGGACACGGTCGACATCGAGCTCGAGCGGGTCAAGCTGCACGCCTGGGTCGACAGCGTCGACATCGCCGACGACCTCGAGCCCGAGGAGTGGCGCCTGCTGCAGACGCGTGTCGGCAGCCGCAATCCGAGCCGCGCCGTCGACGCCGCATGGCGGTTCGAAGGCCGCACCGTCTTGGCGTGGGCACTCGGCCGAGCCGAGGTGCCACCGGACCATCAGCTCGTCGAG
>CAZYKR010000429.1:0-2141 GCA_964648005.1 uncultured Iamiaceae bacterium
ACCGAGGCCGAGGAAGCTGAACAGGTTGCCGCTCAGCACCCGCACATCGCCGATGCGTGAGGCGGGAGCACACGTCGTCGGTCCCGCAGCGGCCGCACCACCACCGAACAGCGCGTTCACGGCGTCGCTGTGCCCGCCGAGCGCTGCCCCAGCCCCGAGACCGAGCGCACCCAGCCCGACAGCCTTCAGCAGCGAGCGCCGGTTCAGCGCCCGCTCCCCCGCCGGGACCGCTCCGTCGCCTGCCTGCAATCCATCCATGACCATGTCTCCACTCCTCACGCAGCGTGGCCGTCTCGCCACTGCTGCGCTCCGCTCGTTTCGAGGAGAAGCAAGCCCAGCTCACCGCCGATTCGCCCGCCTCCGCGTCATTTGACGAGCGAAAGGTAACGGAGAGTGGTATCTGATGTCCAGTCAGAATCTGACGAATCGTCAGATTCCTCGGCGTCGGCCACGAACTGCCTCATGCCTCGCGCTTCGAGCACCACGTAGCGTGAGATCAGCGCGGCCTCGCAGCGAGGATCTGCTCGTCACGAGGGCGTGAGCGCCTCGCGGCTGCGGATTAGCCTTCCCCGCACAGGCGGGCGGGCCGCCGACGGGAGGGTGACGAGCGTGAGCGTCCGGTCCAGCGGTGCTTCCTCGGGGCGTGCCGTCATCGACTGCACCCGCGACTGGCCGCTGGTCGGGCGCGACGCGGAGCTGCAGGTGGGCCGGCAAATCCTCCAGCACCCGGGTGGCAGCCTGGTGCTCGGCGGTGCCGCCGGCGTCGGCAAGTCACGCCTGGCGCTCGAGCTCGCCGAGCTGATCGCCGCCGACCTCGACGCGCAGGTGGTGCGCGTCATCGCGTCGGCCGCCCTCAGCGACGTTCCTGGCGCAGCCCTCGCGCCGCTGATCAGACTCAGCGCACAGGTGCCCGGCGATGACGCATCGCAGGACACGGGCGTCTTGCTCACCCGCATGCACGGCGCCATCGCGGCCGCCGCGGCCGAACGTCCTCTCCTGGTGCTGGTCGACGACGCCCACCTGTTGGATGAGGTCTCCGCCGCCGCGCTGCGTCAGCTGGTCGTCTCCGAAAGCGCCCGCATCGTGGCGACGGTGCGTTCGGGCGAGCCGATCCCGGCAGACGTGGCCGGCCTTGCCCGCGGGGAGCGGGGCGATCGGCTCGAGCTCATGTCGCTGTCCCCCGCCGACGTCGACACCCTGCTCAGGGCGGTCCTCGGCGTGACGCCCGCACCCGAGACCACCCGCCTGCTGGCCGATCGGAGCGGCGGGAACTGCCTGGCATTGCGGGCGCTGGTCCTCGACGGTGCCGCCGCCGACCGGTTCACGACAGCGCACGGGGTGGTGCGATGGGAACCGACGGGGCCGGTCGGTCCGCGATTGATCGACCTGGTCGACTCCTGGCTGGGCACGCTCGACCCCGACGAGTCGCGCGCTCTGCTCATGGTGGCCCTCGGCGCACCGGTGCCGGCGCGCGTCCGACTCGGACCGCCGGCGGACGCGCAGGCGCTCGACCGGCTCGAGGCGCGTGGTGCTGTGGTGACCGACGAACAGGGAACGATGCGCCTCGGCCACCAGCTATACGGCGATGCCTGTCGCGCACGGGCGACCTCCTCCGAGGTCGCCACCGCCCGGCGGGCCCTCATCGACGCCTTCCTCGATGCCATGCGCCCCGACCTGGTCGCGTTCGCACCCGATCGCCCCGGCGTCATGCTGCACGACCTCGACGCCGCCGCCGACCTCCTCCGCGTCGCCGGATGGCTGCTCGAGGACGGCGACCATGGTGACGGAAGCGACGACAGCGCGGTGGACGGTGCGGCCGGACCCGACCGCCAGGCCATCTTCGCCGCCGCCGCCGAGGTGGCAGCGCGCCTCGGGGCGATCGAGTCTGCGGCGACGATCGCTCAGGCGGCCGTCGCATCGGGCGGCGTTGCGGTGCTCGCCGTCCTGGCAGAGGCGGAGGTGCGTCTCGGCCGAACCGACGACGCCGAAGCGGCGATCGACCGGCTGTGGGACGAGCTCGACCAGCCACCTGCCTACATCGTGCGGCGCGCCGTGCAGACCGAGCTGACGATCCACCTCCTGCATCGTCACGATCGCGAGGCGGCGGCGGCGGCCGTCACCGCCGCACTCGACCGGGTCAC
>CAZYKR010000430.1:0-2123 GCA_964648005.1 uncultured Iamiaceae bacterium
GCTGATCACGTCCACGATGGCGTTGCCCACGCACAGGACGTCGAAGGATTCCGGTAGCTCGGTCGACATGGCGGGGCAGCCTACCGGTATGCCGAACGCCGCTCGATCGGCACTTCGGTAGGGTGCTGCGTCGATGAACCCGTACCGCTTGCCCAGCACCGTCATCCCCCACCGCTACGACCTGCGGCTCGAGCCCGACCTCGGCGCCGCCACCTTCGTCGGCACCTGCGCCACTGAGATCGAGGTCGTCGAGGCGACCGACGAGATCGTGTGCAATGCCATCGAGCTGACGGTCGACGCCGCCTGGGTCGAGCTCGCCGACGGGACCCGAGTCGAGGCCACGGCCATCGAGCACGACACCGAGACCGAGCGCTTGACGATCCGCCTCGCCGCCGAGGTGGCACCCGGCCCAGCCGTGGTCCACACGGCGTTCACCGGCATCCTCAATGACAAGCTCCACGGCTTCTACCGCTCGACGTTCACCGACAGCGACGGCGTCGAGCAGATCATCGCCACCACCCAGATGGAGGCGACCGACGCCCGCCGTGCCTTCCCCTGCTGGGACGAACCCGAACGCAAGGCGGTCTTCGCCGTCACGCTCGTCGTCGCCGACGGCCTCGCCGCGCTCTCGAACGCCCGCGAGATCGGCCGGACCACGCTCGGCGACGGCCGCGTCGAGGTGCGCTTCGCCGACACGATGGTGATGTCGACCTACCTGGTCGCCTTCATCGTCGGGCCACTCGACGTCACCGAGCCGGTGCTGGTCGACAACAAGGAGCTGCGGGTCGCCTACCCGCGGGGCAAGGGCCACCTCACGCCCTTCGCCCTCGACGTCGGGCGGTTCTGCCTCGAGTTCTTCCGGGACTACTACGGCATCGTCTACCCGGGCGACAAGCTCGACCTGGTGGCCGTGCCGGACTTCGCCTTCGGCGCCATGGAGAACCTGGGCTGTGTGACCTTCCGCGAAGCGTTGCTGCTGGTCGACCCGGCCGAGACGACGCAGCCCGAGCTGCAGCGGGTCACCGACGTCATCGCCCACGAGCTCGCCCACATGTGGTTCGGCGACCTGGTGACCATGAAGTGGTGGAACGGGATCTGGCTGAACGAAGCCTTCGCCACGTTCATGGAGATGCTCGCCACCGACGCCTACCGCCCCGACTGGGACCGCTGGGTGAGCTTCGGCCTGTCGCGCACCGCGGCGTTCGACGTCGACGCGCTGGGCACGACCCGCCCGATCGAGTTCGAGGTCGTCTCCCCCGCCGATGCCGAGGGCATGTTCGACATCCTCACCTACGAGAAGGGCGCCGCCGTCGTCCGCATGCTCGAGCAGTACCTGGGCGCCGAGCCCTTCCGTGACGGCATCCGGCACTACTTGAGCCGCCACCAGTACGCCAACACCGAGACCACCGACCTGTGGGACGCCATCGAGGAGGCCACCGGCGAGCCCGTGCGCCGCATCATGGACAGCTGGATCTTCCAGGGCGGGTTCCCGGTGGTCGAGGTGGCGCTGGAACACAACGACCTGACCGGCCCCGAGAGCGGCGTGCTGCGGCTCACGCAGCGCCACTTCGCCTACCGGGACGAGGCGGTCACCGACCGCCGGTGGGCCGTGCCGCTGCTGATCACGATGGCCGAGCGACCCGAGCCGCACGCCGAGCCGGTCGTCGTGCTCGAGAAGGTGTTGCTCGACGATGCCGAGCTGCGCATCCCGCTGCCCGAGCAGCTCGACTGGGTGCTGGTCAACACCGAATCGACCGGCTTCTACCGGGTCGACTACCAGCGCGAGCTGCGCGAGGCGCTCCTCGCCCACGCGCAGGACGAGCTGTCGGCCACCGAGCGCTACGCCCTCGTCGACGACGCCTGGGCGCTCGTCACCGCCGGGCATCGCCACATCGACGAGTTCCTCGATCTGGTCGAGGGGCTGGGCGACGAGGGCGACCTCAACGTCTGGGAGCGCATCATCGGGGCGCTCGGGTTCTGCGACCGCCTCGTGGACGGCGAAGCCCGCTCGGCGTTCCAGGCCCGGGTGCGCGGCCTCGTCGGCCCGGCGCTCGCCCGCCTCGGCACCGAGCCCAACGACGGCGACTCCGACCGCGACCGGGAACTCCGCGGCGCCCTGCTCG
>CAZYKR010000431.1:0-2091 GCA_964648005.1 uncultured Iamiaceae bacterium
CCGCGAGCTGCGCCGCCATAGCACTCACATTCGGCAGCTACCTCGCTCCGGAGCTCGCCCGACCGCTCGGCATCGGCGCCGTCGTGGCGCTGACGGCGGTGAACCTGCGCGGGGTGCACAAGACGGCAACGTTGACCCGGGTACTCGTGGCGATCGTGCTCGGCGCGCTCGCCGTCGTGGTCGCCGCCGGAATCGCATCGTCACCGTCGACCGCCGCCATCGGTCCGCTCACCGACGGCGGGGTGCGGGGCATCCTCGAGGCCGGAGGCCTGCTGTTCTTCGCCTTCGCCGGCTACGCGCGCATCGCCACGCTGGGCGAGGAGGTACGCGACCCCGCACGTACGATCCCGCGCGCCATCCCCCTTGCTCTCGGCATCACCCTCGTGGTGTACACGACCGTGGCCGTGGTGGCCTTGTGCGCCGTGGGGCCGGCAGCCCTGGCATCGAGCAGCGCTCCACTCACCACCGTCACCGAGGCCGGCGGCTGGGCGTGGGCGACACCCGTCGTGCGCGTCGGCGCCGCCGTAGCCTCACTGGGTGTGCTGTTGTCGCTGCTCGTCGGCGTCAGCCGCACGACGTTCGCCATGGCAGCCGAGGCCGATCTGCCCCGATGGCTCGACGCCGTGCACCCGGTGCAGCGGGTCCCGCATCGCGCCGAGCTGGTCGTGGCGGCAATCGTCATCGCCGTGGTGCTCGTCGCCGACGTACGCGGCGCCATCGGCTTCAGCTCGTTCGCCGTGCTCTTCTACTACGCCGTCGCCAACGCGTCGGCGGTGACGCTGCGCGCCGACGAGCGCCGCTGGCCGCGCCTGCTGGCAGTGGCCGGCATCGTGGGATGCATCAGCTTGGCCGTGGCGCTGCCCGCGGGCAGCGTCATCGGCGGCACGGTGCTGCTGGGCGTGGGCGCAATGGTGTGGCTGATCCGGCGTGGCGTGGCCGAGCGACGCCGGGTCACCACCTGACCGAAGCGCGTCGTCGACGGGCTGACGTCGGCAGCCGTCACGGCCCGATGCCGGCACGGGCGAGCAGCTCGCTCCCCTCCTGCTCGGTCAGGGCACCGCCCTGCACCAGCCCGGAGATGTACTGCGAGAACTCACGCGCCGGTCGCACACCGGCGATCACCTGGTCGGCCATCTCCGGTCCGTGCGCCAATGCCAGCTCGCGCTGTTTGGCGGCCATCTTGGGCTTCGTGGCGAGCATGGCTCCAGTGGCGGCTGCTCCCTGTACCGCAGCCCGTTCAGGGGCGAGCTGACGGCCGAGCTCCACCGCCCGCTCGATGCCGCCGGACCGCACGAAGGCCTTCCAGTCGATGTCGACTGTGCGGCGATCGGCCGTGGCTACGACTGGCACCACCAGCCCTGGGACCGGCGTCCATCGTTTCAGCGCCTTGCGCAGACCACCGAGCCGGTTCGCAACCGTGTAGCGGCCCGCGTGCTCGAACCGCGCACCGGTCGGCAAGGTGACCTCGAGCACGAGGTCCCACCGGTCACCGCCGAGCAGGTGATCGGTGACGGCGTCGAACGCGGTGGCCTCGCCGCTGTCGGGACCTTCGCCGCTGCCGCCGCTGCGCGATGCCGACACGATCACCGCCTGCGCACGCTGCGAGTCGCCCCCCATCGCCCGGACCATACCGTGGGTCCGCCATGGCAGCACGGGGTGCCGCGCGTTTCCGCTGGCGCTCCACCACCGAACGAGGAACCACTACCGTCCGTGGTCGTTCGAGTCGACTCGGAGGTCATCGATGGAACCCCAGCAGCCAACGCTTCGCCAACAGCTGCACGAGCAGCGCGCCGAGCTCGACGCGCAGCGAGCAACGATCGCCCGCCTTGCAGCTCGCCTGGCCGAGCTCGAGCGCACCCACGGGCCAACCGTCCAAGCCACCGCTGACGATGACGGCACCGCCTCCCCCGTGACTCCGCCAGTGGGAACGCTTGACGAGACGACGGATCGGCGTCAGCTCCTGACCCGCGCTGCAGCGTTGGCCGCTGGCGCCGTCGCCGGTGGTGCGGCGATGGCCGTCACGAGCGCCTCGCCGGCAGCCGCTGCCCAGGGATCGTTCACGGGCAACCCGGCGGTGATCGCCATCTCCGT
>CAZYKR010000432.1:0-2056 GCA_964648005.1 uncultured Iamiaceae bacterium
AGGCCCGGGTGTGGGGGATGTGCTCGTCGAGCGGCTCGCCTCGCTCGACGTCGACGAGGTGCAGGGTCGAGCGCTCGTCCCCGCCCCGCGACACGCCGTAGGCGACGAGGCGCCCGTCGGGCGACGGCTCGTACCAGTCGATCGCCGCGGTCGGGTCGCGCGTGGCGGCGTGCGGGTCGACGAGCGTGCGAGCCGCACCCGGGCTGGTGGCCGAGCGCACGACGAGCACCGACTGGTCGTGGTGGCCCCATCGCTCGAGCGAGAACACCCGCTCGCCGGCGACCACGCAACCGACCGAGCTGCCGGCACGCAACAGGTGCGAGAGGCGTTCACCCAGTCCCGGGCGTTCGGGGCGGTCACCGAGGAGGCGTTCGGTGCGCGCCTGCTGTGCGGCGACCCAGTCCTTCACCTCGAAGGAGTGGCCGTCCTCCAGCCAGCGGTACGGGTCGGCGACGAGCGTGTCGTGGAGCAGCTCGACGACATCGTCTCGCCGCGCACGCGGCGGCGGCTCGATCATCTCGATGGCGAGCGCACCGTCGCGCGCCGGTCAGCGACCGGCGTTGGGCTTGCGGCCGTGATTGGCCTTCTTGCGGCGGGCGCTGGCCCGCTTCTTGCTCGTGCGCTTCGACATCTCAGCTCCCTGGTGGACGGCCGGACATGGTAGCGAAGCCCGTTCTGGCCCGGCCAGCCCCACGGCTAGGGTGCCCGGCGATGGAACGCTTCGGGTTCGTCGGCCTGCCCAACGCCGGCAAGTCGTCTCTCTACAACGCCCTCGCCGGCGGCGGCGCGCTGGCGGCGCCCTACGCCTTCGCCACCAAGGACCCGAACGTCGGGGTGGCCCGCGTCCCGGACCAGCGCCTCGAGGCCCTGGCGGCCATGTCGGCGTCGAAGAACGTCGTGCCGGCGGCGGTGCAGTTCATCGACATCGGGGGACTGGTCGAGGGTGCCAGCCAGGGCGAGGGTCTGGGCAACCGCTTCCTGGCCAACATCCGCGAGGCCGACGCCGTCGTGTTGGTGCTGCGGGCCTTCGCCGACGAGGACGTGCCCGGGCCGCCCGACCCGCTCGAGCACGCCCGCATCCTCGAGACCGAGCTGGCGCTCGCCGATCTCGAGACCGTCGAGAAGCAGCTGGAGCGCAAGCGCAAGGCGGCGCGGGTCGACAAGTCGGTGGCGGCCGAGGCAGCGGCGCTGGAGGCGGCCCATGCCGAGCTCGCCGACGGCACCCCGCTGTACCGCTCGTCGCTGCCCGACGACATCCGCACCGAGCTGGGCCCGTACTTCCTGTTGACCAACAAGCCCGTGCTCGTGGTGGTCAACGTCGGGGAGGACGACATCGACCGCATCGACGAGGTGATCGCCCCCGTGGTGGCCGAGTTCCATGTGGACGGCGTCGATCACCAGCCGATCGAGGTGATCGGCATGTGCGTGCAGCTCGAGGCCGAAGCGGCGCAGCTCGACGAGGACGGCCGCGAGGAGCTGCTCGAGGCGCTCGGGCTGGGCGAAGGGGCGCTGGACACGTTCCTGCGCACGGCGTACCACCTGCTCGGCTTGCGCACGTTCTTCACCACCGGCGAGAAGGAGTCGCGCGCCTGGACCTATCGCGCCGGGTGGAAGGCTCCGCAGTGCGCCGGGGTGATCCACACGGACTTCGAGCGAGGCTTCATCCGCGCCGAGGTCATTCACTGGGACGACCTGGTCGAGATCGGTTCGTGGTCCAACGCGCGCGACGTCGGCAAGCTGCGCGTCGAGGGCAAGGACTACGTCGTCGCCGACGGCGACGTCCTCGAGATCCGCTTCAACGTCTGAGCGGCGCCGTGGCCTGGCTCGTGCGCGACACGGAGGTGCTGGCGCCGGTGGAGGTGGCGGTGACGCGCCGGGCGCGCCGTCAGGGCCTGCTCGGCCGCGACGGCATCGAGGGTGCCCTGCTGCTGCGCCCCGCCCGATCGGTGCACACCGTCGGCATGCGCTTCGCCATCGACGTGGCGCACTGCCGGGTGGCGGGCGACACGCTCGAGGTGCTCCGGGTGGCGACGATGCACCCTGGACGCGTCGGCAT
>CAZYKR010000433.1:0-2046 GCA_964648005.1 uncultured Iamiaceae bacterium
TGCGGAGCTCGCCGCGGGCCAGCATCGGCTTGATCATGTTGCCGGCGTCCATGGCGCCCTCGGCCGCCCCGGCACCGACGATGGTGTGCATCTCGTCGATGAAGGTGATGACCTCGCCTTCGGCGTCGGTGATCTCCTTGAGCACGGCCTTGAGCCGCTCCTCGAACTCGCCGCGGTACTTGGCGCCGGCGACCATGGACCCGAGGTCGAGCGCGATCAACCGCTTGTTGCGCAGGCCCTCGGGCACGTCGCCCTCGACGATGCGGCGGGCCAGCCCCTCGACGATGGCCGTCTTGCCGACGCCCGGCTCGCCGATGAGCACCGGGTTGTTCTTGGTGCGCCGCGACAGCACCTGGATGACGCGACGGATCTCGTCGTCGCGCCCGATGACGGGGTCGATCTTGCCGCGCCGCGCCGCCTCGGTGAGGTCTCGGCCGTACTTCTCGAGCGCCTGGTATTGCTCTTCGGGGTTCTGGCTCGTGACGCGGTGGCTGCCGCGCACCTCCTGTAGGGCCGCGAGCAGCTCCTCGTGCGAGGCACCCACGCGGTCGGCAAGGGCCAGCAGCAGGTGCTCCGTCGACAGGTACTCGTCGTGCAGGTCCTGGCGGAAGCGGTCGGCCGACTCGAGCAGCTCGTTCACCTCACGCCCGAGCCGGGTGTCCGAACCGTAGGACTTGGGCAGCTTCTCGATGGCCTCGGCCACCTGGTTGCGCAGCGACAGCGGCGCCTTGCCGACCTTCTGGAGGATGGGGAGGACCACACCCTCCTCCTGACCGAGCAGCGCCAGCAGCAGGTGATCGGGCGTGACCTCCGGGTTGCTGTTGGACTTGGCGAGCTCAACGGCCTGGTTGAACGCCTCTTGGGTCTTGAGCGTCCAGCGATTCGGATCGAGGGGCATGGCGTCTCCTGGTCTGGGGCGGCGTGCTGCGTGGGTACGGGACGTGGGATCGACGGAATGCGGCGTGAGGCCGGGGGGTTGCCCTGCGGACTCCACGATGCCGTGCGAGCGAGGGTGGGTGCTGAAACCTGTGGATAATCATAGCAGCAAAGTTGACAACATCAATGTCAACTTTGGTCCCTTCTCTTCGTTCTTGTGGTGTCCACCCGGCATATCCCGGGTGGACACCACAGGAACGCAGGCGGTGGTCCCCGAGCACCTGTCGGACCTCGCCGTTAGGGTGGCTTCGTGCCGTCGCCCCACCGGACGCTGACGCGCGGCATCGCTTCGGCGGCGATCCGCGACCACGAGTTCGGTCGCGCCTCGGGTACCGCCAGCGACGCCTGTGCGCGCAACGGCGTCGGGATCGAGCTCGAGTTGCTCACCGACGAAGGCGGCCAGGACGGCGACCACCGGCGGCTCACACTCGATCGCGCCGACGCGGTGCGGTCGTCGGTCGGACCGCTGCCGGCCGGCAGCGCACTCACCGTGGAGCCCGGTGGCCAGCTCGAGATCTCGACCCTGCCCATGCCCACGTTGACCGACGCCTGCCAGGCGGCGGCGCACGATCTGTTGGTGCTCGACCGTGCCTGCGCCGCCACCGGTGTCGGGCTCTACGCCCTCGGGCAGGATCCGGTGCGGCAACCCCGGCGCGTCACCGACGCACCCCGCTACCGCGCCATGGAGGCGTACTTCGATGCCATCGGCGGCGCCGGTCGCACGATGATGACCAACACGGCGTCGATCCAGCTGAACGTCGGGCTGGGTGACTCCGAGGCCGAGGCGACGCGTCGCTGGCAGGTCGCCAACGCCATCGGTCCGGCGATGGCGGCCGCCTTCGCCAACTCTCCGTTCGCCGACGGTGCACCCAGCGGCTGGAAGTCGGCACGCTTGCGCACGTGGTGGCAGCTCGACCCCTCGCGCGCCATGCCGGTCCCGATCGAGGTGGGCGCCGATCCGACCGAGGTGTGGACGGACTACGCCATGGCGGCGCGGGTCATGCTCATCCGCACGTCTCCTGACGACTACCTGCCGGCCATCGAGCCGATGACCTTCGGCGAATGGATGCGCGACGGACACGGCGCGGGGTTCCCGACCATCGACGACCT
>CAZYKR010000434.1:0-2013 GCA_964648005.1 uncultured Iamiaceae bacterium
CGCCGGTCACGAACCCGGCCTCGTCGGAGGTGAGGTAGCGAACGGCGGCGGCCACCTCGGCCGGCTCGCCCAGCCGGCCGAGCGGTACGGCGGCTTCGATCAGCTGGCGGTGCGCGTCGTCGACCGCCGCCAACATGTCGGTGGCGATCGGTCCGGGCGCCACGACGTTCACCGTGATCGAGCGTGAGGCGAACTCGCGCGCCAGCGACCGTGCCAGCCCGACGAGCCCCGCCTTGGAGGCGGCGTAGTTGGCCTGTCCGGCCTGGCCCGTCGCGGCCACGACCGAGGACACGAACACGATCCGCCCGAATCGGGCGCGCATCATCTTCGGCACGGCGCGCTTGGCGACCGTGAAGCCGCCGGTGAGGTTGGCATCGATGACCGACTGCCAGTCGTCGGCGCCCATCCGCAACACCAACAGGTCCCGGGTGATCCCGGCGTTGGAGACGAGGACCTCGACGGGTCCGAGGGTCTCCTCCACCTCGCGGAAGGCGGCGTCGACGGCATCCGGGTCGGTCACGTCGCAGCGCACCCACAGCACGCCGTCGTCCCCGTCCGGCGGACGCTCCCCCCGGTAGGTGGCGGCCACCCGGTCGCCCCGGGCGGTGAGGTCGGTGACGATGGCGCGCCCGATGCCGCGTGCGCCACCGGTGACGAGCGAGACGCGGCCGGTGCCGGTCACGACCGACCCCACTCGAGCAGGGCGCTGGCCCATGCCATGCCGGCGCCGAAGCCGACGAGCAGCACCCGGTCGCCGTCACGGATGCGGCCGGCGTCGAGGGCGTCCGCGAGCCCGATGGGGATCGAGGCGGCCGACGTGTTTCCGGTGCGGTCGAGCACGTTCACGGTGCGCTCCATGGGGATGCCGAGGCGGGCGCAGGCCGCCTCGATGATGCGGATGTTTGCCTGATGGGGCACGACCAGCGAGACCTCATCGGCCGTGCAGCCGGCGCGCTCGAGCGTCGCCTGCGTCGAGTCGACGATGACGCGCACGGCGCGGCGGAACACCTCTTTGCCCTCCATCTGGAGGTAGCCGCCGTGATCGGACTCGATCAGGTGGCGGGTGGCGCCGTCGGATCCCAGGTCCCATGCCACCAGCGAACCCGGGCCGGGCGTCGACTCGACCACCACGGCGCCGGCGCCGTCGGCGAAGAGCACGGCGGTGTTGCGATCCTCCCAGTCGATGATGCGGCTGAGCGTCTCGGCGCCGATCAGCAGGACCCGGCGCATGCCGAGCGCCAGCAGCCCGTGCGTCGTGATCAGCCCGTACACGAACCCCGAGCACGCGGCGTTGACGTCGAAGGCGCCGCCGACCACGCCGAGGGCGTCCTGCACCGTGGCGGCCGACTGCGGCATGACCTGATCGGGTGTGGTGGTGGCCAGCACCACGGCGTCGATGTCGGCGCCGTCGAACCCGGCATGCTCGAGCGCCCGCCGCCCGGCATCGATGGCCAGTCCGGTGGTCGTCCCGCCGATGCGGCGCTCCCGGATGCCGGTGCGCTCGGAGATCCACACGTCGGTCGTGTCGAGCCGCGCCTCGAGCGCGGCGTTGGTGACGACGGCGTCGGGAAGCGCGACTCCCCATCCGACGATGCGCCCGCCGCGTCCGGTCGGCGTCATGCGGTGCGCATCCACGCCAGCGGCTGGCTGGCCGTGACCCGTTCGCCCTCGACGGCCAACACGCCGATCACGCTGCCGCTGAACGGCGAGCGCACCTCGGTGCCGCTCACGCTGCCGACGACGTCACCGGCGTGGACGACCTGCCCCGGGGCGAGCGACGCCACCGGCGCGAACACTCCGGCGAGGGGCGTGACGACCACGCGCTCGGTGGCGAAGAGGTGCTCGCCCTCGTGGACGCCCACCTCGGCGGCGGCCTCGACGGTCAACAGCTCCAGCAGGGCGTCGAGGTCCTCCGGCGTGGACACCGTGGCGTGGCGGGCCGAGCGGACGGTGCGCTTCACCATGCCGGTCAACGCCGCGCCCGGTCCGATCTCGACAAACGTCGCGGCGCCC
>CAZYKR010000435.1:0-2006 GCA_964648005.1 uncultured Iamiaceae bacterium
CGCCAGCTGTGCGGACGAGGTGGCGTTGCAGTAGGCGACCGCTGCGGCCAGCGCCAGACCGATGAGCAGGCCGCCGCCGGCGACGGCTGCGGCGGGACCGAGGGCGGCGAACACGCCGGCGCCGATCATCGACCCCAGGCCGATCACCACGGCGTCGCGCGTGCCGAGGCGTCGGGCCAACCGGCTGTCGGGCTGCGCCGCCCCCGGGAGCTGGTCGCTCGTCTCGTCGTTCGGCGGCATCGAGCGTCACGGTAGAGCAGGCATCCGGGCACCGAGCAGCCGCACGGGTGTGTACGTTGCGCCCGTGCGCAACCCCCATGCAGGACAGCCGTTCACCGCCGAGGAGTGTTCGGACGACGAGCTCGCCGCCATGCTCGAGGACCTGTCGGTCCCCGCCTTGCTGCTGTCGTGCGTCCACATGAGCCGTGGCGACGAGCGCGAGGCCATCCTGTCGGGACCGCTGCGTCCCACCGGATCGTTCCTCAACGAGTACCAGGGCTTCATGGCGCCCGACGACCTGGCAGCAGCGCGGGCGCTGGCCCTCGACGTGGTGCGGGCCTGGCGCGACCGCGGCTGTCCCGAACCCGAGCCGCTGGCGCCCGGCCAGCTCGAGGCGATGATGCGCTTCGCCGTCGCCGCCGACGTCGATCCCGACTACGTCCCGATGATGGCCGAGGAGCTCGGCCTCGACGGCGTCGACGCCCGCGCCTCCGGCCCGGTCGCCGGCGCCGAGGATCACCCGGTCGTCATCATCGGCTGCGGCATGTCCGGGTTGCTGGCTGCCATCCGTCTCGGCCAGGCCGGGTTCCCGTACATGGTGGTGGAGAAGAACGATGGCCCCGGCGGCACCTGGTACGAGAACACCTACCCGGGGGCGCGCGTCGACGTCGGCAGCCACTTCTACTGCTACAGCTTCGAGCCGTCGGACCACTGGAGCGAGTACTTCGCCCGCCAGCCCGAGCTCGCCGCCTACTTCACCCGGGTGATGAACGACTACGGCGTGACCGAGCACGTGCGGTTCGGCACCGAGGTGACGGCGGCCGTCTGGGACGACGCCGCCGCCGTGTGGCGGGTGCACCTCGACGATGGCGACGAGCTCGTCGCCCGGTCGGTCGTCTGCGCCGTGGGCCAGCTCAACCGGCCGTACGTGCCTGACGTGCCGGGGCACTTCGACGGCCCGGCGTTCCACACGGCGCGTTGGGATCACGACGTCGACCTGCGCGGCCGCGACGTCGTGATGGTCGGCGGCGGCGCCACCGGCTTCCAGGTGGCGCCCGCCATCGCCGACGACGTGCGCTCGCTCACGATCATCCAACGCAGCGCCCAGTGGATGTTCCCCAACCCCGGCTACCACGACGCCGTCGGGCCGGGCGTGCCGTGGGCGATCCAGCACCTGCCCTTCTACGGTCGCTGGTTCCGGTTCCTGATCTACTTCCCGGGCTGCGACGCCGGCCTGCTGGCAGCCAAGGTCGACCCCGACTGGCCCGATCAGGAGCACACGGTCAGCGAAGCCAACGATCTTGCGCGGCAGATGTTCACCGAGTGGATCGTCAGCCAGGTCGACGACGACCCCGAGCTCGTGGCCAAGGTCGTGCCGACGTATCCGCCGACCGGCAAGCGCACCCTCCAGGACAACGGCAGCTGGCTGCGGACGCTGACCCGTGACCACGTCGAGCTGGTGCGCGCCGGCGTCGATCACCTCGAGGACGACGCCGTGGTCGACACCGACGGCGTCCGGCACCGCGCCGACGTGGTCGTGTGGGCGACGGGCTTCCGTCCGAACGACTACCTGGTGCCCATGCGGATCCTCGGCCGCGGCGGCGTCGACCTCCGGGAGTCGTGGGACGGCCGACCTCGGGCGCTGTATGGCATCACGGTGCCGGGCTTCCCCAACTTCTTCATGCTCTACGGCCCGGGCACGAACCTCGCCAGCGGCGGGAGCATCATCGCCGCCTCCGAGGCGGAGATGACCTACATCGACGGCTGCCTGCGCCTGCTGCGCGGCC
>CAZYKR010000436.1:0-2003 GCA_964648005.1 uncultured Iamiaceae bacterium
GACCGGCGCAGGGATGATGGACGCCAAGAAGGCGCTCACCGAGAACGACGGCGACTTCGAGGCCGCCGGCCAGTGGCTGCGCGAGAAGGGCCTGGCCAAGGTGGCCAAGCTCTCCGATCGTGAGAACAGCCAGGGCGCCGTGGCCGCCGTCGTCGAGGGCAACGTGGGCGCCATCGTCGAGGTCAAGTGCGAGACCGACTTCTCGGCGAAGGCCGACGACTTCGTCTCGCTCGTCCAGGACCTCGCCGACGCCGTCGTGTCCGGAGGGGTCGACGCCACCGCCGAGCTCGCCGCCCGCATCGACGAGATCAAGATCGCCAAGCGCGAGAACATCGAGGTCGGCCAGGTCATCCGCATCGAGGGCACCGACGGCGACATCGTCGACTCGTACCTGCACCTGCAGGACGGGCGTGGGGTCAACGCTGTGTTGGTGCAGCTGCGGGGCGGCAACCGAGAGCTGGCGCACGACATCGCCGTGCACATCGCCTTCACCAAGCCCCCGTTCCTGACCCGGGACGAGGTGCCGGCCGCCGAGGTCGACAAGGAGCGCGAGGCGCTGCTCGAGATCACCAAGGCCGAGGGCAAGCCCGAGCAGGCCTGGCCCAAGATCGTCGAGGGGCGGCTCACCGCCTGGTACAAGGAGCGCGTCCTGCTCGAGCAGGGCTACGTCAAGGACGACAAGCAGTCCATCAGCCAGATGCTCGGCGATGCCGAGCTGGTCCGCTTCGCCCAGGTCTACATCGGCGCCTGAGGCACCGGAGGCGGACGGCATGGGCGACGCAGGCGGCACGGACGAGTCCCGCTGGGCGCGGGTCTTGCTGAAGCTCTCGGGAGAGGCCTTCGCCGGCGACGCCGGCTACGGCATCGACGGCGGGATCGTGTCGGCCGTCGCGGCCGAGATCGTGCAGGTGCGCACCACCTTCGGCGTCGACGTCGCCATCGTCGTCGGCGGCGGCAACATCTGGCGTGGGATGACCGGCGCCGGCGCCGGCATGGACCGCGCCCAAGCCGACTACATGGGCATGCTGGCCACCGTCATCAACGCCCTGGCGCTCCAGGACATCCTCGAGCAGCACGGCCAACCCACCCGGGTGATGACCGCCATCCACATGGCCCAGGTGGCCGAGCCCTACATCCGCCGCAAGGCCATCCGCCACCTCGAGAAGGGTCGGGTGGTCATCTTCGCCGGCGGCACCGGCAACCCCTTCTTCACCACGGACACCACCGCAGCGCTGCGCGCCGTCGAGATCGAGGCGGACGTCCTGCTCAAAGGGACGCACGGGGGCACCGACGGCATCTACACCGACGACCCCCGCACGAACCCCGACGCCACCAAGCTCGACGAGGTCACGTACCTCGACGTGCTCAACCAGGGGCTGCGGGCCATGGACTCGACGGCGATCACGCTGTGCATGGACAACGACCTGCCGATCGTCATGTTCGACCTGCTGGCCTCGGGCAGCGTGCCGGCCCTGCTGCGCGGCGAGCGGGTCGGCACCCTGGTCCGCTGACCGCCGGCGTCGAGGGGCGGCCATCCGCCCTGCCGTACTAGCGTCGACGCCACGCGCTCGGGCTCTCGTAGCCCGCAGCGCCCTCGAGGAGGAACGAAGCACCGGTGAGCACCGACCTGGCAGACCTGGTCCTGGCGGACGTGGACGACAAGATGCGCAAGGGCGTCGAGCACGCCGTGGCGGAGTTCGCCAACATCCGCACCGGTCGGGCCGCCCCGGCGCTGGTCGAGCGGATCCTGGTCGACTACTACGGCAGCGAGGTCCCGTTGCAGCAGCTCGCCGGCTTCTCGGTCCCCGAGGCGCGTCAGCTCGTCATCACCCCGTACGACAAGGGGGCGATGGGCGCCATCGAGAAGGCGATCCAGCACTCGAGCCTCGGGCTGAGCCCGAGCAACGACGGCGTCAACATCCGGCTGAACTTCCCGCCGCTCACCCAGGAGCGTCGCAAGGAGCTGGTGCGGGTCGTCAAGAACATGGCCGAGGACGGGCGCA
>CAZYKR010000437.1:0-2002 GCA_964648005.1 uncultured Iamiaceae bacterium
CTGCCGGATTCGGTGGACGCGGCGTCACCGAGGCGGCCGGGGCGGGCTTGCTCGTCCTGGCCGTGCTGGCCTTCATCGCCGTCTCCACGACCCGCCAGGCCATGCCGGCGTTCCAGCACGAGGGCATCGGCTTCGTCACCTCGAGCACGTGGTCGCCGTCGAACGAGCAGTTCGGAGCCCTGGCGTTCATCTACGGCACGGTGGTCAGCTCGCTCATCGCCTTGGTCGTCGCGGTGCCGGTGAGCCTCGGCATCGCTCTGCTGGCGAACGAGGCGGCGCCCCTGCGCCTACGCCAGCCGATCGCCTACACGATCGACCTGCTCGCAGCCATCCCGTCGGTCGTCTACGGCCTGTGGGGTGTGCTGGTGTTCGCCCCGTGGATCCAGGAGCGCTATGACACGGTCAACAGCGCCGTGGGGGACTGGCCGGTGCTCGGCTCGGTCTTCGGCGGGAACCCGCAGGGCAAGAGCTTCATGACCGCAGGGCTGATCCTCGCCATCATGATCATCCCGATCATCACGGCGCTCAGCCGTGAGGTGATCAACACCGTGCCCAACCAGCAGCGTGAGGCGGCCGTGGCGCTGGGATCGACGCGCTGGGAGATGATCCGCTCTGCGGTCCTGCCCTGGGCGCGTGGGGGCATCACCGGCTCGGTGATGCTCGGCCTGGGCCGCGCCATGGGTGAGACGATCGCCGCAGCTCTCGTCATCGGAGCGAGTGCTCAGATCACCCTCGAGTTGTTCAGCCCGGGCGACTCGATGCCTGCCGTGATCGCCAACCAGTTCGGGGAGGCCGGGTCGCTGCACCGGGCGGCGCTCATCGGACTCGGCGTCGTGCTGTTCGTCGTGACCATCCTGGTCAACATGTCGGCCCGAGCCATCGTGGCTCGCTTCGACCGTCGCCACGGAGGTCGGGGATGACCGACACGATGGCCGCGCCCGGAGCCGTGCTGCTCCAGTCGACGGTCCGCCCCGGACGGCGGATCCGCAACATCGCCGCCACCGTATGGATGTGGGGCGCGTTGCTCATCGCCCTGATCCCGCTCGGCGCCGTCATCTACTACCTGGTGTCGAAGGGGATGGCGGTGTTCAGCCTGTCGTTCCTGACCGAGGACATCCCGGCGTCGCCACGCCGGCCCGGCGGTGGGATGGGCCCGGCCGTCGTGGGCACGCTGATCATCACGTTCACCGCAGCGTTGATGGCGATCCCGATCGGCATCCTCGGCGCCATCTACCTGCACGAGTACGGCGCCAAGGGCAAGCTCGCCGCCGTCACGCGGTTCATGGCAGACGTCATGAGTGGCGTGCCCTCGATCGTGATGGGCCTGTTCATCTACGCCACGTGGGTGCTCGTGTTCGGGCTGTCCGGCTTCGCCGGCGCGCTCGCCCTTGCCGCCCTGATGCTCCCGATCGTCATCCGCTCGACCGAGGAGATGCTGCGACTGGTGCCGAACGAGCTGCGCGAAGCGAGCTACGCGCTGGGCAACTCGAAGTGGCGCACCGTCGTGTCGGTGGTGCTCCCGGCCGCAATGGCGGGGATCACGAGCGGCGCCATGCTGGCCGTGGCCCGCGCCGCCGGTGAGACCGCGCCGCTGCTGTTCTGCGTCGGCGTCACGTCGAAGGTCAACTGGAACGTCTTCAGCGGCGCCAACACGGCCCTGTCGGCACAGATCTTCTCCAACGCCCAGACGCCGTTCGAAGGCGCTCAGGAGCGGGCGCTCGGCGCGGCGTTCACGCTCGTCGCCATCGTGTTCGTCCTGACCGTAGTGGCGCGGTTCATCTCGAGCCGCTACTCCGTCAAGACGCGCTGAGGGCGAGCCACACCGAGCGGTCGCCGGGTGCCGTGGTCGAGCTGGTCAGCGACCGGCGCCGACCGAGACCCGACGGGACTTGAGGATCCGGCGACGCTGGCGCTCCGAGGTGCCACCCCACACGCCGTGATCGATGCGGTTCACCAGCGCGTGCTCGAGGCACTGCGCCTTGACCGGGCACGTCTCGCAGAT
>CAZYKR010000438.1:0-1997 GCA_964648005.1 uncultured Iamiaceae bacterium
CCTGACCGTCGGTGATCGAGATCACGTTGGTGGGGATGTACGCCGACACGTCGCCGGCCTTGGTCTCGATGACCGGCAGGGCGGTCAGCGAGCCAGCGCCGCGCTCGTCGGAGAGCTTGGCGGCCCGCTCGAGCAGGCGGCTGTGCAGGTAGAAGACGTCGCCGGGGTACGCCTCACGACCCGGCGGGCGACGCAGCAACAGCGACATCTGGCGGTACGCCTCGGCCTGCTTCGACAGGTCGTCGTACACGATGAGGGCGTGCTCGCCGTTCTCCATCCAGTGCTGGCCGATGGCGCAGCCGGCGTAGGGGGCGAGGTACTTGAACGGCGCCGGGTCCGACGCCGGGGCCACCACGACCACCGTGTAGTCCATGGCGCCGAGCTCGGTCAGGGTGTTCACCGTCTGCGCCACGGTCGAGGCCTTCTGGCCGATCGCGACGTAGATGCACTTCACGCCCAGACCCTTCTGGTTCAGGATCGTGTCGATGCAGACCGTGGTCTTGCCGGTCTTGCGGTCGCCGATGACCAGCTCGCGCTGACCCCGCCCGATCGGCGTCATGGCGTCGATCGACTTGATGCCGGTCTGCAGCGGCTCGTGCACCGGCTTGCGGCCGGTGATGCCGGGCGCCTGGATCTCCATGCGGCGGCGCTGGGCGCCGACGAGCTCACCACGACCGTCGATCGGCTCGCCGAGACCGTTGACGACCCGGCCGAGCAGCGCATCGCCGCACGGCACGTCGAGGATGCGGCCGGTGGCGCGCACCGCCATGCCCTCCTCGATGGCGGCCGTCGACTCCGAGTCGCCGAGCACCACGGCGCCGATCGACTCCTCGTCGAGGTTCAGGGCCAACGCCAGCGTGCCGGTCTGGAACTCGAGCAGCTCGTTCACCGCGGCGTCGGGCAGGCCCGAGATGCGGGCGATGCCGTCACCGACCTCGAGCACCCGGCCGACCTGCTTCGCCTCGAGCGACGTGTCGAAGCCTTCGAGGTTCTTGCGGATCGCAGCCGTGATGTCTGCGGTGTTGATCGTGAGCTCTGCCATCTCAGAACGCTTCCTTCAGCTGGGCGAGGCGGGTGCGGACGGAACCGTCGATGACGGTGTCGCCCACCTGGGTGACGAGGCCACCGACGACGCTGGGATCGACGACCACGACGACGTCGACGTCGCGGCCGAGCTTGGCGGACAGGGCCGAGGCCAGACGGGTGCGCTGCTCCTCGGAGAGCTCGACGGCCGAGCGGACCTCGGCGACCGAGCGAGCCGACTGGGAGGCGACGAGCTCGTTGAAGGCGTCGGCGATCGCCGGCAGCTCCTTGGCCCGGCCGGTGGCCACCACCATCGAGATGAACCCGACCGTCGTGGCCGATGCCTTGCCACCGAGCAGATCCTCTGCGATCTGCTGGCGGCGCTCGGCGGGCAGGTGCGGGTCGGACAAGGCCTGACGGAGCTCGTCGTTGCCCTCGACGACCTTGGCGAACCGGAACAGCTCGTCCTGGACCTCGTTGACGTTGCCCTCGGCCCGGACGATCTCGACCAGGCTGGCGGCGTACAGGGTTGCTCGGTCGCTCATGCGCTCACTCCGGCGATGTAGCTGTCGACCAGCGCCGCCTGCGTGGCGTCGTCCAGGCTCTCGTGGACGATGGCCTCGGCGGCACCGAGCGCCAGCCCGGCGATCTCGGCCTGCAGGTCGGTGGTGGCCTGCTCCCGGGCGGCGAGGGCATCGGTGCGCGCACGCTCGACGAGCGCGGCGGCCTCCTCCTCGGCACGGGCGATGATCTGCGCCTTGACCGCCTCGGCGGTGGCGCGGGCCTCGGACAGGAGGCGGGCCTTCTCGGCGTCGAGGTCGGCGACGCGGCCCTGGGCCTCACCGAGCGCACGCTCGGCCTCGGCACGGGCGGACTCGGCGTTGGTCACCTCGTCGGCGATCCGGTTGATGCGGCCGTTCCACATGTCCTTGAGGGCCGGACCGCCCTTCCACCACAGCAGCCCGAACAGGATG
>CAZYKR010000439.1:0-1982 GCA_964648005.1 uncultured Iamiaceae bacterium
CGAGATCATTGCCGACGCCGGGTGGGCCGACGCCTTCATCCACGGCACCGGGCACGGCGTCGGCCTCGACATCCACGAGGCACCACGCGTCGCCAGCACCTCCGATGCCGTCGTCGGGGTTGGCGAGATCATCACCGTCGAACCCGGGGTGTACCTCCCGGGCCATGGCGGCGTGCGCATCGAGGACACGCTCGTGGTGCTCGACGACGGAGCGCGCGCCCTGACGCACACGGACAAGCGCACGGCGCCCTGACCGGGTGCGCAGCGTCGGTTTGACCGGCGGTGCCAGGTGGAGTGGGCTGGTAGATCCGCTTCGACCGCATCGCGCACCCGAGGAGCTCCGATGCCCACCATCTCGACCAACGACCTCAAGAACGGCATGACGCTCGAGATCGACGGCGCGCTCTTCGGCGTCGTCGACTTCCAGCACGTGAAGCCCGGCAAGGGCGGGGCCTTCGTGCGCACGACGCTCAAGAACGCTCGCACCGGCGCGGTCGTGGAGAAGACCTTCCGCGCCGACGAGAAGGTCGAGCGGGCCATGATCGACAAGAAGGAGATGCAGTTCCTCTACCGCGACGGGGAGGACTACGTCTTCATGGACGCCGAGACCTACGACCAGCTGCCCATGGCGCCATCCGTGCTCGGCGCTGCCGTCGACTACCTCGTCGAGGGGTCCTCGCCCGTGATGCTGATGTACGGCACCGAGGTGGTCGGCATCGA
The DNA here is from genome assembly GCA_964648005.1 of uncultured Iamiaceae bacterium. GTDB lineage: Bacteria > Actinomycetota > Acidimicrobiia > Acidimicrobiales > Acidimicrobilacustridaceae > JAGQTE01. The sequence continues at coordinate 721 of CAZYKR010000439.1, forward strand.
CCTGCCCGCTGCGGTCGAGCTGACGATCGCCGAGACCGAGCCCGGCGTGCAAGGCGATCGGGTATCGGGCGCCCGCAAGCCGGCGACGCTCGAGACGGGCCTCGTCGTGCAGGTCCCGCTGTTCATCGAGTCGGGCGAGCGGGTCAAGGTCGACACGCGCTCGGGCGAGTACTTGTCCAAGGCGTGAGCGGGCACGGCGGCGGCTACGTCGGAGGCATCGGCTCGCGTCGCGAGGCGCGTGAGCAGGCGCTGGCACTGCTGTACGAAGCCGAGGTCAAGGGCGCGCCGGTGGCGGAGGTGGTCGACGCGCAGGTCGTGCCGCCCGATCCGTACACGGTGGCGCTGGTCGTCGGGGTGTCCGAGCACCGCGCCGACCTCGACGCCCGCATCGACGCGCACAGCCGCAACTGGCGCCTCGACCGCATGCCGACGCTCGACCTGTTGCTGCTTCGTCTGGGCGCGGAGGAGTTGCTGCACCAGCCGGACGTGCCGCCGGCGGTCACGATCAACGAGATCGTCGAGCTGGCCAAGACCTACTCGACCGACGAGAGCGGACGCTTCGTCAACGGCGTCCTCAACGCCCTCGGCGGCGGTGTCGCAGAGGGTGACGGCGCGCGCTAGGGTGCACGCCTGACCGTGAAACGGGTCCCGTGAGGCCCGTACGGACAGGAAGGGACCCGGTTTGGCCGAACGGGAACGACGCTTGACGCCCCCCTACGGGGGCGTTTTTGTTGCCCGCAAGCGTGTGATGACGGCCGACGATCTCCGCCGTGCCACGTGGCGGATGGCCCACGAGATCGTCGAGCGCAACCACGGGCTCGACGGGGTCGTGCTGGTGGCGCTGCAGACCGGTGGCGTGCCGATCGCCGAAGCCCTCGCCACTGCGCTGCTCGAGATCGAAGGCGTCGAGGTCCCGGTGGGCTCGCTCGACGTCGCCTTCTACCGCGACGACATCGCGCGGCGGCCGGTGCAGCCGCTCGGTCCCACCGAGGTGCCCGTCGACGTCTCGGGTCGGGTCGTGGTCCTGGTCGACGACGTGCTCTACACGGGCCGCACCATCCGGGCGGCGCTCGACGCGCTGACCGAGCTGGGCCGCCCCCGGGCCGTGCAGCTCGCGGTGCTCGTCGACCGGGGCCACCGGGAGCTGCCGATCCGGGCCGACTTCGTGGGCAAGAACCTGCCGACGGCGGAGCGCGAGGACGTCCGGGTCCGCCTGCGCGAGACCGACGACGTCACCGAGGACACCGTCGAGCTCTGGGGTC
>CAZYKR010000440.1:0-1959 GCA_964648005.1 uncultured Iamiaceae bacterium
CCAGCCTCAGGATCGGGCTCGCTCATCCACGAGCCGATGTTCGCCGCCGCCAGCACCGCCACCGCCCGCTCGGCCGCCCGCAGGCTCGCGAAGTGCGCCACGTCCCACAGGTCCACGAACTCGTGCGGCAGCTTTCGTTCAGCAACCTCGGCGTAGATCTCCTTGAGCACATCTTCCGCCCGCACGTATGCGGTATCGACACGCGTCCAACCAGTGATTTCCTGCGCCCGCGCCAAGAGCTCGCGCCGTACGTGCAACTCGTCGAGGCCATACGACAACCCCCCGATCACCGACCGATCGAAGCGAACCTGGATCCCCTCGCCGTGCAGCATCTCCGCTAGCTCGGCCGCTCCCTCCTGGGGACCCCTGAAGAACAGGATCCAGTCGTCGGGGTCAGGGTCGGCGTCGATCGTGCCGCCGAGGCGCGTCCAGATCCAGCGCCGCACACCCACTCGCACACCTCCGGCGTCAGCCGGCCTCGGCCCGGGCCAGCTCGAGGGCGTGCCACACCCGTTCGGCGGTGCAGGGCAGGTCGAGGTGCCGGACGCCGAGGTGCGCCAGTGCGTCGACGACGGCGTTCTGCACCGCCGGCGTGGCGCCGATCGTGCCCGACTCGCCGATGCCCTTGGCGCCGAGCGGGTTGACCGGGGTCGGCGTCTCCATCGGTACCAGCTCGGCCGCTGGCAGCTCCATCGTCGAGATCAGGCCGTAGTCGGCGAGGTTGGCGGTCTGCGGGTTGCCGTCGGCGTCGTAGCGGACCTCCTCGACGAGGGCCTGGGCGACGCCCTGGGCGATGCCGCCGTGGCGCTGGCCCTCGACGATGAGCGGGTTGAGGATGCGACCGGCGTCGTCCACCGCCACCAACCGCGCCAGCCGCGCCTGGCCGGTCTCGGTGTCGACCTCGACCACGGCGATGTGGGCGCCGAACGGGTACGTCGGCGTCTCGGTGACGAACTCGTGAGCCTCGGTGAACGGCTCGCCCGACAGGCGGACCACCTCGTCCCACCCGACGGCCTCGCCGGGAACGCTCTCGGCCGAGAACGTGCCCGTCTCGGTGTCGAGGGCCACCTCGGCCTCGTCCACGTCGAGCAGCTTCGCCGCCACCTCGACGCCGCGCGCCACGAGGTCCGACGTGGCCCGGTGCAGCGCCGACCCGCCGACCTGCAGCGAGCGTGACCCGTACGTGCCGACGCCGGCCTCGACCTTCGCCGTGTCGCCGTGGACCACCTCGACCCGGTCCATCGGGATGCCGGTCAGGTCGTGCACGATCATCGACCACGCCGTGGCGTGCCCCTGCCCGTGGGCCGAGGACCCCGTGAACACGGTCGCCGATCCGTCGGGATCGATCGTGATCCGGGCGAACTCCTTCTCCCCCGCCCCGGGGCCAGCCGTGATCTCGACGTAGCAGGCGACGCCGATGCCCATCGCCACCGGGTCGCCGGCGGCTCGACGACGGGCCTGCTCGGCCCGTAGCTCGTCGTAGCCGGCCGCCTCGACCGCCAAGGCCAGCGCCCGCGGGTAGTTGCCGCAGTCGTAGGTGGCGCCGGTGCGCGTCGTGTACGGGAAGGCGTCGGCGGGGATCAGGTTGCGGCGCCGCACCTCGACCGGGTCGAGGTCGACCTCGGCCGCGAACAGGTCCATCGCCCGCTCGATGGCGGCGGCCGCCTCGGGCCGGCCGGCGCCGCGGTACGCCGCGGTCGGCGTCGTCGTCGTCACGACGCTGCGGGTACGGCACGACACCCGGGCGATGTCGTAGGTGCCCTGCGCCATCAGCCGGGTGAAGTACGGCAGGAACGCCCCGATGTCCGGGTAGGCGCCCGCGTCCTGCAGCACGTCCAGCTCGTAGGCCAGCACCCGGCCGTCACGGGTGCCGCCGATGGCGAGCTTGTGCACCTGGTCGCGCCCGTGGTGGATGCCGAGCATCGACTCGCTGCGGGTCTCGATCCAGCGCGCCGGGCG
>CAZYKR010000441.1:0-1946 GCA_964648005.1 uncultured Iamiaceae bacterium
GGCGAGGTGCCGCCCGTCGCCTCGGCCGGTCCGGTCGACGTGACCGCCGCCGTCGCCGGGCAGGGCAAGGCCGGCGAAGCGGCGTCGGTGTACCTCACCCTCGACAACCGCGGTGACGACACGAGCGTCGACGCCGTCTCCACCGACGCCGCCGACCAGGTCGTGCTGCACGGCACCGACGCCTCGGGCGTCATGACCGACGCCTCCACCCTCGACCTGCCGTCGGGCATCACCCGCCTCGAACCCGGCGGGCGCCACATCATGCTCGAAGGCCTGCGCCAGGCGCTCGAGCCGGGTGACACCGTCACCGTCACCCTGCACTTCGCCGACGGCGAGACGGCCCAGGTGGCGATGGACGTCGTCGCCTACGACGACGTGCTCGACCGCACGACACCCCAGGAGGCTGGCGCGTGACCTGGTGGTGCTCGACGGTCGAGTGGCCCTGGACCTGGGAGTGGCGGCCCTACGTCGGCGCCTGGCTGCTGGTGCTGGTCATGACGGTGCCCTACCTGCGGTCGATGCGGCGGAGGGCCAAGACCGTCGGGCTCACCGATCGGGACAAGCGCGCCATCGTGTGGTACCTGCTCGGGATCGTCGCCATCTGGGTGGCGAGCGACTGGCCGGTGGCGGCACTGTCGGCGTCGTACCTGCTCACGATGCACACGGCGCAGTTCATCCTCTACGGCATGCTGGCGGCGCCCCTGCTGCTGATCGGCATGCCCGAGTGGATGATCCGGCGCTTCCTCGAACGGACCCGCCTGTACCGCGCCTACCGGATGGCCTCGAACGTGTTCGTCGCCGCCATCGTCTACAACGGCGTGCTGATCCTCACCCACGTGCCCAACCTGCTCGACGGGTTGCGCGCCTCCCAGCTCGGGTCGTTCGTGCTCGACATCGCCTGGCTGATCGCCGGGCTCATCGTGTGGACGCCGGTGGTGTCGACCATCAGCGAGCTGCGCCTGCGCGGCGCCATCGCCCGGTGCACGTTCCTGTTCCTGGCGACGGGCGTCATCCCGATGATCCCGGCGGCGCTGATCACCTTCTCGCCCGAACCCAGCTACGCCACCTACGAGCTCGCCCCGAGGTCCTGGTCGTTCACCGCCCTCGAGGATCAGCAGCTCGCCGGCGCCGTGATGAAGGTCACGGGCATCTTCATCACGTTCCCCGTCATCGCCTACATCTTCATCCAGGCGTCGCTGGCCGAGTCGCGCCACGTCGGCACCCGCGACGAGGGCGGGTCCGCCCCGGGCCCGGCCGCCGCCTGATCCGCCCCGGGCGGATCGACGGTCCCGGCGCGGGCAGACTGTCAGCACGTCGTCCCGGGCGGGGGCGCACACCGCAGGGGGACCCATGGAGCTCACGACCGTCGCCGAGGACCACGCCGTCGTGCACGACGGCCTGGACGTCCGGGTCTACGACGGGCTCGAACCCGGCACGATCTACGAGTACGACGGCTTCATCTTCCGCACGCTGGAGCGCCCGGGAGGCGAGCTGCTCGCCCGCATCGCCACCGTCAACGACGTGCACTTCGGCGAGACCGAGTGCGGGATCATCGAGGGCTTCGAAGGCGGCAACGTGTTCTCGGTGCCCGACGGCGCCGAGCCGTACCCGGACCTGATGAACCGCTGCGCCGTCGCCGAGATCGACACCGCCGACGTCGACGCCGTGCTGGTCAAGGGCGACCTCACCTCGCGCGGCACCGTCGAGGAGTACGACGCCTTCCGCGCCTGCTACGAGCCGGTGTTCGGCGACCGGCTCACCGTCGTGCGCGGCAACCACGACTCCTACTACGGCGGCACGTTCGCCGACACGCCCACCGCCGCCGTGGCGCTGCCCGGCGTCACCTGCGCCGTCATCGACACGTCGATCTCCGAGCACTACGCCGGGCAGGTGCCGGGCGACACCCTGCGCTGGCTCCGCGACCAGGCGGCGGGCACGGACGACCC
>CAZYKR010000442.1:0-1926 GCA_964648005.1 uncultured Iamiaceae bacterium
GAGGTGGTGGCGATCGGCGAGGCGGATGACTTCCGGCTGGTCGACGATGATGGTCGCCCACGAATCCCCGCTGCACGCCGTGCCCGCCGAGCTGTCCGACGAGGCGGCCGTGCTGGTCGAGCCCACCGCCTGTGCCGTGCACGGCGCCCTGGCGGCGCACGCCGGTGGCGGCGACCGGGTCGTGGTGCTCGGTGCGGGGACGCTCGGGCTGCTGACCGTCGCCGCCCTGCGCCGCTACGCCCCCGACGCCGCACTGCTGATCGTCGCCAAGCACCCGCACCAGCGGGCCCTCGCCGCCGAATTGCTCGGCGACGCCGGCCGCGCTGCCGGCGGCACGATCGTCGAGCCCGGCGAGCTCAAGCGCGCCGTGCGCCGCACCACCGGAGCCATGGCCGTCGGCGACGGCGCCATCGTGCGCCTGGCCGGCGGTGCCGACATCGTGGTCGACTGCGTCGGCAGCGCCGCCAGCCTCACCGACAGCCTGGCCGTCGTGCGGCCGCGCGGTCGGATCGTGGTCGTCGGCATGCCCGGGGTCACCACCGTCGACCTCACGCCGATGTGGCACAAGGAGGCCCGGCTGGTCGGTGCCTACGCCTACGGCACCGAGCTCGTGCCAGAGACGCACGATCACGGCGCCGGCGAACACCGCCGCACGTTCGACCTCGCCTTCGACCTGGTGGCTTCGGCCGACCTCGGTCGCCTGGTGAGCGCCACCTACCCGCTCGCCCGCTACGGCGACGCCATCGCCCATGCCGCCACCGCCGGCCCCCGCGGCGCGGTGAAGGTCGCCTTCGACCTGCGCGCCCTCAAGGAGCGCACGCGGCTGTGAACGCATCGACCTGCCCCGTCGGAGGGAACCATGCCTAGGCCCGGATTCGTGCTCGACGTCGATCGCTCGACGCCGCCGATCCTGTTCCACCACGGGGAGCAGTTCCGGCTCGAGAAGCTGCCGCCCGGCCGCAGCCGGGTGATCTACCCGGCTGAGCCCCTCCCCGCCATCGAGGACGTCGAGGGCGCCATCCGTGACGCCCTGTGCAACCCGCTCGGCGACAGCGAACCCCTGCCGGCGCTCCTGCGCCCCGGCATGAAGCTGACGATCGCCTTCGACGACATCTCGCTGCCACTGCCCCCGATGCGCAGCCCCGACATCCGCCAGCGCATCATCGAGCAGGTGCTCGACATGGCGGCGGCCGCCGGCGTGGACGACGTGCACCTCATCGCTGCCCTGGCCCTGCACCGGCGTATGACCGAGGCCGAGCTGCGCCACGCCGTGGGCGACCGCGTCTACGACGCCTTCGCCCCGCACGGGCTGCTGTACAACCACGACGCCGAGGACCCCGACAACCTCGCCTTCCTGGGCACCACCGACCAGGGCGAGGAGGTCGAGATCAACAAGCGGGCCGCCGAGAGCGACCTGATCGTGTACGTGAACATCAACCTCGTCGCCATGGACGGCGGGTGGAAGTCGACGGCGACGGGTCTCGCCTCGTACCGCAGCCTGCGCCACCATCACAACGTCCACACGCTGCGCCACAGCCGCTCGTTCATGGACCGTCACAGCTCCGAGCTGCACCACTCGAACTGGCGCATGGGCAAGGTCCTGCGCGACAGCGGCGTCAAGGTCTTCCAGATCGAGACGACGCTCAACAACGACACCTTCGGCGCCGACGGGCCACTCTCGGTGCTGCAGAAGCGCGAGTGGGAGTGGACGGCGAAGGACCGCATGACCTTCCTCGCCGTCAAGACCGGTCTCGACAAGCTGTCGCCGTCGCTGCGTCGCAAGGCGATGCACAGCTGGAAGGCCCCCTACGGCCTGACGTCGGTGCAGGCCGGCGAGGTCGAGGCCGTGCACGAGGTGACCACCGCCAACGTCTACGCCCAGCACCTCGTGCCGCTCGAGGGCCAGACCGACATCTTGACCTTCGG
>CAZYKR010000443.1:0-1887 GCA_964648005.1 uncultured Iamiaceae bacterium
GAGGGATGTGGCGCGGCGGCTCTCGGTTCGGGACTCGACGGGGGCAGCAGACTTCTACGCTGAGGTATTGCGGGATACCGGCTGGTCGGTGCGCCCTGGCGATGGCGGATATCAGTTCTCCGCGTCGAAGCTCGGGAACGGCAACAAGATGAGCGTGACTATCCAGGCGTGGTCGAGCGTTGACGGCGACGGCGTGGAGATCCGAGGGACTGTCGAGCCGGACGGATGCTGACTCGTCCTACACCTTCCGGCTATTCGGCACATAGCGCACGCATAGACCTAGCGAGACGTTCGCCCGCTCCTCGTCCGTCTGTATCCGGAGCGTCGATCCTCCGCTGGTGTGTCGCGTCGGCGCTGCTCGGACTGGGCTCGCTGTGGTGCATGGCCGAGCCGGCTGGCGCCTGCGCCATCAACGAGGCCGAACCGCCAAGCCTCGACGAGGTGCTCCGCCGCGAACCGGGTCTCGCGGTGTTCTCTGCCCGAGCGGTCGAGCGCACGCCGCTCGATGCAGCGTCGGACTACGTCTGGTTCGAGGTGATCGAGGTGGGGCGAGGTGAGGTTCCGCCGCGGGTGTATGACGTGGACATCGTGTCCGCACAAGAGACCGATTGCGGACCGATGACCCCGCTGTACGAGGTAGGCGAGTCGTACGTGTTCGTAAGTTCGGTCGGCACCGGCCAGCAAGGGCCTGGCCGGTTTTCTGGCGACCGTTTGTACCTCGCAGGCGAGGCCGTCGACCGAGGGTTGGTCTCGTCGCCTTCGTTCGAGTGGGACACGTTCGGACTGATGGTGGCCATGGCCGCAGCAGCGGTGCTGGCGCTCACCCTCGGCCACCGTCGCCTGGGTCGGACGAGCTGAGGTCCGCACCCGCCATCCACGCCTGCGGCGATCGGCACAGCTCACCCCGAGGCCAGGGCGCCCTGCTCAATCGGCGGTGCCGTGGTCGCGGAGGTCTTCCTTCCAGGTGCGGAACCGTTCGTGGTGGGCGCCCGACGGGCCGGTGCCGGTGCCCGAGCCGTCCGGAGCCAGGTCGAAGCGCCAGTGGACCGACAGATCGGCGGCGTCGATGGCGAGGTAGGCGGCCCGGGCGCCACGTGCAGGACCGGTGCGCCACAGCAGCCATGCGCCGATCCGCCGCTTGTAGACGGCCGGGCCGGTGCCGATGTCGTCGCCGAGCGTCAGCAGGGTGTCGGGTGCCTCCACCCACGCCGCGGCTGGGATGTTGCGGTCCCGCAGGGGGGTCGCCGGCAGGTCGTTGGTGTGGACAGGCGACGGGTCGATCGGGCGGTCGTCAGCAGGGAGGGCCATCGGCCCACGCTACGCACGCCAGACTGGGGCCGTGCGGGTGACAGCCAAGGTCGACTATGCGGTGCGTGCAGCCGTGGAGCTGGCGCGTGTCGGCGCGTCGTCGTCGGCACCCGCCAAGGGCGACCGTGTCGCCGAGGAGCAGGCCATCCCGCTCAAGTACCTCGAGAACATCCTGGGGTCGTTGCGCCGCGCCGGCATCGTCGCCTCCCAGCGCGGCGCCGAGGGCGGCTACTGGCTGGCGCGCCCGCCGGCGGCCATCACGGTGGCCGACATCATCCGTGCCGTCGAGGGCCCGCTGGCCGACGTGCGCGGCGAACGGCCGGAGAACGTCGAGTACCCGCCGGCGACGGCGGTGCTGCAGCCGATGTGGATCGCCGTGCGGGCGAACCTGCGCGACGTGCTCGACGCCGTCACCGTCGCCGACCTCGAAGCCGGCGCGCTCCCGCCGCACGTCCAGGCGTTGGCCGACCGGCCCGACGCCTGGGACCCGCGGTGAACGACGCGTCGAGCAACGGCGCGAACGTCGACGCGGCCGACGCTGCCGACGTCGAGGTGCTCGCCGGTGGTGTCGGCAACGCC
>CAZYKR010000444.1:0-1880 GCA_964648005.1 uncultured Iamiaceae bacterium
TTCGTTCTGGTAGTGCAACCGGTAGGCGAAGCCACCGGTTGCACTACCAGAACGACATGGTTGCGCCGCCGGAACGAGATGGTTGCGGTGCGGCTGTCGGGACCTCCGGCCCTGCTCGGCGCCGCGTCCCTCGGTGAGAATCGAGCCCGGCGTGGGGACGCCTCCAAGGGGACGGACTTCATGGGGAAGGACCGCATCGATATGAGCGACACCGCGACCCGCCACGACGTCGACACCGACGTGGTGGCCGAGCACCTCGACGTGGTGATCATCGGGGCCGGCATCTCGGGCATCGGCAGCGCGTACCACCTGACGACGCAGCGGCCCGGCACGTCGTTCGTCGTGCTCGACGCCCTCGAGAGCTTCGGCGGCACGTGGCTGACCCACACCTACCCCGGCATCCGCTCCGACTCGGACCTGTACACCTTCGGCTACCGGTTCAAGCCGTGGACCGGGCCACCGATCGCCACCGCCGAGCAGATCCTCACCTACATGGGCGAGGTGATCGACGACAACGCCCTGGCGCCGCACATCCGCTACCAGCACCGCATCGACGCGGCGTCGTGGTCGAGCGAGACGGCGACGTGGACGCTCGACGGCGTGCGCACCGACACCGGCGAGGCTGTCCGGTTCGTCACCCCGTTCCTGTGGATGTGCCAGGGCTACTACCGCCACAGCGAGGGCCACACGCCGCAGTGGCCGGGGATGGACGACTACCAGGGCCGCATCGTGCACCCGCAGACGTGGCCCGACGACCTCGACCTCACCGACCGCGAGGTCCTCGTCATCGGTTCCGGCGCCACCGCCGCCACGCTGGTGCCCGCCATCGCCGGCGACTGCAAGCACGTCACGCTGCTGCAGCGTTCGCCGACGTACTTCGTCACCGGCCGCAACGAGAACGACACCGCCGAGATGCTCCGCTCGCTCGAGATCCCCGAGGAGTGGATCCACGAGATCGTGCGGCGCAAGATCCTCCACGACCAGGCCGAGGTCGTCCGGCTCGCCGCCGAGCAGCCCGACATGGTCAAGGAGCTCCTGCTGGCCGAGGTGCGGGCACGCCTCGGCGACGACTACGACGTCGAGACGCACTTCTCGCCGCGTTACCGGCCCTGGCAGCAGCGCATCGCCTTCATCCCCGACGGCGACCTCTTCGAGGGCATCCGCACCGGACAGGCGTCCGTCGTGACCGACCAGATCGACTCCTTCACGGAGAAGGGCATCCGGCTGGCATCGGGCGACGAGCTCACCGCCGACATCATCATCACCGCCACCGGGTTCGATCTGTGCGTCATGGGCGATATCGCCTTCAGCGTCGACGGCGAACCGGTCGAGTGGCCCGACACCGTCACCTACCGCGGGATGATGTTCACCGGCGTGCCCAACCTCGTGTGGATCATGGGGTACTTCCGGGCGAGCTGGACATTGCGTGCCGACTTGATCGGCGACGTCGTGTGTCGGCTGCTCGCGCATCTCGAGGAGCTCGGCGCCCGCCAGGTGACCCCGGTGCTGCTCCCTGAGGAGCAACACCTCGAGCGCCTGCCGTGGATGGACCCGGACAATTTCAACCCGGGCTACTTGATGCGGTCGATGCACCTGCTCCCCAAGCGCCTCGACCGGCCCGAGTGGCAGCACACCCAGGACTACTGGCGCGAAAAGGACTGGATCCCCGCCATCGACCTCGACGGGCCGGAGTTCGTCTACTCCTAGCCTGGTTCGTCCGCCCGCACCACCGGCCTCACCGCCGGTCCCGAAGACGCCCGGGTGCCATCCGCCCGGGCGTCTGCTTGTGCGCCGCGCCCGCTTGCCGGCAGACGGCTCACCGCCCGCGCCAGGCAGCCTCGCGGCGTTCCCGGGCGGCCGCCATGCCTTCGCCGGCGTCC
>CAZYKR010000445.1:0-1863 GCA_964648005.1 uncultured Iamiaceae bacterium
CTCGACCGTCGGCACCGGCGGTAGGTGCAGATCCTGGTTGAACGCCGCCACCGGGCCGCGCCGGGCGAGCGCCTTGAACGCGCGCACACCGACGAGCTCATAGGCGCGCGCCCCGCCGATCTCCCACGGCCGCAGCCGGTGCACCGCCTCGGGGAGACGGGGCTCGACGACGCGACTCACGGTGCCCAACCAGGTCATCGGCACCCACACGGCCACCACGGCGAACGTCCGGCTCGACGTCCCGCAGCGCCGCCAGGCCGTTGCGAGGGTCGCCGTCGCTGCGGCGGTCACGGCGGCGCCGAAGGCGAGTTGGCGGAGCGGCGGATCGCTGCGGTCGATGCGCGTGAGCGGCATGCGCGCAACGTAGCGGCACCCGACGTTCAACCGCCGGGCCGACCGCCGGCGCCGCCCGGTCCTCGTCGACCGGCGCTCGCCGCGGCGGTGGCGTCGGCGGTCGTGGTGGCGGCGACCTCCTCGCCGTCGACGGTCACCGTGTAGGTCTCACCGTCGACCAGGCCGGGCACCGACACCACGATCGAGGCGTAGCTCTTGGTCGGCGTCACGGCCACGACCTCGGTGCCGTCGGCGCTGCGCACCGTGACGGTGCTGCCCGCCTGCTGCGAGGCGAACGTTGCGACGAGGCTCGCCTGCGTCGAGCCGGCACCGGGCGCCGCCAGCATGCCCGAGCTGCCGGTGGCGACGAGCGACCCGCCCGTCTGGTTCCAGGTGCCGTCGTAGTCGAGCGCCCCGTTCATCTGCTGCGACGGTCCGTCGACCACCACGGTGCCGCCCGTCATGGTCACCGAGCCGTTGACGTCGATGCCGTCACCGCCGGCGTCGACCGTCACCGCACCACCCGAGATCTGCAGGTCGCCACCGACCACATTCACGGCGTCGTCCGAGGTGCGCAACGACACGGTGCCGCCACCGATGGCGATCGCCGCGCTCTCGATGCCTTCGTACGCCTCGGCCACCTCGAGGGTGCCGCCGTCGACGGCGATCGACACCTCGGTGTGCACGGCGTCGTCGGCGGCGGCGACGGTGATCTCGCCACCGGTGATCACCACGTCGGTCACGGCGTCGATGCCGTCGGCGCCCGCCTCGATGTCCACCGTGCCGCCGCTGATCCACACGTAGCCGGCATCGTCCTGCGAGTCGTTGTCGGCGCTGATCCCGTCGCCACCCGCCGACGCCGTCATGGTCCCACCGGCGATCGCCACCACGTCCTTGCCGCGCACGGCGTCGTCGACGGCGTCGATCTCGATCGTGCCGCCGGCGATGGTCAGGCCGTCCTTGCTCGCGATGCCGTCGGCCTCGGCACCGGCGACGACGAGCGTCCCCGATCCGGCGATCGTGAGGTCGGCCATCGAGAACAGCGCGGCGTTCGGCGTGTCCGTCGTGTCAGCGCTCGACGTGCCGTCGCCGTCGGCCTCGTCCGCCCGGGCGCTGTCCGAGAGCGTGGACGCCGTGCCCTCGGCGAGCACCACGACGGCCTCGTCAGCCTCGACCACGTGCAGCGCCGCCGTGCTCATCGAGTGGATGGACGCCCCGTCGAGGACCACACGGACCGCGCCGTCAGCGGCGCTGTCGACCACCAACTGGCCGTCGTCGAGCGTCCCGGACACGACGTAGGTGCCCGGCGCCGTGATCGTCACGGTGGCGCCGTCGACGACGACGTCGGACGACGTGGCCGACGCGCTGGCGCCGTGCAGCTCGATGGCGGTGGCGTCGTCGACACTCCACGCCCCGTCGTCCGCCGCGGGCGCCTCGGTGTTCGCCGCCAGCACCGCCTCGGCAGTGCCGGACCCTTGCGCCGCCGCCGCATCGCCGGTCGAGGCCACCGACACCGCGTCAGCCGATGCC
>CAZYKR010000446.1:0-1844 GCA_964648005.1 uncultured Iamiaceae bacterium
AGATCGACATCTTCAACAACTCGGGGCAGGTCGAGGTGATCGCCGACGTCGTCGGGTACTACGGCGCATCCGGTGACGTGTTCACACCGTTGGCGCCGGGGCGGTTGCTCGACTCCCGCAACGGGACGGGCACGACGCAGAGCAAGTGGACCCCGGGCCAGACCCGCAGCGTGCAGATCACGGGACAGCAAGGCGTCCCGGCGAGCGGCGTGACGGCCGTGGTGCTCAACCTCACCGTCACCGGGCCGACGGCGCCGAGCCATCTGCGGACGTTCCCGACGGGTACGACGTTGCCCAATGCGTCGTCGATCAACTTCGAGGCCAACCAGACGATCGCCAACCTCGTCGTGGTCAAGGTCGGTGCCGGCGGCAAGATCGACATCTTCAACAACTCGGGGCAGGTCGAGGTGATCGCCGACGTCGTCGGCTACTTCAGCTGACCCCCGGTCGTCGTCCCTGGCCCACCCCGAGCAGCGGCGTCCGTCCCCACCGTCCCATCACGCGGCGGGGACTCCCACCGTGTCGGCAGCGGCCGCCCACCCGCCGCTGCCGACACGGATCGGGGACGGCGCGGCGAGGTAGCTTCGACGGCCGTGCCCCTCGGTCAGCTCCCGCCGCCGACCTATCGCGGTCGGGTTGCGCTGCGCGACGCGCTGGAACGATGGAACGACGGTGTGGCGGCCGGATGTGGCGGCGTGCTGCTCGTCGAAGGGGCTGCGGGCATCGGGAAGTCCCGCGTGTTGGCCGAGGTGGCGGCGGCGCCGGCGCTGTCCGGCGTCACCGCGCTCGCCGGCGTCGCCGACCGCTTCGACGTGGATCGACCGTTCGGCCTCTGGCGCGAGCTGCTCGACGTGCGGCGCGATCGGACGTTGCGTTCGGCGTTCGATCGCATCGAGGCGTCGGCGGAGGCCGGTGCGGGAGAGGAGTTGCGGTATCGGCTCCAGGACCTGGTCCTCGACCGCGTCGACGACCTGCTCCAGAACGGGCCGTTGCTGCTGCTCGCCGACGACGTGCAGTGGGCCGACGCGGCCAGTGTGCTGACCCTCACCGTCGTGGCCCGGCGGGCGACGGCTGACGGCATCGGCCTGGTGGTGGCGATGCGCCCCCAGCCTCGGCGTGCCGAGTTGGCCCACCTCGTCGCCCAGGTGGTGCAGGCGGGCGGCGTGCACGCGGAGCTCGAGCCCCTGTCTTCCGACGAGGTCCGCGAGATCGTCGCCGAGGTGGCGGGCTGGGCCGGCCGCGCTGGCGCCGGTGGCGATGCTGTCGACCTCGCGCGCATCGGCGGCAACCCGTACCTGGCGGTCGTGCTCGGCGGCTGGGGTCGGTCCTCGGTCCTCGACCGGCTGTCGGTGCATGACGGCGCCACGCTGGCGGTCCTGCGAGCGGCGGCCGTGCTCGGGCGCGGCGCGACGCCGGAGGTGGTGGCCGCCGTCGCCGACGTCGACCCCGCGTCGGCGCAGGAGATCCTGGGCCGCCTGGTCCTCGACGGGATCCTGGCCGACCCATCCGGCCGGGACTTCCACCACGAGCTGGTGCGCGACGTGGTGCTCGACGGCATCGACGACCGGGCGCGCGTGGCGCTCGAACGCCGAGCCGTCGACGCGCTCGTGGCCGGCGGTGCGGGACCGGTCACGGTGCGGCGTCACGTCGTCGCCGCCGCGAGCGCCGACGCGCCGACCGCGCACGCCGATGCGGCCGTGCTGCGGGCCGCCGCCGCCGAGCTGCGCGCCACCTCGCCCGTCGAGGCGGCTGACCTGCTCGTGGTCGCCGACGGCCTGATGCCGGCCGACGATCCGGCGCGCGACGAGGTGCTGCGCGAGCGCGTCGAGGCGGAGCTGCGCGTC
>CAZYKR010000447.1:0-1842 GCA_964648005.1 uncultured Iamiaceae bacterium
TTCACCGTCTTCGGCGGCGCCCTCGGCGAGACCTTCGCCGCCAAGATCCAGAAGCTCATGGACATGGCGCTCAAGGTCGGCGCCCCGCTCATCGGCCTCAACGACGGTGCCGGCGCCCGCATCCAGGAGGGCGTCGTCTCGCTCGCCAGCTACGGCGGCATCTTCCGCCGCAACGTGCTGTCGTCGGGCGTCATCCCGCAGATCTCGGTGATCATGGGCCCGTGCGCCGGCGGCGCCGTCTACAGCCCGGCCATGACCGACTTCATCTTCATGGTCGACCACACGTCGCACATGTTCATCACCGGCCCCGACGTCGTGAAGACCGTGACCGGCGAGGAGGTCACCCTCGAGGAGCTGGGCGGTGCCCGCTCGCACGCGTCGAAGTCCGGCGTCGCCACGTTCGTCTCCGCCGACGAGCAGGCCTGTCTCGACGATGTCCGCTACCTGCTGTCGTTCCTGCCCTCGAACAACCTCGAGGAACCGCCGGCGTTCGCCCCCACCGACGACGCCGAGCGCAGCTGCGACGACCTGCGCGACCTGCTGCCCACCAGCCCCAACCTGCCGTATGACATGCGCGACGTGATCCGCTCCGTCGTCGACGACGGCGACTTCGTCGAGTACTTCCCCAACTGGGCCATGTCGATCACCTGCGGGTTCGCCCGCCTCGACGGCCGGCCGATCGGCATCGTGGGCAACCAGCCGATGCACCTCGCCGGCGTGCTCGACATCGAGTCGGCCGAGAAGGGCGCCCGGTTCGTCCGCACCTGCGACGCCTTCAACATCCCGCTGCTGACCTTCGTCGACGTACCCGGGTTCCTTCCCGGCGTCGACCAGGAGTACGGCGGCATCATCCGCCACGGCGCCAAGCTGCTCTACGCCTACTGCGAGGCGACCGTGCCCCGCATCTCCGTGATCACGCGCAAGGCCTACGGCGGCGCCTACGTGGTGATGGACTCCAAGTCGGTCGGCTCGGACCTCACCTTTGCCTGGCCGTCGGCCGAGCTCGCCGTAATGGGCCCGCAGGGTGCGGTCGAGATCCTCTACCGCCGCGAGCTGCAGAGCGCCGCCGACCCGGTCGCCGCCCGCACCCAGCTCGTCGACGACTACACCGAGCGGTTCGCCAACCCGTACGTGGCTGCCGAGCGCGGCATCGTCGACGACGTGATCGACCCGGCCGACACCCGCCGCAAGGTCATCGCCGGCTTCGACATGCTGCGCTCCAAGCGCGAAGAGCTCCCCAAGCGCAAGCACGGCAACGTGCCGCTGTGAGGACGTCGTGACCGCCGATCGCACCTCCGTCGAGGCGCCCGCCGACCTCACCGACGACGAGCTCGCCGCCGTGCTGGCGGCGATCCAGGTGACGTTCGGTTCGGGAGGCGGCAACGGTGGCTGGCCGCCGGCCGAAGACGTACCACGCTGGCGCTTCAGCGGTCGCTGGTGGTCCAAGCCCATCCCGGCACGCCGCGACCGCCCGTTCTGACCGATCTCGGCCGTTGCGACGGCCCGTCCTGAGGTCCAGCACGCGCCGTCGCGGGCCGAAGAACTGCCGTGGTGCGCGTCCACCCGTCGGGTGAACGGCTCGTGTCGTCGAGGGGCCCCGCCATGGCTCTGCGGCGTCATCTCGGTGGCCGCCGGATGAACTTTGCGCAAGATCGCCACCGTGGCTTGACCCGGTTTCGGCGGGTGTGGGAAACGATGGACGGGCGGGCATTCGGGTCCGTCCGCTCGCCTCGCGAGCCCACCACCTCACCGACTGGTCGACGTGTCCCCAACCCCGCCTCCCCCAGCCTGCGCGCCGGCCGACCGGACGCCCTCGTCCCCATCTCCCCAGGGCGCCGGTCG
>CAZYKR010000448.1:0-1834 GCA_964648005.1 uncultured Iamiaceae bacterium
GCGTGCCGATGGTGGTGCTTTCGACCGAGGTGAACCCGGTGGTCGACGCCCGCTTCGACGCGCACCGGCGTTCGGTCGACCGCGGCGAGCGACGCCTGGTCGAGGTGTGCGAGGCCGAAGGCCTGCAGTTGGCCCTCGACGGGATGTCGTACTTCTCGCGCTGGATCACGCCCGAGGGCGCCCCGCGTCGCTACGACACCCGGTTCTTCGTGGCCGCGGCGCCCGAAGGACAGACACCCCTGCACGATGACCGCGAGGTGATCGCCAACCTGTGGATCACCCCCACCGAGGCGCTGGCCCGACATCAGGCCGGGGAGTTCGAGATGGTGTTCCCGACGGTGCGCAGCCTCCTCGCCATCGACCGCTTCGCTTCGGCGGCCGACCTGCTCGCCCACGCCGCCGCCATCGAAGACGTCCCGGCGATCCTGCCGCGCATCGTCGCCGAGCCCGAGGGAGGGCTGCGCATCGTGCTGCCCGGTGATCCCGCCTACGACGACGTGAGCCACATCGTGTTGCCGGCGGGCGTGCCGATGAACAAGCTCAACATGGCGACGCCGGCACCGGAGGCCGGGTGATGGGCCGGTACTCCTCGCGCGTCGTGGCCCCGCCGGACGACGACGACACCCCGCCGCCGCCCGAGCCGCTCGATCCGGGCGTCGCCCGCGCCCTGAGCCCCATGGTGCGGCGCATCGTGGCGCCCAACCCGAACGTGTTCACCGGACCGGGCACCAACACCTACCTCGTCGGCATCGACGAGGTCATCGTGGTCGACCCTGCCGTTGAGGACGACGAGCACCTCGAGGCGATCATCGGCTGCGGCGGCGATCGCATCCGCTGGATCGCCCTCACCCATCACCACCCCGACCACGCCACCGGGGCCGAGGCGCTCAAGGCCCGCACCGGCGCCGAGGTCCTGGCGTTCTCGACCAAGGGCGGCATGAAGCCCGACCGCAAGCTCGCCGACGGCGACACCATCACGTCGACCGAGTTCCGCATGCGAGCCATCCACACGCCGGGTCACGCGTCGACGCACCTGTGCTACCTCGTCGAGGAGGAGCGGATGCTGCTCACCGGCGACCACGTCAACGACGGCCAGACCGTGGTGATCCGGCCGCCCGACGGTGACATGGCCGTCTACCTCGACTCGCTCGCCAAGATCCGCACGCTGCGGCTGCGCTCGATCGCGCCGGGCCACGGCCGATTGATCGAGCAGCCCGGCGAGGCGATCGATGCGCTGATCGCCCACCGGCTCGAGCGCGAGCAGCAGATCCTCGCCGCCCTGCGTGCGCGGGGCACGGCGAAGATCGACGACCTCGTGCCGGTCGTGTACGCGGGCGTCGAAGAGGAGCGCTGGCCGATCGCACGCCACAGCGTCCTGGCGCACCTGCGCAAGCTGGCCGACGAGGGGCACGTCACCGGCAAGAACCTCACCGGACGCTGGACGGCGACGTAGGCGCCGGTGAGCCGCGCCCCGCACGCGTGGCGCCGGTCACCAGTTCCTGACGTGTCGTCAGCGAGGGTGCCAACTGTTGGTGGCGCGGCTAGCGTCACGCCGACGTCCACAGCGATTCCAGGGGGGATCATCCGCATGGCCGACTACCAGCTGTTCATCGACGGCGAGCTCTGTGACTCGTCCGATGGCGACACCTTCGCCACCTACAACCCGGCGACCAACGAGAAGATCGCCGACGTCGCCAAGGCGACCAAGGACGATGCCGTGCGTGCGATCACCGCGGCCCGCAAGGCGTTCGACGAGGGGCCCTGGTCCAAGATGTCGGGCCCGGACCGCGCCGCCAAGCTGCGCGAGATCGCGGCGAAGATCAACGAGCACTCC
>CAZYKR010000449.1:0-1821 GCA_964648005.1 uncultured Iamiaceae bacterium
GTGGTTCCCCGGCGGCCACGCCGACCCCTGGAACCACGTCGAGGCGGCGATGGCCATGGCCGTCGGCGGCCGGCGCGCCGAGGCGGAGCGGGCCTACGGCTGGCTGGCCGACATCCAGCGCGAGGACGGGTCCTGGCACCAGTACTACCTCGAGGACGGGATCGAGCAGGACAAGCTCGACGCCAACACGATCGCCTACATCGCCGCTGGCGTGTGGCACCACTGGGTGCTCTTCGGCGACCGAGGCTTCGCCGACACGATGTGGCCGGTCGTCGATCGGGCCGTGGCCTTCGTGCTCGACCTGCAGACCCCGCGCGGCGAGATCATCTGGGCCCGCCACGCCGACGGGACGCCGTGGTCGTTCGCCCTGCTGACCGGGTCGGCGTCGATGTGCCACTCGCTGCGCTGCGCCCTGGCGCTGGCCGAGGCGCTGGGCCACGAGCGCCCCGACTGGGAGCTGGCCGCCGCCCGCCTGGCCCACGTCGTGGCCGCCCACTGCCGGGGCGAGCTGCCCGACGCCTTCGCCCCCAAGCACCGGTGGGCCATGGACTGGTACTACCCGGTGCTCGCCGGTGTCCTGCGGGACAAGGAGGGCCTGGCCCGACTCGACGACCGCCGGGAGACCTTCATCGTCGACGGGCGCGGCGTGCGCTGCGTCAGCGACCGCCCGTGGGTCACGGCGGCCGAGACGTGCGAGTGCCTGTTCGCCTACCTCTCGGTCGGCGACCGCGACACGGCGCTCGAGCTGTTCCGCTGGGCTCAGAACCTGCGCGCCGACGACGGCCACTACTACACCGGCATCGTCTTCCCGCAAGAGGTCCACTTCCCCGGCGACGAGAAGACGACGTACACCGGCGCCTCGGTCGTGCTCGCCGCCGACGCGCTCAGCGGCGCCACCGCCGCCTCGCAGATCTTCGTCGACCACGACGCGCTGCCGGGCCTGGCGCTGCTCGCCGCCGAGGACGAGCTGGCCACGGACTGACACCGGCACCCGACAAACCTCGGTGTCGGGCCAAGACGACAACCTTGGGTTGTCGTCTTCTGGGATGACAACCTAGAGTTGTCGCCATGGCACCGGACGATCCCACCCCTCGGCAGCTCACCTCCGTACGGCTCGATGACCTCATCGACGCCATCGTCAAGGTCAACGACGATGTGCTCGACCAGCTGCGTGACGCCATGCTGGCGGCCCAGCACCTCGACGACGTCGCCGACCACCTGATCGGCCACTTCGTCGACCAGGCCCGGAGGTCGGGCGCCTCGTGGACCGAGATCGGCCAGAGCATGGGCGTCACCAAGCAGGCGGCCCGCAAGCGGTTCCTGCCGAAGGACCCCGGCACTGCCCAGACATCCGGCGAGGCAGACGACGGCTTCAGCCGGTTCACGACGCGGGCGCGCAACGCCGTCGTCGCCGCCCACGACGAGGCGCGCGCCACCGCCAGCGCCTCCATCGCCACCGCCCACCTGCTGCTCGGCCTGCTGAGCGAGCCGCAGGCATTCGCCTGGCGGAGCCTCGAGGCGCAGGGGTGCGAGCTCGACGATGTCCGCGCCGCGGCGCTCGCCGCCGTGCCCGCCGCTGATGGCGGCGAGGGCCCCGAGCTCATCCCCTACGACCTCGAGGCCCGCAAGGCGCTGGAGCTCGCCTATCGGGAGGCGCTGCGCCTCGGGCACAACTACATCGGCACGGAGCACATGCTGCTCGGGCTGCTCGAGCTCGAGGCGGACGCCCCAGGGCCGCTCACGGCGCTCGGCGTCACGAAGGCGCCGGTCGAGGCATGGCTGCTCGACGTGCTGGCCACCGTGGCGCCCACGGCCTGACAC
>CAZYKR010000450.1:0-1816 GCA_964648005.1 uncultured Iamiaceae bacterium
TCGACGCCCTCGGGGAGCGTTGCCGGGTCGCGGTCGGGGTCGACGCCGACCTCGTGCGCGCGGTCGAGCTCGACACAGACGTGGCCGAGCTGCAGCGCCCGCACGGTCACCGCCGCGGCCAACAGCACCTCGTCAGGCGTGCCCGGCACCAGGCGCGCCAGGGTCGCGGCAAGGTGCACCCCCGCGGCGTCGACGACGCCGGCGGCGACGAACGGCTCGAGATGGGCCGTGGCCTCGGCGAGCAGCGGTGTGGGCGGTGTCACGCGCCGACCTCGGCGTCGGTCTTCGGGCCGCTGGTCGGGCCGCTGGTCGGGCCGGTGCCGTCGAGCAGGCCGCTCAGCGCCTCGATGAGCGAGACGGGCGGACTCCAGGTCCACACGCCGTGCGGGACGCCGTCGACGTGCGGTGTGTCGGGGCCGACCATGCCCCGCACGAACAGGTAGGCGATGCCGCCGAGGTGCACCGCTGGGTCATAGCCCCGCAGCCGCCACCGCAGGTAGCGGTGCAGCGCCACCTCGTAGAGCAGCGCCTGCAAGGGATAGTGATGCGCCACCATGGCGGCGGTGAGGCGGTCGGGGCGGAACAGCCCGACGGTGGCCGGCTCGCCGGGAGCGGCGATGCGGTTCGTCTTGTAGTCGACGACGACGAACCGGTCGGCCGCGGCGTTGTCGCCCGTGTCGCTGCGGGAGCCGCCGCTGGTACCGGAGCCGCCGGCGCGGACGCGGGCGACGAGGTCGATGGAACCGGTGAGGTGCCCGGCGAGCGTGGCGTCGAACGGGCCGTCGGCCAGATGGGTGGCCCAGGGCCGTAGCGGGTCATCGGCAGGGAGATGATCGAGCAGGACCGAGCCGATCGCCCGGTCGGTCGCCGACTCGCCAGCGTCGCCGAGGGTGAGGTCGAAGCTCAGCTCGTCGAGCCGATCGGCCGGAGCCAGGTCGACGAGGCGGCGCCCGTCGAACGCCGGGCCGAGCGGTGTCGTGGCGACGGCGACGAGCCCCTCCACGAGCTGGTCCACCTCCACCGCCCACGGGTTCCAGGTCAGCCGCTCGTTTACGGCCTCGCCGAGCACGGTCGCCAGGTCGTCGGCGGTGAAGTCGACCCGTTCGAGCACCTCGTGCACCAGGGTGCCGAACCCGGCGCCGCCGGCGATGTCGCCCAGCGGTACGACACGGTCGCCATCGGGTGCGGCGGCGTTGGCGTCGCTGTCGCTGTCGCCCACGTCGGCGTCGGCGTCGGTGTCGGCGTCGAAGGACAGCGTCAGCTGGGCGGGACCGTCCGACTGGACCCCGTTGAGGGCGGCATCGGGTTCGGGAGCGGCGTCGGGTTCCGGGGCGCGCGGCGTGTCGGCAGCCCGCGTCTCGGTGCCGGCCGTGCGGTCGTCGGCGGCCGCCACACCGGTGGGGAGGCCGTCGGGTCGCTCGTCGGGGGGGATCAGCTCGTCGCCGTCGGCGGCGTCGCCGACGGTGTCGTCGAGCGGGTCGATGCCGACGTCGTGGTCCTCATGGGCGCGGGCCGTGATGGCGGTGAACGACCAGCGACCGGCCCGGCGGTCGAGGCGGCGGCCGAGCGCGGCCGCCTGCAGCTCGGCGGTGGTCGATGCCGCGCCGCCGGCCCAGCGGCGCGGTCGGCCGTCGGGTCGATGCACGAGCGTGGCGGCGATGCGGCCGTCGCTGCGATGCACCAGCGGCGCCAGGGCGGCGATGGCGTCCCCGCCGTCGGGGGTGGCGACGGCACCGGTGCCGGTGAACGCCACCGGGTCGATCCGCCCGTCGGCGTCGCGGGCGAACAGCACCCGGGCGAGGCCGGTGGCGGCGGC
>CAZYKR010000451.1:0-1808 GCA_964648005.1 uncultured Iamiaceae bacterium
GCCGCCGTCACCGCCGGTGCCCGCGCTGCCGCCGTGGCCTCCGCCTCCACCGCCGCTGCAGTCCTCGTCGCCCTTGGCGCCGTCACCGGCCGCGTAGGTTTCGGAGGTGGCGACGGCCGTGCCGCCGGCGGCGCCGTTGCCTCCGTGACAGAACGAAGACGCTTCACCGCCCCCACCCCCGCCGCCTGCGAGCAGGATCACGTTGCACGACGTCGAGGTGGACGTCGAGACGCAGGGGGCGACGCTGTTGAGGTCCTGCGACGACACGATGGTCGACGCGCCGCCGGTCGCGCCGTGGTCGTTGTCGTCCGCGCCGTTGGCGCCCAGGTAGTAATAGAGGTCCGTCGTGCCGTACGTCGACGCGTAGTCGCCGAGCGTCGTCACGGACTGCGCGACCCCGCCCGAGCCGCCCGAGCCGGCGTCGTAGTTCGAGGTCTCCCCACCCGAGCCTCCCGACCCGCCGACGGCCGACAGCACGACGGTGGTGTCCGAGGTGATCGTCGAGTCGATCGCCGCAGCCTCGCTCAGCAACATGTCGAGATCGAGGTAGTTGCCTGTGGAAGGCAGGGTGCACGCCACCGCGCCCGATGACGTCGACTCGCAGCTGCCTGTGACGTCAGCAGCGACTGCCGTCCCGGCGCTCTGCGCGGCGTTGGTAGTGTCCGGCGCCGTGCCTGCAACCGAGCCGGCGGTCGTGCCGGTGGCCGTGGACGATGAGTCAGACGAGCAGGCCGCCGCGGCAATCAGGAGCGGCGCCGTGGCGAGCAGGGCTGCCGTGCGCTTGTGCAGGTTCACGGGACGTCCTTTCGGGCGTGGAGACACGAGAGGGTCACGACACGACGAAGCTGATCAGCACGACGGCGATATCGTTCGAGTTCTCGGGGGTGTAGGACGAGGCTGAGGCCGTCGTGCCGCAGGCGTAGCTGCCGCCGCCTCCGCCGCCGGCGCCGGGGAAGAGGGCGCCACCGCTACCGCCCGCGCCGCCGCCGCCGAACCCGCCGCCACCCGCGCCGCCCGCGCCATCGACGCCGTCGGTGCCGCGCCACTCGCCTTCGCCGCCCTCGCCATAGGTGCCGATCATCGCCAACGAACCCGACGAGCCGCTCGCGGCGTTCGTCCAGTAGACGGGCGAGCCGGGCCCGTTGTCCTCGTGCTCGGGGCCCCCGGCACCGCCGATGCCGTCCTGGCCGCTCAGGCCAGCGTGCGCATCGGCGCCGCCACCGCCGTCACCGCCGCTGGCGCCATTCCCGCTGCCGCCGCCCTGCCCCGCGTGCCCTCCGCTGCATCCGGCGTAGTACTTGCCGGTACCACTCGACCCCGTACCCAACGCCTCAGTGCTGGAGCTCGCCACGGCCACGCCCCCGGCGCCGCCCGACCCGCCCGAGCACGACGTGCCCGAGTCGCCGCCCTGGCCGCCGCCCCCGCCGGCGATCAGCACCACGTTCGAACTGCAGCCCGACGTCGTCTCGCCACTGGTCTCGTAGCCGCTGATGCACGGGGCGGTCGAGTTCAAGTCGACCGACGACACGAGCGTCGCGGCGCCGCCGGTGTAGCCGCCGCTCTGGTTGACCGAACCGCCGTCGTCCCCGATGAAGTAGTAGAGGTCCGTGGTACCGAACGTCGACTCGTACGACTCGACGGTCAACACGGTCTGCGCCTGGCCCCGGTCCCCACCCGTGCCACCGCCGTCACCGCCCCACGCGCTGATGATCATGGGCGTCGAGCTCGACACGCTCGAGTTCAACGCCGTCGCTTGCTCGAGCAGCGAGGTCAGATCCTGGACGTTGGCCGACGACGAAAGCGTGCAC
>CAZYKR010000452.1:0-1784 GCA_964648005.1 uncultured Iamiaceae bacterium
GTTCCTGGCGTATCTGGGCGCGCTGCTCGCATCGGGCGCCGCCTTCTTCACCTGGTTCGTGCACGATCGCATGTCGCACAACCGCTCGTTGGTGCGGCTGGTGCTGGTGTCGACCGTCATCGGCGTCGTCGGGCTGGTGGCGCTGGTGGTGACGCAGGCGACGCTGGCCACGGGCACGGGGCCGCTCGACGTGCTGAACCTCGACGTCATGGCCGACACGCTCGGCGCCAGCCTCGGATGGAGCGTGGTGGCGGTGCTGACGGGTCTGGCCGTGTCCGCCATCGCCATGTACCAACGCAACGAGCTGGCCGGCCAGGTCGCCGGCTTCTACGGGATGCTCGGCGTGGGCGTCGGGTTCGCCTTGTGGGGGCACAGCACCGAGTCCGACAACGCCTGGCTGTCGATCTCGGCTGACGCCGTGCACGGTGCGTCGGCCTCGCTGTGGTTCGGCGGGCTCGCGGCGCTCAGCATCGTGTTGGTCGGTCGCATCCGCGCCGGCGCTGCCAGCGGGTCCGAGGCCGCCGCGCTCGACGTGGCCGACGGGGTGACGGCACCGGAGGCGCCCCCCGAGGTCGAGCCGGCCGACGACGCTGCGGCCGCCGAGACCGACGTGGCCGAGGAACCCGGTGGCGTGATCGACACCGTCGGCGTCGTCGTGCGCTTCTCGACGATGGCCACGATCTCGGTCGTGCTGTTGGCGATCGGGGGCGTGGCCCTGGCGTGGATCGAAGTCGGGTCGCTCAGCGCGCTGATCGAGTCGACGTACGGCAAGGTCCTGCTGGCCAAGCTGGCAGTGGCCGCGGTCGTCGCCGTCCTGGCCGTGCTCAACCACCTGCGCCTGCTGCCCGCTGTGCTCGACGACGACGTCGAGCCGGGCGCGGGTGACGCCAGCAACGTGGCGCGGTGGCGGCGGCTGTCGACGTACGTGCGCTTCGAAGCGATCGGGCTGGCGGCGGTGCTGGGGCTGACGGCCGTGCTGGTCGGCCTGACCCCGCCGGCGCAGTCCTCGGCGGTGTCGCCCAGCGGACCCTTCAACGGCACCAAGTCGGTGGCGGGCGGCCAGCTGAACATGGTGCTCACCCCGGCGCTGGCGGGCACCAACGCCATCCACCTGCAGTACCAGAACGCCGGGCGGCCGGCCGACATCGCCCAGAACGTGACCCTGCAGTTCAGCCTGCCGGAGAAGGGCATCGGCCCGATCGAGCGCGTGCCCGTCAAGGCCGGGGTGGGGCACTGGACCGTGAACGCCACCGACGACCTGTCGATCCCGGGCACGTGGAAGGTCGAGGTCGTGTCGCGCCTGAGCGAGTTCGAGCAGGAGCGCACCTCGTTCGACGTACCGGTCTCCTAGGTGCGCCTGCGGGTCTGGCCGTCGATCAGGCCGGCGATCAGGCCGGCGATCAGGTCGGAGCCCCTGGGCGGTCGTCGTCGTCCGGGGTGACCGCAGCGTCGTCGTCGCCGTCGAGCTCGGCCATCGGCGGCACCTCGCGCTCGCTGCCGAGGTTCGACACGACTCGGGCCACGATCGTCACCAGGAACACCTGGCCGATCACGGCTTCGAGCACGGCCAGGCTCCGCGGCACGCCGGGGGCGGGGGAGAGGTCGCCGTAGCCGACGGTGGCGATGGTGATGAAGCTGAAGTACGTGTCGTCGGCGATCGCCGGGTCGGCGAGCTGGGCGAAGAAGGGATCCACGACCGTGCTGACGGCGCCGTAGAGCAGGGCGAAGAACAGCCCGATCAGCAGGTACGCGACCAGCGCCCCCGCCAGCACGTTCAGGTCGAT
>CAZYKR010000453.1:0-1700 GCA_964648005.1 uncultured Iamiaceae bacterium
TGATGGCGCCCTGGGACGCCTCGATCAACAGGTCGTCGGCGCCTTTGTCCCAGTGCTCGCGGAACGGGGTGCACGCCATCCCGACGATGGCGACCTTGTCCTTGATGCCGTGCGATGCCATTGGTGCGCTCCCCTCAGCCCCGGACCGGCCGGGCCGTCCAGAAGTAGTTCTGGATCCCGTCGCTGCTGTTGAGCCGCCGGAAGGTCATCTCGACCCGGTCGCCCATCGCCACCGAGGCGGCGTCGACGTCGGTCAGCTCGACGGGCAAGCGGCCGCCGCCGTCGAAGTCGACCACGGCGAACACGATGGGCGGGCTCGGCGAGTACGCCAGGCGGTCGACGGTGAACGTGACCACCGTGCCCGTGGCGTCGGCCATCGGCAGCGGCTCCATGTCGTCGACGGCGCCGCCCCGGTACGACACCCGCGCCGGCGGCAGGTGGATGGCCCCGGTCTCGTGATCCTTCGAGCCGACGAAGCCGTACTTCCAGTCCTCGCTGCGGACGGCGGCCGACGAGCTGGCCCGCGCCGGCTCCGGTCGGTTCGGCGGTTGGACGGTGGCCATGCCGGTCCACGCCAGGAACTTCAGGTACGGCAGGCCCGGGTTGCCCGCCGCCACCTGATCGGCGACCGGCGGGCGGGGGCGGTGTGCGGCCAGCGCCTCCGTGGCCCGGAACACGAACACGTCGCAGCCATCGGCGAGCGAGACGACGGCGACGGTCTGCCCGGCCTCGGCCGTGTCGAGCCAGTGGGCCAGCGCCAGCCACGCCTGGGCGGCGCCGGCGTTGCCCACGGTGTCGGCGAGCACGTCGAGCGAGCCGCCGACGGTGCCGGTGGAGACCCTGCCGGCCACCTGGCGCACGGCGCGGCTGTGCGGCCCGGCCACGATCACGCCGGCGAGGTCCTCGGCGCCGACCCCGGCAGCGTCGAGAGCCAGCTTGAAGGCTTCGGTGCCGAGCGGCACGTAGCGCGTCTCGCCGAAGCGCTCCTCCCACTGGCGGCTGCGCACGTCGCCGGGCACGCGCCACCGGTCGACGAACTCCTCGGAGGTCGACGCCCCGCCGAGGTACTCGGCGAGCACTGGCGCGTCATCGGTGCCCTCGCCGATCACCAGCGCCGCGGCAGCAGCGCCGCCCTCGCGCTCGTCGGGCGAGTTCGGCATCCCGGTGCGCACGTCGGACGCCACGACCAGCGTCGTGCGGCGGCCGTCGAGGGCGGCGTCCACCGCACCCGCCGCCGAACGCACGGCGCCGACGGCGTCGAAGGCGCGCACGTCGCGGCCCAACCGGAGTGCGGCGTGCACCGTGGTGGCGTTGGTCTTGTCGGCGTACGACGGCGCCGTGGTGGCGAACACCACCGTCTCGGGGAGCTCGCGCCCGGCGTCGCCCAGCGTGCGCAGCGCCCGTCGGGCGGCCTCGACGCCCATCGAGGTGGTGTCCTCGTCGTACGACGCGACGGCGCGCGTCCCGCGCCCGGCGCTGCCGCCGTGTGCGGCACCGATGGCGGCGCGCTCGATGCGCCACCACGGTACGTAGGCCCCATAGGCGATGATCCCTCGCATGGGCGGCGACGATACCTGACGACCCGTCAGGTGTGCGAGGTCGGGTCCGCACGCGCCACACTCGCCGCCATGCGACTCGGAGACATCGCCAACGCCGCCGCCCTCGACAACGGCAAGCCGCTCGACGGCGTGCGGATCCTG
>CAZYKR010000454.1:0-1699 GCA_964648005.1 uncultured Iamiaceae bacterium
CCTTCGGCCATCGCCTCGGCGAAGTTGGCGAACAGCACCGTGAACCACAAGAAGACGACGACGAGGCCGGCGAAGACGTTCTCCGACGTGGAGCTCGAGCCGATGTCGAGGGCGAAGAGCACCGTGCTGACGACGGCGCCGACCTCGACCACGAACATGACCGGGTTGCGGGCCATCGTGCGCGGGTGCAGCTTGCGGACGCTGTCGGCGAGGGCCGGACCCATGATGGTGGGATCGAGGAACGATCGCTTGGCCGGCGGTCCGTCGTCGACGGCGTCCGGGGCCGGCGCGTCAGGCAGGGGAGTGGTGGTGGTCACTGGTCGGCCTCCTCAGGACGCCATGAGCTGCTCGACGATGGGGCCGAGCGCGAGTGCGGGGAAGAACGTGAGCCCGGCGACGATCACGACGACGCCGAGGACGAGTCCGGCGAACAGCGGGGTGCCGGTCGGGAAGGTGCCGGAGGTGACCGGGATGCGCTGCTTGCGGGCGAGCGAACCCGCGATGGCCATCGCCGGGATGATGAGGGCGAACCGTCCGAGCAGCATGGCGATGCCCTGGGTGGTGGCCATCCACGGCGTCGAGGCGGTGATGCCGCCGAACGCGGAGCCGTTGTTGTTGCCGGCGGAGGCGAAGGCGTAGAAGACCTCGGACAGGCCGTGCGGTCCCGATTCCTGCATCGTCTCGTCGAGCACCGTCCCCAGCCGCAGGGACACCGCGGTGAGGCCGAGCACGACGAGCGGCATGACGACGATGTAGAGGACGACGAGCTTCATCTCGACCGCTTGGATCTTCTTGCCGAGGTACTCCGGCGTGCGCCCGACCATCAGCCCGGCGATGAACACGGCGAGCAGGGCGTAGATGAGCAGACCCATCAGGCCTACGCCGACACCGCCAGGGCTGACCTCGCCGAGCAGCATGTTGGTGAGGGCAACGCCGCCACCTGCTCCGGTCATCGAGTCGTGCATGCAGTTGACCGAGCCGTTCGAGGTGCCCGTGGTCGACGCCGCCCACAGGGCGCACGACGCCGGGCCGAACCGCACCTCTTTGCCCTCCATGTTCCCGCCCGCCTGGGCCGTGGCGACGCCCTGGTCGGCGCCTGCAGCGGTCAGAGCCGGGTTGCCGGCGGTCTCCGCCGCCGAGGCCAGGCCGACCGTCACCAGCCACAGCACCACCATCACGCCGAGCAGCACGTTGCCCTGCTTGCGGTCCTTGACCATGCGGCCGAACGCCACGGGAATGGCGAGGGGCAGCACGAGGATGAGCCAGATCGACAGCAGGTTCGACCAGCCGTTGGGGTTCTCGAACGGGTGCGACGAGTTCACGTTGAAGAAGCCGCCGCCGTTGCTGCCCAGCTGCTTGATGGCGACCTGCGATGCGACCGGTCCGCCGGGGATGACCTGGGTGCCGCCGGAGAGCGTCGTCACCTCGGTCGTTCCGGTGAAGCTCTGGATGACCCCCTGGCTTACGAGCACGAGGGCCGAGACGAGTGCGAGCGGGAGCAGGACGCGCAGGCAGATCCGGATCATGTCGACCCAGAAGTTGCCGAGCGTCGCCGAGCGGCGCCGGGTGATGCCGCGGATGATGGCGGCGATGACGGCCATGCCGGCGGCTGCCGACACGAAGTTCTGCACTGTCAGCCCCACCATCTGGGAGAGGTGGCTCATCGACACCTCGCCGCTGTAGGCCTGCCAGTTCGTGT
>CAZYKR010000455.1:0-1699 GCA_964648005.1 uncultured Iamiaceae bacterium
CCCCTTCGGCGTGGACCCGACCCTCGGGCTCGGCCCGGCCGAGGACCCGTCCGGCTGACCGGACGGCGCTCGCTCAGTGGGTGCGACGCTCGAGGCGGCCCGGGAGCGCTACGTACCCACCGCCGACCGCCACCGCCGCCGCCACCAGCACGACCCCGGGTGCGGGCGGCACCACCGCAGCCAGCCCACCGAGGACGGCACAGAGCGCGCAGCACCCCGCTACCAGCCCCGCCACCGACCGGTGGCTCCAGCCCCGCTCGACCAACTGCTGGTAGGCGTGCTCGTGGTGCGATGCCCGCCAGTCCTCGCCGCGGCGGACGCGGCGCACGAGCGTGGCGCCGGTGTCGGCCACGTACGGCACCGCGACGGTGAGCAACGCCACCGGCGCCACGCCGACGACGATGCCCAACACCATCGAGGCCGCCAGCCAGGCGCCGATCAGGTAGGAGCCGCCGTCCCCGAGGAAGACGGTCGCGGGACGGAGGTTGAACACCAAGAACCCCGCCGCGGCACCGATCAGCGGTGCACCGAGCAGCGCCAACGACGGCTCCCCGGCCACGATGCCGACGGCGACGAGGTCGATGCCAGCGACGATCGCCACGAACCCGGTGAGGCCGTCGACGCCGTCCATGAAGTTGCAGGCGTTGACAAACCCGACGATCCCCACCGCCGCCACGCCCCAGCCGAGCACGCCCCCGACCGTCGCCAGGCCCGCGTCCCCGACGGTGACCAGCGCCATCGCCGCCACCACGCCGAGGCATCCCTGCGCCGCCAGACGCGCCGACACCGGCACCCCGCGCCGCAGGTCGTCGACGGCACCGACGACGCCGAACGCCACGGCGGTGGCGACGACGGCTCCCACACCGACGACCCGCACCGCCGAGCCGGCACTGATCGCCGCCAGCACACCGAGCCCGGCACCGGCGCCCACGACGGCACCGGCGGCCACGCCGAACCCCCCGAGCCGGGGGGTGGCGACGCTGTGCGACGAGCGGGCACCGGGCTCGTCGATGATGCCCCACCGACGCGCCCGCGTCACCGTCCATGGCACCAGCGCTGCGCACACGGCCGCCGCCACGACGAGCCCGGCGCCGACGGAAGCGGCGAGTCCGTCGACGGGCTCGCTCACCGCCACATCCTCATCGGTGGCGCGCCGGTCATCGGGCCGAGTCCAGGTGGCTGCAGTCGTTCAACCGGGCGAGCGCTCGGCGACCGTGGTGCACCGAGAGCTCGCTGATCGATGCCGGGTCGAGCACGAAGCCACCGGCGTCGTGCATCGTCAAGCCGAGCCACCGTGCGATCAGCGCTCGGAGAAGATGGCCGTGGGCCACCACGACCAGGTCGCCGCCCGCCGCAGCTTCGTGCAGGTCGCCGAGGGCGCCGGCCAGCCGATCCACGACCGGGTCCAGGCGCTCCACGACATCGATCGGCGCCTCACCGCCGGGCGCGCCGTCGCGCCACAGCGACCATGCGGGGTCGGCGGCGCGCACATCGGCAGCGACCCGACCGACGAAGGTGCCGTAGTCCCACTCGACGAGGGCATCGAGGCGCTCAGCGTCCGGAAACCCGGCGCGTGCTGCTGTCTCCACGGCGCGCGCGATCGGGCTGGTCAGGACGGCGCAGATCGTGCGATCGGCCAGCACGGCGCCGACGGCGGCCGCCTGGGCGCGCCCGGCCGCGTCGAGCGGCGTCGGCTCCG
>CAZYKR010000456.1:0-1664 GCA_964648005.1 uncultured Iamiaceae bacterium
CCCCGTCGGTCGGTGCCCACCACACAGCGCTGTGGTGCCGGGCGCGGGTGAGCGCCACGTAGAGCACCCGTAGGTTGGAGCCGATCGCCTCGGCGAGCGCCTGCTCGGTGCGGGCGGCCTTGGTGTCGGCGTCGGGCCAGGGCACGTCGCCGGCGACGTCGACGATGCGTCGGTGGCCGTCGGCGTCCCAGCGGACCGGGTCGACGAAGGCCTTCTTGACCGGCGTGGCGTGTGCGAGCGACGGGCAGCAGACCACCTCGAACTCGAGGCCCTTGGCGACGTGGGTCGTCATGATCTGCACGGCGCGCGACTCGGACTCGACCCGGCGGGCGGCGAGGTCGGCTTCGGGGTCGCCTTCGTCGTCGCCCCCGGCGAGCTGCTCGAAGGTGGCGAGCAGCTTGGCGGGGCTGACCCGCCGTGGCGCCGCGAGCTGCAACAGCTCGGCGACGTGGTCGAGGTCGGTCATGGCTCGATCGCCGTCGGAGCGGGCGAGGACGCGCGCCGCCACGCCGGTCTCGGCGCGCAGCGTGCCCAGCAGCGTGGCGAGGCCCTGCCCGGCGAGGACGTCGGCCCAGCGATGCAGCGTGGCGTGGAGGTCGGCGATGGCGTCGTCGTCGGCGGCGGCGAGCTCGTCACCCGTCCAGCCGACGAACCAGGACACGGCGACGGCGCGAGCACGGCGGACGTCGGCCGGCCGGGCGAGGGCGCTGAGCAGCAGGTGCCACTGGGTGGCGGCGGCGGAGGTCAACACGTTGTCGCCGCGCGCCATGACGGCGGGCACCCCGACGCGCTCGAGCGCGGCACGCACCTCGGGCCCCTCGGCGCCGGTGGCGACCAGCACGGCGATGTCGTCGGGTTGCAGTGGGCGCGGCCGGTCGTCGTCGGTGCGGCCGGGGATCCACGCGTCCTCGAGCAGGTCGCGGATGTAGACGGCGAGGTCGTGGTGCACGGCGTCGCGCGCCGCCTCGGTGAGCACGATCTTCGCTCGGCGCGAGTGGCGGTCGATGTCGCCGGCGGCCAGGCGCAGCGCCAGGGTCGGCAGCGGATCGCCGTTGCCGTCGACGATGCGGGTACTGGCGTTGCGCTCGGCATGGTCGACGTGGTGGAAGGCGATGCGGTCGTCGCCGAACGTGGTGCCCTCGAGCAGCAGTTCGAGGGCGGTGAGGTAGGCGGCATCGGAGCGCCAGTTGGTGGTGAGCCCGCACAGGTGGGTGCCCGGGGCGTGGGCGGCGTCGAGGTAGGTGTGCACGTCGGCGCCGCGGAAGGCGTAGATGGCCTGCTTCGGATCGCCGACGAGCACCAGTGTCGGCGTCGGGCCGCCCTCGGGGATGTCTGCGGCATCGGTGCCGAAGATGGCATCGAAGATGGCCCACTGGACCGGATCGGTGTCCTGGAACTCGTCGATCAGCGCGATGCGGTACCGGCGCCGAAGCGCGTGGCGGGCGGCGGCACCCCGGTCGCGGTCGTCGAGGGCGGCCCGCAGGCGGACGAGCAGGTCGTCGAAGCTCAGGCTGCCGCTGGCGCGCCGGCGGCGGTCGACCTCGTCGGCGATGGTGTCGACGAGGCGTCGGCGCAGCGCGGCGTCGGCGCCGAGGTCGGGGTCGTCGGCGTCGGGCACGATCCGGGCGGCGGGGTTGCCGAGCGCCAGCCGGGCGGCGGCGACG
>CAZYKR010000457.1:0-1642 GCA_964648005.1 uncultured Iamiaceae bacterium
TCGCCCCGAGCGCCGCAACGCGCTCGACATGTACCACTTCCGT
Source organism: uncultured Iamiaceae bacterium (assembly GCA_964648005.1). Taxonomy (GTDB): domain Bacteria; phylum Actinomycetota; class Acidimicrobiia; order Acidimicrobiales; family Acidimicrobilacustridaceae; genus JAGQTE01. The sequence continues at coordinate 44 of CAZYKR010000457.1, forward strand.
GACCTGACGCAGGCGTGGAAGACGTTCCGCTTCGACGACGACGCCTGGGTGGCGGTCATCACCGGCGTCGAGCGCAACTTCATGTCCGGCGCCGACCTCAAGGACTACATGCCCCAGGTCACGGCGCTCTACCAGGAGATCGCCAAGGGCGAGGTGACCGAGATCGACGGGTGCAAGCTCTCGGACGGTCAGCGTGCGGTGCTGCGCGACGTGAAGCTGTACAAGCCGATCATCGCCGCCATCAACGGGCCGTGCGTCGCCGGCGGCATGGAGATGCTCGGTGGCATCGACATCCGGGTCGCCACCGAGCACGCCAGCTTCGGGGTGATGGAGCCCAAACGGGGCCTGTTCGCCGGCGGGGGGACGACGGCGCGCCTGCCCCGGCAGATCCCGTTCCCGGCGGCGATGGCGTTCCTGCTGACGGCGGAGGCGTTCCCGGCCGAGGACGCGCTGCGCATGGGCGTGATCAACGAGATCGTGCCCGAGGACGAGCTGCTCGAGCGGGCGTTCGACTGGGCGCGTCGCATCGCCGTGAACGCGCCGCTCGCCGTGCAGGCGACCAAGGAGTCGGTGATCCGCGGTCTGTCGACCACGCTCGCCGAGGCCTACGACATCGAGCAGGAGCTGTCGCAGCGCATCTTCGCCACCGACGACGCCAAGGAAGGCCCCAAGGCGTTCGCCGACAAGCGCGCCCCCAACTGGCAGGCACGATGAGGGCTGCATCTAGCGTGACCTGATCGCCCGCTCCCCGCGCCACGAGCGCACCCGCCTGCTCGTCGATCTGACGCCGCTGCGCGCCTCGCGCCAGTTCCGGCTGCTGTACATCGGACAGACGATCTCGTATCTCGGGACGCAGATGACGGCGGTGGCGGCGCCGGTGCAGGTGTACCAGCTCACCGAGTCGTCGTTGGCGGTCGGGATGCTCGGCCTCGTGCAGCTCCCGTTGCTGATCGCCGGCTCGTTCCTCGGCGGCTCCCTCGCCGACACCTACGACCGCCGCAAGGTGCTGCTGGTGGCACAGCTGCTTCTGGTGGCCACGACGGTCGGGCTGGCGCTCAACACGGTGGTCGGGGAGCCGCGGCTGTGGGCCATCTACGTGCTGAGCGGCCTGGCGGCCGGATTCTCGGGCATCGATCACCCGACGCGCTCGTCGTCGGTCCCGGTGTTGGTGGAACGTCGGTCGCTGCCGGCGGCGCTGGCGTTGAACCAGCTCATGTGGCAGCTCGGACTCATCGTCGGACCGCTCGTCGCCGGTCTGTTGATCGCCCAGGTGTCGCTGGCGATGACCTACTGGATCGACGTCGCCACGTACGGCGCGTCGATCGTGGCGCTGCTGGCGATGCGCCCGATCATCCCCGAGGGCAGTGCCGAGCGTGCGGGGCGCGCGTCGATCCTGGCGGGCGTGCACTTCCTCAAGGGACGCCAGGCGCTGCAGGGCACGTTCGTCATCGACATCAACGCCATGGTCTTCGGCATGCCGCGAGCGCTGTTCCCGGCGCTGGCGGTGCAGGTGTTCGGCGGCGAGGACGCCATCGGCCCGCTGTACGCCGCGCCCGCCGCCGGGGCCTTCGCCGGCGCGCTGTTCTCGGGGTGGCTCGG
>CAZYKR010000458.1:0-1639 GCA_964648005.1 uncultured Iamiaceae bacterium
GCTGCTGACGGTGCCGCGCGGCGGCGCCGGACAGGGCCGCGGCGCGCCGCGCGCCCCCCGAAGCCGCCTGATCGGAACGGTCGGCGCGCGTCAGCCCTTGCCGGTGAAGTCGGCGAGGGCGGCGGCGTTGGCGGCCTCGCCGACGAGCCGTTCGAACACCCGCTCCTCGCGCAGGCGGGCGGCACGCAGCGCGTCGATGCGCCCGGCGACGAGCATCTCCTTCGTCGCCACGAGCGAGGCGAGCGGCATGGTGGCGATCGTCCGGGCGATGGCCATCGTGCGCTCGAGCACCTCGTCGTCGGGTACGACTTCGAGCGCCAGGCCCAACTCGACGGCGCGCTCGGCATCGACCCACGGTTCGGTGAACAGCAGATGCGCGGCTCGCTGCCATCCGGCGACCGCCGGCAACGTCACGCTGGCGGCGGCTTCGGTGGTCACGCCGAGGCTCACGAACGGCGCCTTCAAACGGGCGGACGTGGCGATCAGGGCGATGTCGCAGTGGGGGAGCATCGTCATGCCGATGCCGACGCCGACGCCGTTGACGGCGGCGAGCAGCGGCTTGGGGAACGCCTCGAGCACCGGCATGAGCAGCTGATAGCCCGGCGTGTCGAGCTTGGCGAGCGCCTCGGTGTCGGCCATCTCGGTCAGATCCATGCCGGCCGTGAAGGCTCGGCCGTTGCCGGTCAGGACGACGCAGTGGATGGCGTCGTCCTCGGCGGCGTCGGCGAGGGCCTCGGTCACGGCCTCCCACAGCGCCTGGCTGAAGGCGTTGAGCGCTTCGGGTCGGTCGAAGCGCAGCAGACGGACGCCGTCGGCATCGATGACCTCGAGCACGCCTCGTGTATCGAACGACATGGGTTCCTCCTCCGTGGGCCGTTCGGATCAGGCCATGGGCCGAACGACCTAGAAATTCAGTCAAGTGACATGTGCCATAGGTCGATAGACCTAGTCATGGCGGTGACGATGACGACGTGTCCGAATTGCGGTACCCACCTGCGACAGGCGGACCGCTATTGCCCGACGTGCGATGCACCCAACCAGGAGCATCGGTTCCCGAAGTTTCGTCCCCGCTCCAGCGACCTGCCAAGTGCCGCCGCCGACGAGCCACCGCGGCGTCCGGCGCTTCGGGCCTTCAGCTGCCCGCGCTGTGAGGCGACGGTGGCGCCGGGGAGCTGGCTCTGTGCCGGCTGCGGCCTCGACGTGGCCAAACTCCTGGCACAGCCGGAGCGCACGCCGCTCGACGGCGTGTGGACGACTCCGGGGCCGTCGTCCACGACCGCCTATCAGCCATTGCGCTGGTGGACGACCGCATGGCGGACGGCGCTGTGGGGCGCAGCGCTCGTGTCGCTGGCGCTGACGACGCTGCTGGCGTTCGTCGCCGCGGTCGGCGTCGACTCGAGCGGCGTGCTCCCGTTCGATCCCGACCTGACCGGCATCGGCGCCATCGCCACCCTGGGCCTCCAGGTGTTCTCGCTCGGCGTGGTCGCCGTGTTGCTCGTCGCCGTCGGTTGGACCAATCGGGCCTACCGCAACTTGGAGGCGCTCGGCGCCGGACCGTCGCGCATCGCGCCGGACCTGGTGGCGGCGGCGTGGTTCGTCCCGTTCGTCAACCTCGCCGTCCCGGTGATGGCGCTGCGCG
>CAZYKR010000459.1:0-1623 GCA_964648005.1 uncultured Iamiaceae bacterium
GACCGCGGGCCGCGACCCGGTGGCGTCCAGCTCGTCGGCGGCCAGCCGCTCGCCGAGGGCCCGGCCGGACGCGGTGAGACCCCAGCCAGGCAACGCCCCGGTGTGGAGGCGGACTGCCCCATCGGCCGCGAGCCGGTCGAGTGCCTCGTCTACCCCGGCGGCGGCCAGCCCAGCGGTGCGCGCCAGCGTCGGCACATCGGCGACGCCGCGCACGCGCAGCGCCACCAGCAGCGCCAGATCGGGCGTCGAGCGGTGGCTCACGACGTGGTCGCTGCGGCCGGGAGCACACCGAGCTCGACGAGCACCGAGCGCGCCTGGCCCGGCCCGATCGCCAGATGCGCCTCGAAGCCCGCAGCCCGCGCCCCGTCGACGTTGACCTGGTTGTCGTCGAGGAACACGACGGCGTTCGGATCGGCCGCCAGGGTGGACGCTGCGTGCTCGAAGATGTCGCGGTCGGGCTTCACCAGCCCGAGCTGGAACGAGACGAAGGCATGGTCGACCATCGCCTGGATGGTGTCGGCATCGGGCTGACTCGACCAGTGCAGGGCGTTGGTGTTGCTCAAGATGCCCACCGGCACCTGCCGACGCACCTCGGCCACCAGCACGTCGGCGCCGGCCAGCAGGCCGGTCGGGATGGTCCGCACGGCTTCGACCACGCCGGCGTGCGTGTCCACGAGCGAGAACTCCTCGATCAACGCCGCGGCGGCGTCGTCGATGTCGAGCTCGCCCCGCTCGAAGGCGCGCACCGCCGGCGACGCGATCCAGCGGGCCCACGCGGTGCGTGCGTCGACCCCGCCGCCGACGAGCTCGACGGGTGCGCGCACGCCGACCAGCACGCCACCCATGTCGAACAGCACCGCCTCGATGGCCACCGCACTCCTCCAGTAGGGCGTCCGCCCGACAACGTGCCCGAAAAGACGAAAAAGGCCGCCCGGTCGGGTGGGCGGCCCCTTTCGTCGGCAGGAAGCCGAGAGCGGCATGTTAGGCCGAAGGGCCTGGTCGCGCAACGCGCCCCGGCACCAGGTGAACGGTGTGCACCCGGTGTCGGGGCGGTGCGACGAGCAGTGATCAGGCGATCTGCTGCGCCCGTGCCTCGAGCTCGGTCAGCGCGAAGTTCTCGTACTCCTCGCCGGTGTCGACCCAGTCCTCGAAGGCGATCACGCCGAGCTCGGTGAACTTCGTCCGGAGCCAGCCGTCGCCGGCGTCGAGCAGGCCGAGCTTCTTGCAGTTCGGCACGATCTTGGAGAACAGCATGGCCTGGAACATCTTCTGGTCCGGCGTCAGCATCATCAGCTGCACGGCCTCCTTGACCGGCACGCCCATTCGCTCCCAGACCTCTTGCTGCATGAAGCGGTCGCGCATGCGCACGGCGGCCTCGAAGGCGAACTCCTGGCGCTCGCGGATCTCGGCGAGCGTCAGCTCCTGGTAGTACTCCTGCAGCGACAGCACGCCGAAGGCGACGTGACGGGCCTCGTCCGACATGACATAGCGCAGCAGCTGCTTGAGGAGCGGCTCGTCGGTCATCTGGTGCATGAAGCCGAAGGCGGCCAGCGCCAGGCCCTCGACCATGATCTGCATGCCGAGGTAGGTCATGTCCCACCGGGAGTCGGCGATGATGTCGTC
>CAZYKR010000460.1:0-1574 GCA_964648005.1 uncultured Iamiaceae bacterium
CACCGAGATGATTCAAGACGCCGCTTGACACCTACCACCCCTGGGATGTCTGAGCGGGCCGAATCCCGTTCAGAGCACGAGCTCGTCGACCGCGACCTCGTCGACGTTGGCCAGCGGCACGACGACCGGGCGGCCGTCACACCACAGCGTCACCACGTCGGCGCCGACGCTGCGGAGGGTGCCGGTGACGGGTGCCGCGTTGCCTGCGGCGCGCACCGCCACGGGGGACTGGACCTCGGCGAGGTGGCGCAGGAGGTCGGCGAACGGCGCCGCCCGTCGTGGGGCACGGTCGCCCGATACGGCGGCCGTCGTCGGGTCGGCGCGCACGGCGGCCACGGCGGCGGTGGCGACCAGGACGTGCCGGCCGCCGGCGGTGCGCACCCCGACGGCGTCGACGCCGACCATCGCCACGGTGCCGACGAGGCGCCGGTCGCCGCGCAGCTCGACGGTCACGGTGGCGCCCTGCTCACCGAGCGATTGCAGCACCCCGGCCCAGGTGTCGTCCTCGTCGGCCTGGCGGCGCAACGAGCGGCGCCGTCCGGCCTCGGCGATCCGTTCGTCCGCCACGGCATCAGCCGCGGCGCGGTCGACACTGCGGTCGTCGGGGCGGTCGTCGAACTCGCTGGTGCGTTCGGACACGGTGCGGCACCCTACACAGCTCGCTGCAGCGCCCCGCCGGTGCGGTCGATGCCCGAGCGGTGCGGTGCCGCGCCGTCTGGGCGCCGACCCGCACGATGCGCAGCCGCGGCAAGTACCCTGTCCACCGTCCCCGACACCCCCGCGATGACCACGACCTCCGCCAGCGTGCACGTGCCCGGCAACCACCTGATGGTGGGCCTGTTGGGGCAACGAGACGAGTACCTCCGCCTGGTGGAGGACGCGTTCCCCGACGCCCGCGTCCAGGTGCGGGGCAACGAGATCTCGATCGTCGGGGCCGACGCCGGGCGTGCGGCGCAGGTGTTCGAAGAGCTCGTCGTGCTGCTCGAGCGGGGTCAACACCTCGAGGCGGGCGCCATCGGTCGCGCCATCGACATGGTGCGCAACGACGAGCGGCCCTCCGAGGTCTTCGCCACGGAGGTGCTGCGCGGGCGCAGCCGCACGGTGCGCCCGAAGTCCTCGGGCCAGAAGCGCTACGTCGACGCCATGGCGCGCAACGTGATCACGTTCGTGCTCGGTCCGGCCGGCACCGGCAAGTCGTGGCTGGCCGTCGCCGCCGCCGCCCAGGCGCTGCAGTCCCAGCAGGTCGAGCGCATCATCCTGACGCGCCCCGCCGTCGAGGCGGGGGAGCGGTTGGGCTTCCTGCCCGGCGACCTCATGGCCAAGGTCGATCCGTACCTGCGACCGCTCTACGACGCCCTGCACGACATGCTCGGCGCCGAGGGGACCCAGCGCATGCTCGAAAAGGGTGTGGTCGAGGTGGCGCCGCTGGCGTTCATGCGTGGCCGCACCCTCAACGACAGCTTCATCATCCTCGACGAAGCGCAGAACACGACGCCCGAGCAGATGAAGATGTTCCTCACCCGCATCGGCTTCGGGTCGCGTGCCGTGGTCACCGGCGACACGACCCAGGTCGA
>CAZYKR010000461.1:0-1559 GCA_964648005.1 uncultured Iamiaceae bacterium
CGCCGCCGGCGGCCTCGCTGCCGTCCTGGTGGCCCGGGCGATCGTGTGGCCGGGCCTCGCCTGGCGTCACTGGCGCTGGTCGGCGTGGCCGGACGCCATCGAGCTCCGGCACGGCGTGCTGTGGCGCAGCGCGTCGCTCGTGCCCTACCACCGCATCCAGCAGATCGACATCCATCGCGGCCCGATCGAGCGGATGGTCGGCCTCTCGACGCTCATCCTGCGCACGGCAGCAGCCGCTACCGACGGTCGCATCCCCGGCGTCGCCGCCGACGATGCGGAGGCGCTCCGGCACGATCTGCTGGCGCGCGCCGGGATCGACGATGCCGTCTGAGCTCCCGCCACCCGGCACACCGTCCCCGCCCCCGCCAGGCGCACGCGGTCCCGGCATCGGCCTCCCCGGGCTCCCCGACGCCGGCACGGACCCGCGTGGCGGCCCGCGGCGCGCCAGCCCGCTCACCCTCGTCTCGGCCGCCGTGTCCGCCGTGGGCGGCCTGCTGCTCGAGGCGGCCGAGAGCGCAGCCGCCTCCGCCGCCGGCGGCGGCGACGGGCGGGGGTCGTTCCTGGGGCTGCTGATCGTCTTCTTGGTGTTCGTGAACCCGCTGTTCATCGGGGTGCGCTGGTTCGCCACCACGTACACCGTCGACGATCGCACCATCGTGGTCGACAGCGGCGTGCTGCAGCGCTCGCGCAAGGTGGTGCCGTTCGCCCGCCTCCAGCAGATCGACGTGCACCAGAAGCTGTTCGACCAGATCATCGGGACGGCCACCCTTCGGATGGAGACGGCCGGCACCGGCGCCGACGCCAAGGTGCACCTCGGTCTGCTGACGACCGCCGATGCGCAGGGCCTGCGAGCCTTCGCCCTCACCCGGCGCGCCGCGCTCCAGGGCGCCGGCGAGACCGCTGCCACCGGCGCCGCCGCCGCGGCCCACACCGGCGCGCCGACCGACGCCGCCCGACCCGCGCCGCCGGCGGCCGTGCCGGCCGAGCGGGTGCTGCTGCAGATCGGTCCCGGACGCCTGGCCGTGGCCGCCGTGACCCACCACGGTCTGCTGCTCGGCGCACTCGTGTTCGGCGGCGTCGCCCTCTGGGGCGTCACGGTCGTCCGCCTCGCCGATCGTTCGTCCGACAACGCCACGGCTGCCATCACCGCCATGGGTTCGGTCATCGGGTTCGCCGTGGTGTTCGGCGTCGTCGCCACGATCGTGTCGGGGGTGCTCAACCGCTTCGGCTTCACCGTGGCCGAAGTCGGTGACGACCTGCACCTGCGCTTCGGGTTGTTCCAGGTCCGCAACCTCACCGTGCCCCGGCGGCGGATCCAGCAGCTCACCATCGTCGACAACCCGCTCCGGCGCGCGCTCGGTCTGGTGTCGGTGACCCTGCACACGGCAGCCCCCGGCGCCGGCGGCGCCCAGGCGGCGTTCGAGATCCCGATCGCTGACCGGCGCTCCGTCGCAGCCCTGGTCCGGGAGCTGCTCGGACGTCCCGAGTGGACCCTGCCCGAGCTCACGCCCCGCCCTCCCGCCGCGGCGCGTCGCGCCGTCCTGCCGCGCTGCGTGGCG
>CAZYKR010000462.1:0-1542 GCA_964648005.1 uncultured Iamiaceae bacterium
GCTGCCGGCCACACGCTGACCTACTGCTGCATCGACACGACGACGCGCGACTTTGCCCGGTTCGGCCTGCTCTTCGAACGCGGCGGCGACTGGGGCGGGACCCAGGTCGTGCCGTCGTCCTGGGTGGACGCCTCGGTCACCGACACCGCCGCCTCCTATGGCGGCTACGGGTACCAGTGGTGGCTCAACCCGACGGGCAGCGGATCGATCCCGCCGTACTTCGCCGCGGCCGGACACGACGGCCAGGAGATCTTCGTGATCCCCAGCCTCGATCTCGTCGTCGTGCACAACAGCTTCTACGGCAAGAGCCCGTGCCCCGCCGTCGCCGACCCGAACCTGCTGTACCACTACCCGCCGCAGGGTCTGGTGCCCGGCTGGGGCACGGTGGGTCCGGACTCGTGGTCCGACGAGGCCTTCCTCGGGCCGATCGTCGCGTCGCTGACCGGCGGTCAGCCGGCGCTGCCGACCGGCGACGAAGCGTCCACCGCTCCGGCCGGCGCCGAGGCGGTGTGGCCGGGCGTCGACCCCGCCGACGTGGCGGCCCCCGCCGCCTGCCCGACGGCCGCACCGGTGACGACGACACCGAGCACGGCGACCACGGCTGCTCCGGCGGCCGCCGTCACGCCGGCGTTCACGGGCTGAGGGGTCGGCCGGCGGCTGCGGCGAGTCGGCCGAGCGCTACGGGGCCACCAGCGTCACGGTGTCGGCGACCTGGACGGCGGTGGCGATGTCGACGGCGCGGCCGAGGACGATCACCGTGCGCGTGCCGCTGCGGAAGGCGACGCCGTTGATCTGCTTGCCGTCGAACGTGAAGTTGGCCGTCTCGACCTGTTCGCCTTGGACGGTGGCCTCGCCGCGGTTGCCGTCGAGCCCGCCGAAGACCGCGTCGAGCGGGACGTCGTCGGCGACGATCACGTCGATGGCCGAGCGGTTGGACCAGTCCATCGGTGTGCCGGGCGCCGGCATGCCGTCGGTGGGCATCGCGGCGTAGCGGGCATAGAAGTCCATCGATTCGGCCGGCACGTTGGGGAGCACGACGCGTGACGCCCCGAGCGAGTCCTCCGGGAAGAGCTGGGTGAGCTTGCCCGGCGCACCCACGGTTCCGGCGTCGCCGGGGAGCGGGACGCCGGTCTTGGCGAGGTTCATCGTGGTGGTCGTCGACTCGGGCAGGATCGTCTGCACCGTCGTGTCCTGGCCGCCGGCCGTGTCCTGGCTCGGGCCGGCGCCCGTGGCGGTGGTGGTCGTGTCGGACGAGCAGGCGGCGCCGGCGGCGAGGGTGGCGGCGACCAGGCCGGCGGCGAGCAGCCGTGTCGGTGCGATGTGGTGTGCCCTCCGTGTGGGGCCGATGCGGCGAACCATGGGCGCAGAGCCTAGGAGCGGTGCCCGGCCCTGGAGTCGTCAGGGGCTGGGGGCGACGACGCGCACCGTCTGGTTGAAGGTCCACCGTGCCACGAACGCGTTGCCGGCGTCGGTGTAGTGGATGCCGTCGGGATGGCGCAGCGCAGCGACGTTTGGTTGCGCGAGCACGGCGGCGCCCCAGTC